>JADJCV010000004.1:1677784-1988069 GCA_016703025.1 Candidatus Avedoeria danica
GCGTCACCGCGCGCGGGGCGCTCGGCATCCGCCGGCGCCGGACCGGCCTCCGACAACGAGAGGCGCAAGTCCATGCGCAGTTGCTCGCCGAGCCCGACGACGAACCCGGGCCGAAGCGCGTCGCCGGATGGGCGATGCTGCGCGAGCCGACTGCCGGCGACGAGAAGCGGGCGGAGCTCGGGCGGCAGCCGCTCGGCGACGTCGTCGGGCGACGCGCCAGCCAACACGGCATCCACGGCCGCGTTCAGCGCATCCCGCTCGGCATCAAGCCCGTCGTCGTGCATGAACCTCTGAGGCCTCCTTCAGGCCGGCCGCGCGCTTGAGCGCACGATGCTGCAGCACCTTGGCATTGGCGACGGTGATCTCCATTCGTTTCGCCGTCTCCTCGATGCTCAGCCCGGCCAGGAACCGGAGCTCGAGCACCTGACGATAGCGCGGCGGCAACGGTTGCAGCAGCCCGACGACCACCGCATCCTCCTCGACCCCGTCGGTCGGTGCGTCACTGTGATCCGCTGCGTGCAGCTGCGGCGTGAGCGCCACCGTCCGTCGATAGCCCGCTGCCCGCCGGTGGTTGCGGACAGCATTGCGCGCGATCTGATAGAGCCAGTTCTTGAAGCTGGCCTCGTGCCGGAAGCCGGCCAGTCCCTGGATCATTCGGGCGAACGTATCGGCCGTCAGATCCTCGGCATCCTCCCGATCGCGGACTTGTGCGAGAATGAACCGATAGATCGCATCGACGTAGTTCCCGTACAGCGTCCCGAGCGCGACCTCGTCGCCTTCGAGCACACTCCGCACGAGCGACCCGTCGCTGACGGGCTCCACCACGCCGGTGCCGGCTCGGTAGCCCTTCCAGAAGCCGCTGGGACCCGCTTCGCTCATCGCATCACACCCGCACCCGTCATAGGTCGGGCGCAGGCATGCGCGTAACGACACGCGATGGTTACGCCCGGGCAGTCGACGCGGCCGCGACGGCCGCGCAGTCGATGAGACCCCGCCGCCGCCCGAAGCGTTCCACGTCCTTGCGGAGCGACGTCCGCGACAGCTATCATCGGCCGCCGGTCTATCATCGGCCGCCGGTCGCCGGCGGCGCCGGCGGGTAGACGGCGCGGCCATCGTCGTCGATCAGGCGGATGGCCAGTGTCGGGCAGGCGTATGCCGCCTCGCACAGCACGTCATCCGCGGCCGGGCCGCTCACAACCGCACGCCGGCGACCGTCGCCCGCGTCGATGACCTGGAAGGCGCGCGGCGCCGTGTCGGCGCACATGCCGGCACCACAACAAACGGCCCAATCGATGCTCACGCGCATCCCGACCTCCACCCGATCACAACCCGTTGTCCTGCATGCACAGGATAACGCAACCCACACAGGAAGGGTACGTCCCACATGGCGGCTTCATGGCTCATGGGCAAGGCGTTGTCCGAGCGTTTGCGCGCCGACGCGGCCGAGCGGTCGACGCGCTTCGCCGCCTCGGTCGGCCGGCCCCCCGCGCTCGTCTCGCTCCTCGTCGGCGACGACGCGGCCAGCGCCGCTTACCAGCGATCGAAGGGCGTCGCGGCGGCCAAGGCCGGCATCGCCTATCGCGCCGAGCGGCTGGCGGCCGACGCCACGACGGCGGACGTCGTCGCCGCCGTGCAAGCGCTGAACGCCGATGCGGCGGTCGACGGCATTCTCGTCGAGATGCCGCTGCCGCGCGGCTGCGACACGGCGGCCGTGCAGGCGGCGATCGACCCGCTGCGCGACGTCGACGCCGTGACGCCGGCCAACCTCGGCCGGCTGATCTGCGGCATGCCCGGACCGCAGCCGGCGACCCCGCGCGCCGTGATGGCGCTCCTCGCAGATGCGGGCATCGCGCTTGCCGGCGCCCAGGCCGTGGTCGTCGGTCGTTCGAAGACCGTCGGGCTGCCGGTGGCGCTGCTGCTGTTGCAGGCGGACGCGACGGTGTCGATCTGCCACTCCCGGTCGCGGGACGTGGCCGCCGTCGCCCGAACGGCCGACGTTCTCGTCGTGGCGGTCGGGCGGCCGGCGCTCATCGGTCCGGACGCCGTGAAGCCCGGCGCAGTCGTGGTCGACGTCGGCACGAATTGGGTGGACGATGGCGACGGCGGGCGCATGGTCGGCGATGTGGACACGGCGGCCGTGGCCAACGTCGCCGGTTGGCTCACGCCGGTGCCCGGCGGCGTCGGACCGGTCACGACGGCCTGCGTCCTCGTCGCGACGCTCGAGCTGGCCGAGCACCGGGCCGGAACGGCGCCCGCATCACCGCAGGCGCGCTGATCGATCGCCCCTGATGCCTCCGCTATGCCATCCGCGCAACGAGCAGCGCATCGGCCCACAGCGACTCGAGGGTGTAGAAGGCGCGGCGCTCCGGATCGAAGACGTGGACGATCAGCCCGCCGTAGTCGACGAGCATCCAGCCCGACTCGGGCGCGCCCTCCACGGTCGCCGGCTTGAGCCCCATCGTCTCTCGTAGCGCGTCGACGACGGCCTCCGCCACGGCGCGCATCTGACGCGTCGAGCCGGCGGTGCCGATGACGAAGTAGTCGGCGATGGGTGTGACGGGGCGCAGATCGAGGATGATGAGGTCCTCGGCCTGCTTGTCGCTCATCGCGTCGAAGGCCAGGCGGGCGGCGGCGTTCCAGTTCAGTTCAGGCAGTTGCAAGCGTTGTCGTCCATCGTACCGTTGACCGTTGGGGCAGGATCGCCGCCGTCCCTTGCGGTGCGGGTGGCGGATCTGCCCGGCGACGGGGCATTATAGGGTTCCGGGCTCCGAAGTGCCCACCGCGTGCCCGCGATAGGGCACAATATCCTCCGCCGCGTCCCCCAGCGGCCCTCGCCCAAGCCAGCCCAGGACGCTCACTGACGTGTCGATCCCGACGACCCTGCCGAGCCTGTCCTCTGTGCCGATCGAGCCCGCCTACCCGTTCCAACCCGAGCGGATCCCGCGGGAAGCGCTCCGCGCGGGTCCGTATTCGGTCCGCTGGGCGCAAGACGAGGCCGACCTCGACGCCGTTCTCCAGCTGCGGTTCAAGATCTTCAACCTGGAACTCGGCGAGGGCTTGGCCGAGTCGTTCGCCACCGGCCGCGACCGCGATCCGTTCGACGCATGGTGCCACCACCTGATGGTCACGGACGTCGAGGGCGGCCAGCTCGTCGGCACGTACCGCGCCCACACGAAGCCGATGGCGGACAGCGGTCTTGGCTGGTACTCCGCAACGCTGTTCGACGTGGCCACGCTTCCGGGCGACGTCCTCGAGCGCGCTGCCGAGACCGGTCGGGCGTGCATTGCCGCACACCACCGCAACGGCCGGGTGCTCTACCTGCTCTGGAAGGGGCTGGCCACTTACCTGGACTACAATGGCTGCGACTTCATGTTCGGCTGCACGTCCCTGACGACGCAGGATCCGGAAGAGGGACTGGCGGCCCTCGACTGGCTGGAAGCGGAGGGCTTCATGCATCCGACATGGCGCTGCAGCCCCCAACCGGCACATCAGTGCGTCGTCGATCCCGATCACTCCATCTCAACGTTGCCCGAGGTGAACATCCCCCAGCTCATGCGCATCTACCTCCACCACGGCTGCAAGATCCTCGGCCCGCCGGCGATCGACCGCGAGTTCAAGACGATCGACTTCTTGACGATATTGAACGTGCGGGAGATGGACGAGCGCGTCCGACGCAAGTTGTTCGGGACCTGACGGATGGCGATGGCCAAGCGGCTGCGGCCACCGACGTCGCCGGCCTCGTCCGACCGTCGGATCGCGGCAGCCGCACTCGCCGCGCGGCGAAGGGCGCGGGCCGTCGTGCGTGCGACGGCGCTCGTCACCGTGACCGCCGTCGGGTACGGCGGGCTCGTCGCCGGCCAGACCGTCCTCGGCCGCACGACGCCGGCCGCCCGGCGCTTCCGGCAGCGCATGTTCCGCCGCTGGTGCGGTGTCGTCGTCCGCATCCTCGGCATCTGCATCCAGGTGCGCGGCGAACTGCCGACCGCGCCGTTCATGCTCGTGACGAACCACCTCAGCTATATCGACATCCTCGTCCTTGGCGCGAGCCTCGAAGCCGTGTTCCTCGCCCGCCACGACATCGCGACGTGGCCGGTCATCGGGTGGGCGGCGGAACGGCTCGGAACGGTCTTCATCAACCGCCGTGACTTCGGCGACCTCCAGTCCGTGAACGCCACGATCCACGGCGTCCTCGAACGCGGCGACGGCGTCGTCCTGTTCCCCGAGGGGACCTCGACGGACGGCCGCAAGGTCGGCCCGTTCCGATCGCCCGTCCTCGAGCCCGCCGCCGCGCTCAAGCTGCCGGTGGCCTACGGCGCGCTCTCGTACGCCACGCCGCCCGGCGAGCCGCCGGCCCACAACAGCGTCTGCTGGTGGGGCGATGCCGAGTTCGCGCCCCATTTCTGGGCGATGCTCCACATCGCCGCCATCGACGCGCCGCTGGCCTTCGGCCCCGACCGAGTGGAGCACGCGGACCGCAAGGCATTGGCCGCCGCGCTCCACGAACGGGTGACGGCGATGTTCGTGCCCGTCATCACAGGAGAGGGTTCATGAGCACCGACGTCGCGCTCGCCGCGGCCAACATCGCCTTCGTCCGACAAGCGATCGACCTCTTGGAGACGATCGACGACCACGCCTTCACGCGGACGTCGCCGCCCGTGTACACCAGCGGCGTCGGCGCCCACTTGCGGCACTGCATCGACCACTACGCCCGCTTCCTTGACGGACACCGCGCCGGCCTGATCGATTACGATGCCCGCGACCGCGACCAGCGGCTCGAGACCAACCGTCTCTTCGCCCGCCGCGCGTTGCTGGACATCGCCAACGCCCTGGCGGCCGTTGCGCCCGAGGACGTGGACCGGTCGGTCGACATCGTCATCGACTGCGGCCCGGTGGATGGCGCCGACGGAATCGATCCTCGCTGCCCGTCGACGGTGCGGCGCGAGCTCCTGTTCCTCGTCAGCCACACCGTCCACCACTACGCGCTCATCGCCCACATCCTGCGCCACCAGGCCATCCCGGTGCCGGCCGGCTTCGGCGTCGCGCCGTCGACGCTTCGGCACCGCGGCGGGCTGGCCGGCGGGCTGGCCGGACGGGCTGGCCGACGGGCACACCGCAGCCGCGCGCGAGGCCGAGCGGACGGTCGCGGGCGCCTGAGGCCGCCGTCCGCACCCGCGACCGTCCCGATGTGCACGATCACTTGGCTCGACGACCCCGACGGCGGATACGCGCTGCTGTTCAACCGTGACGAGCGCCGCAGTCGCGGGGCCGCCGCCCCGCCGACCGTCGCGGCGTGCGACGGCGTGCCCTACCTGGCCCCAACGGACCGCGACGCCGGCGGCACGTGGCTCGGCGTGAACGCGCATGGCGTGACGGTCGGGCTGTTGAACCACTACGTCGCCGACGCCGCACGGACGGCCGACGCCGCACGTGTATCGGCCGACGCCCCACGGTGGGCCGACACACGTGCGCCCGAAGCCCTCTGGCCATCCCGCGGGCAGCTCGTGCGCCGGCTGATGGCGTGCGCCACCGTCGACGACGTCGTCCATCGTCTCGCCGACGCGGGGACTGCCGCCGCCTTCCGCCCGTTCGAAGTGCTGACGCTCGACACCGGCGGCGGCAGGGTGCGCGCCACGTGGGACGGCCGAAGCCTCGCGATCGCACGGGCGCCGGTCGTCCGCCCGCCGATCAGCTCGTCGGGATTCGCCACGGCCGAAGTGCTGGCCGTCCGGGCCGCGACGTACGACGTTCTCGTCGGGCCTGACCCGGCGGCGGCGCGGCCGGACGTCGGCGATCGACTCGACGGTCCGGCGCGCCTGGCACGCCTCGAGGCGTTTCAGCGCTCGCACGTGCCGGAGCGCGGCGGCTTCTCGGTGTGCATGCACCGCCCGGAGGCCCACACCGTCAGCCTGACGATGCTCGGCGTCGAGCGCGAACAGGTGTGGATGCGCTATGGGCCCGGGCCGGCCTGCACCGCCGTCCTCGGGCGGGCGCTGACGCTCCCGCGCTGCGGTGGCGCCCGATGACCGCCCCGTCGAGCCGGGCGTGGCGGGCGCGCCGGCGACTCGTCGGCCGGTGGCGGCGCTGCACGCACTGGGAGTTCTGGCCGATGTGGGCTTTCTACCCGCCGGTCGTCGCCTGGATCCTGTGGCTCGGCGTCAAGCACCGCGGCTTCACGGTGTTCACGGCGGCCAACCCCGGCATTCCGGACGGCGGGTTCATCGGCGAGTCCAAGCACGCGATCCTGTCCGGGCTCGCCGCGGCCGGCGACGCCGTCGCCCCGCACCGCCTGATCGCCCCCGACGCCGATCCGGCGGCCCGGCTCGCGGCCCTTGACGCCTTCGTTCGCCACGTCGGCACGACGTACCCGATCGTCCTCAAGCCGGACATCGGCCAGCGCGGCGCCGGCGTGCGGATCGTCCGCAGCTGCGAGGCGGCCGCGGACTACCTGGCGCGCGTCAGCGGGCCGGTCATCGCCCAGGCGTTCGCGCCCGGCCACGAGTTCGGCGTGTTCTACGTGCGCCACCCTGGCGAGACGCGGGGGCGGATCTTCTCGATCACCGAGAAGGTGCTGCCGACGCTCGTCGGCGACGGGGTGCGAACGCTCGAAACGCTCATCCTGGCGGATGCCCGCGCCGTCTGCATGGCGCGCGCCTACCAAGCCGCGAACGCCGAGCGGCTGCACGACGTGCCCGCCGCCGGCGAAGCCGTGCTGCTCGTCGAGGTCGGCACGCACGCCCGCGGCGCGATCTTCCGCGACGGCAACTGGGCGCGGACGCCGGCGCTCGAGGCGGCCATGGACCGCGTCAGCCAAGCGTTCGAGGGGTTCCACATCGGCCGTTACGATCTGCGGACGCCGTCCATCGAGGACTTCATGGCCGGGGACAACTTCCGAATCGTCGAGCTGAACGGCGTCACGGCCGAGGCGACGGACATCTACGATGCCCGCAACAGCGTCTGGACGGCGTGGCGCACGCTTTGCCGCCAGTGGTCGCTGGCCTTCGAGATCGGCGCCGCGCATCGGGCGCGCGGCGTGCCGGTCACGCCGCTGTCGCGGTTGTGGCGGAGCGTGCGGGCGTATGAGGCGGTGGACTGAGGGGGTCGGACAGGCAGCGGGTGGGTCAGACCCGGGCGGGCAACACAGCGGGCCGCCCCTGGTACACCACCACTGCAGAATCTCCGGGTTCCCCACTCTGGTGGCAACCCCGAGCGTGTCCAGTGGTCGTGTACTACGGCGTGGACCCGTCGTCCGTATCGTCCTCCGTCAGGTATCGTCCTCCGTCAGATCGACGACCAGATCGACAACCGCCTCCGTCCCTTCGACGGCCACGACGTCGCCGTTCTTCAGTTGCCGGCGCCGCCGCGTCTCGACGCTCCCGTTTACCGTGACCTCGCCGTCACCGATCCGCAGCTTGGCCTCGCCGCCCGAGTTGACCAAGCCGGCGAGCTTGAGGAACTGGCCGAGACGGATGACGGTCGCGCCGGGGTCGCTGTCCTGGGCGCCCAGCGCGGCCGGCGACGGGTCGATGTCCGACCGCTCGCCCGCGTCCGTCACCGCGCGAGGATCCGTTCCTGGTTCGCGAGGATCTGATCGAGCTTGCCCTGATTCGACTGGATCGTGGCCTGGTTCGCGACGATCACCTTCTGGTTCTCGAGGATGCTCTGCTGATTCGCGACGATCAGGTCCTGGTTGGCGAGGATCATCTGCTGGTTGGCGATGATCGTTTGCTGGTTGGCGACGACTTCGTCCTGGCCCATCGTGGTGGCTCCTTGTTTCGCAAACGTTGCTGTGCGATCGGATGCTGTGCGATCGGATACTGTGCGATCGGTTGCTGTGCGATCGGATGGGCAGTGTACGGCCGCGCCGCGCGGCGTCAAGCGCCCCAGGCCGGCCGGCGGGCCACCGGCAGCGTCATGCAGCGCACGCCGCCGCCGCCGCGCAGGCACTCGCCCCCGTCGAGCGCCACCGCGATGCGACCCGGCGCGCCCATGTCGACGCGGCCCGCGATGACGTCGTCGGCGGGGACGATGCGGAAGCCGTGGTTCGCCAGCGCGGCAAACGTCGCCTCGTTGCGGCCGTAGCCGAGCACCTTGCCGGGTGCGAGGGCCAGGAAGTTCGTCCCACACGCCCACTGTTCACGGTCCTGGCTCACCGGGTCCACACCGCCGCACGGCACAACGGTCAGCTCGACGCCGCGCCGGGCGAGGGCGTGCAGCAGGCCGTGCGCGTCGCGGAAGCCGCGAACGACCCCGCCCGCGAGCTCGGCGACGGTCACCCGGCAGCCGTGGTCGCCCGTGATCAGCGGCGGGTAGGCCACGCACGTGTCGTGATCGAGCAGCGTGAAGACCTTGTCGAGGTGGAATGTCGCCCGACCGGCCGGGAGCGCCACGACGAGGACGTCGCGCGTCTTCCCGTCCTCGGCCAGCGCCGTGAGCAGCGCGTCGATGCCCGCGACGTTCGTCCGCTCGCTCCAGCCGACGATGACGAGATCGTCGCGCACGACGACGACATCGCCGCCCTCGATGGACGCACCCGGCCCGCCGCGCGAGCCGATGTCGACGGTCCGGCCGCCGAGGCGGGGGTGGTGGGTCAGCACGGCGCGCATGAGATCGCTCTCGTCGGCGCGCACCGGGCGGGCGAACGACCCGACGAAGACGCGGTCGCCGATGCCGAACGCCGGATCGCGCGTGAAGAACGCGTTCGGCTGCGGCGGCAGCGCGAACCGCGACGGGTCGATGTGCCGAGCGAGCGTGTTCGCGCGCTCGGGCACGCCGCCGATCAGCGCCCGGGCCAGCGCGGCCGCCGGGAGGGCGGCGAGATCCACGGCGTGGTCGGGACAACCATGGCGCGTGCAGATCGAATCCAGGAGGGCCGTCCGCACGGCACCGTCCTCGAGGACGTCGGCCAGCAGGTCGACAAGGGGGAGCACATCGGCGACCTTGGCGAGTACGGCGGTCATCTGCCGGTGCTCGGCGCGCGCCGGGCCGAGGAAGAGGATGTCGTCGTACAGCGCGTCCGCCGCGGTGTGCGGCGTGACGTTCTCGATCTCGACGCCCGGCTCGTGGACGATGACCGCCTGCAGCGGTCCGATGTCCGAGCCGATGCTGAAGCTCCCCATCCGCACCTCCCCGGATCGGCGGCCGCGGACGCGGGCGCTGACGTGGCGCAATCCTACCACGCCGGCACCCGACGCCCGGCGGCCGGGCGCGGCGGCGAGGTCAGTCGAAGCCGACGACGACGAGCGATCGGCGGCCGCGCTCCGGGTGGTCTTCCTCGACCCGCACGAACTCGAAGCCCATGACGCTCTCGACGTAGGTCGCCAGAGCCGCCGTGCCCTCCCCGGCCGGCGCGCCGTCGGCCAGCGCAAGCGCTTTGAGTGCCTGCACGCCGCTCATCCGGCCGGGCAGTAGCGCGCCGATGATCGGGATCGGAATGGGGATCCGGACGTCCACGCGCTCGTTCTGGCCGTTCCTCGTCTCGCGGACGTACACCCGGAACCAGAACCAGAGCAGCCGACGGGCGCGCGTTCCGAGCGGCCGCCCGAACGTCGTCCGCAGCGTCTGCGCCTGCTCGGCCAGCGCCGCGACGTCGCGAACGACGACGGGCGCCGCCGGGCGGGTGACGACGAGGTCGCGGGCCGGTGCGGTTGGGCGGGTGGCTAGGGTTTCCATTGGGGGCGTCCTTTGTGGTGTTTTTTGGGGAGGCGGCGGGGATCGGGGGACGGCGTCACTCGACGAAGATCTCGACGCGCTGGCCCTCGTCTTCGTCGTAGACCTCGACGATCCGGCCGATGGCGCCGGAGGCGATCGCGTCCGCGACGTCGTCGAGGTCGACGTGGCTGAACGCATCGCCTTCGATGTGCGGCGCGAACCGGCGGCCGAGCTTGAGGCCGTAGTTCACGATGCCGAGCGGCAGCGTGACGTTCACCCGATCACGCCCCGTGGCGGCGTCCGTCACCCGGACCTTGAACCACTTGGCCCGCCCCTCGCCGTCGTGCACGCCGGGCGTGCCGGCGGCCGAAGGCATGGCGCCGCTCAGCGCACCGAGCAATCGGGCGCCCTCCTCGGCCGAGACGCGGCCCTCGGCGACCATGTTCAGGATCCGCAGTCGTTCGTCTGCATTCGACATGAGAGGGCCTCCCGTGCGCGTGTGACCGAGTTCAGTCGGTCCGGATTGGATCAGACGGTCTGGTTGACGCGGCCCATCGCCGCCAGCAACCGTTCGGCTTCGTCGGCCGTGATCTTGCCCTCGCCGAGCATCCGCAGGACGGTCAGCGTCTCGGTGCTCTGCCCGCCCCCCGCGTCGCGCTGCGCGCGTGGGCCGAACGGGCCGCGCGGTCCGAACGGGCCACGGGGACCGATGGCCCCCATCGCGCCCGAATCGACGGCGGAAGCGCCGCCCCAGCGCCATCCCTCGCCCCGTTCGCGTCGAACACGTCGCTCGCCCCGCTGGGCCAGGACGCGGGCGCGCGCCACGACGTGGGCCACCTTGTGCTCGATGCGCGCGGCAGCCCGCTCCCCGGCCTGCTCGATGCCGGCCCGGATGTGGTCGATCTCGTCGGGCTGCAGCCCCGCCGCCGCCAGCCGCTCCGGCAGCGTGTGCAGCACGCCCGAGATCCGGACGTGGATCTCCTCGGCCAAGCCCTCGAGCCGTTCCGCGACGCGGTCGGCAATGTCCGCGGCGGCCGCGACGGCCGCGGCAGCGGCATGCTCGGCCGCCTGGGTCGCCTCGGCGGCCATACCGACGTCCTCGGCGGCCATGCCGACGTCCTCGGCGGGCGTGCCGCGATCATCGTTGTCGGGGGCGTGATCGAAGGGGGTGGCGTTCATCGTCTGTCCTCCTGTCGCTGCACGAGCAGCGTGGTGTGTGGTTGCACGTGGGTTGCCGGACCGGTCACGGCGTCCAAATGGAGATCGAATGGGCTGGGCAAACCCGGGCAAATGGTTCGAATGGGCGAAAGCGACGTGCCTAGCCGTCCCCTTCGAGCGCCTCGATCGCCTGCGCGACGCTGAGCACGCCGGCATCCAGGTCGGCCAGCACCTTGGCGCGGCGGGCGTCCGTCTCCGGCGCGGCGCCGCCGTCTTCGCCGGGCTCGAAGCCCATCGCGCGGATGCAGGCGTGCAGGCGGGTGCGCAGCGTCGGGTAGGAGAGATCGAGTTCGCGCTGCATGCGGGTGAACTTGCCCTCGCAGCGCACGAACGTCGCCACGAATGCCAGCTGCTCGGCGGTCAAGCCGCCGAACGCGCCGCCGCCGTCGAAGCGTCCTTCGAGGGTGATGTCGCACTCGGGGCACCACAGACGGGTGGTGACGAGCGATCCCCGGCAGGCGGGGCAGGACTGGACGTGGGGGTACATGGGTCATCCTCGGATGCAAGCCGGCGTCGGATTCGCGGCCATTGTATCCGGAATGTTGCGATTGTCAATACCGTCTTTCGAAATTCTTACGATTGCTTACTGAATTCGCCATTGCTCAACCGCGCCCCGTCCGGGATCGCGATCACGTCCGGTCCGTCGTTCACCAGCGCCACGTCGCCCTGCGCGACGACGCCGCGGCCGAAGCGGTACCGGCCGGTGATCGCGAGCGTGCGGCAGTCGGTCATGCTCGGCGGACCGGCCGGGAACCCGGCATCGAGGTCCTGCACGGAGCGCCAGTGCGCGTCGTCGAGCCGAACGGCCGGCAGCGGACGCGAGCCGTCGGCAAACGGCGGCGCGGGGACGATGCGCCACGCGTCATCGAGTCGGTAGGCGTCCGAACGGACGAGGAGGAGGTCGTCGTTCTTCTTCACCGGCGCAAACCGAACGCGCGGCACGCGCACCGCCCGCGCGCCCTTGAACACGCCGACGGCCGCACCCATCGCCGTCTCGAGCTGAATCGCCGGCGGCGACGACGGGTCGGTCGGGTCGACGGGCTTGCGGTTGCGGATGAGCGGCAGCGCCAACACGCCGCCGTGCGCGTCGAGTTCGGCGCGCAGCGTCGGCAGGTGGAGCCAGAGGTTGTTCGTGTTGAACCAGGCATAGCGCTCGATGTCCTGGAAGTCGTCGACCTCGTCCGGCGGGCACTGGGCGAGCTCGCGCAGCATAAGCGCGCCGTCCGCGCGTTGCGCCAGGTGGCCGCCCTTGCGATCCAGCACGGTGCGCCGCGTGACCTCGACACCGAACGGGACGTGCTCGGCGGCCAGCCAGCCGAGGAGCGAGAGATCGAGCGTTGCCCCCAGGTTGTCGGCGTTGCTGACGAAGGCGTATGCGTAGCCGGCCGCCAGAAGGGCATCCAGTACGCCGGAGGATGCAAGGGCCGGGTAGAGGTCGCCGTGGCCGGGCGGGCACCACTCCAGCGTGCGATCGGCCGGCCAGTCGACGGGCATGAGATCGTGCGCCCAGACCTTGGGCACCTGGTGCTGCAGGAAGTCGAGCGGGACGTCGGTGGCGAGGTCCGGATAGGCGGCCAGCGCGGCCAGCGTCGGCGCGCGCGTCGCAAAGCTGTTCATGAGGAGCAGCGGCAGCCGTGCGCCCGTCTCGGCCCGCAGCGCGAGGACCTGGCGGGCGATGATGTCGAGGAACGTCCAGCCGTCCCGCACGGGCAGCAGCGACTTCGGCCCGCGCAGGCCCATGCTCGTGCCGAGCCCACCGTTCAGCCGGAGAACGACGGTGCGATCCAGGGCGGCCCGCCCGGCTGCGGCATGGTGGCCGAGGGCGGCGAGATCGGCCAGCCCCTCGGGCGGTAGGGCATCGCGGCCCGCGATGTGACCGGTGGCGCCGCCGTGCAGCTGATCGTACGCATGCCGGAACGTCCGGACGGCGATCTCGGGCACGGCAGCGGCGGCCATGCGCGCGGCGAACGGGGCGAAGGCGGCATCGGTCCGGGCATCCATCGCACGTCCTGCACGGTTGATCGAACAGGGAATCGACTATGGGGATCGACCTGGGGGATCGACCTGGGGGAACGAACATCGGATCGACGTGGCGGGCCGATCGTCGGGTCGGCCGGCCGGGTCGATCATATCACCCCCCGTGTCTGCCTTGTGCCCATCGACCCGTTGCGCTATAACGCGGCCGTTCGCTCGGCCGCCGCCCGGTCGGCCGAGACCGCGATGACTGGAGCACGACGACCATGCAAGCTTGTACCCCGTGGCGTGCAGCCATTTTGACCCTTTCCGTCGCGGCCGGCTTCGGCCTGGCGGCGTGCGGCAGCAGCGAAGGCTATCCGGCGCAGCGCGCGCAGCAGCAGGAGCAAATGGCCGAACCGACGTCGGCCTATCCGGCCCCCGGCGACGCAGCCGACAGCGGCCCCGCCGAAAGCGATGGGGTCGACAGCGGCACGATGACCGGCGACAGCGTGGCCGGCCTCGGCGGCGCGTCGCTGCTGATCGGCACGGACGCCACCTACCCGCCGATGGAGTCGACGGACGAATCCGGCAACATCGTCGGCTTCGATCCGGCGCTCATGGAAGCGATCTGTGTGATCGCGGACTGCCAGCCGACGTTCAAGGCGACGGCGTGGGACGGCATCTTCGCCGCGCTGGCCGCCGGCGAGTTCGACGCGCTGATGAGCTCGATCACGATCCTGCCCGAGCGCGAGGCGAGCGGCAAGGCGAAGTTCACCGTGCCGTACTACTCCGTCGGACAGGTGATCGTCGTCCGCGCGGACAACACGACGTTGACGGGTGTCGACGGCCTGACGACCGCCACGGTCGGGGTGCAGAAGGCAACGACGGGCGACACGGCCGCCACCGAAAAGGGCGGTGTGCCGGAGGCGAACATGCGGCGCTTCCCGAACAACGTGCTGGCGATGCAGGCGCTGAAGAACGGCGACGTGGACGCCGTCGTGTGCGACGCCCCGACCGCGCAGCGCTACATCAGCGACGATCCGGCGGCGTTCAAGCTGGCCGGCGAGCCGTTCACCAGCGAGGACTACGGGATCCTGGTCCCGGCCGACCGCAACGACTTGCTGGCCGCGTTCAACGCCGCGATCCTCACGCTCCAGTCGGACGGGACGATCGACGCGCTGCTGGCCGAGTGGGAGGTCGGCAAGCCGGCCGACGATGCCGCGGATGCGGCAGACGCCGCGGCGGTGACGAGCGACGGCGCATCGGCCAGCGACGCCGTCACCGCGACGTCGGGTGCCACCGTGCCATGACGCGACTGGCCGCCCGGGCGCCGTGGTGGCTGATCGTCCTCGCGCTGGGCCTCGTGGCCGTCGGCGTGTTCGTCGTCGGATCGCCCGACGCGCAAACGACGCTGCGCGTCTTGCAGCGCGGCCTGCGCGTGACGGTCACGGTCACGCTGGCCAGCTTCGGTCTGGCGCTCGTCCTGGGCGTCATCGCCGGCCTCGGCCGGGTATCGCGCCACCGCTGGGTGCGCGAGCTTGCCACGCTTTATGTCGAGTTGATTCGCGGCATCCCGATGCTCGTCGTCCTGTTGTGGTTCGGGTTCGGCTTCGCGCCGTGGTTCGTCACGGCCGCCCGCGACATCGTCCTCGGCTGGGCGGACGGCGGCGCGACGCTGTTCGGGCTCGTGCCGTGGCTGGCGGCGGTCGTCGAACCATGCAGCCGTCCGTCGCGCTGCCTGTCGATGGAGTGGCGCGGCATCCTCGGGCTGGCGTTCGGCTACGGCGCGTACGTCGCCGAGATCGTGCGGGCGGGCGTGCAGGCGGTCGGGCGCGGGCAGAGCGAGGCAGCGCAGAGCCTTGGGATGAACCGGCGCCAGTCCCTGCAGTTCGTCATCCTGCCGCAGGCGCTCCAGCTGGCGCTGCCGCCGCTGGGCAACGACTTCATCGCGCTGCTGAAGGACAGCTCGCTCATCAGCGTCCTGTCCGTGGCCGACATCGTGTATGTCGCCAGCCAGCACGTCTCGCAGTCCTTGCGCACGATGCAGGTCTACAGCCTGATGGCCGCCGTCTACCTGGTGCTGACGCTCATTCTGTCGTTCGGCGTGCGCTGGATCGAGAGCCGCGCCGCGTGGACGCGCACCGTCCGGGCCGCCTAGCGATTCGAGCGTCCGTCGCCGTCGCTGGCGATGCCATTGGGGTCACCGTCGTCCTGTTCATCGTCCAACATCGCGACGACGTCCAGCCGGACCATCGCCAACTCGACGACATCGCCGGCGGACAGCGCAGCGTCGCGGACGACGACACGCCCGTTCAGGCGGGTCGGGCTCGTGCGGCTGAGGGCGCGCAGGACGAACCGGTCGCCGTCGCGGCCGATCTGGGCGTGGCGGCGCGAGACGGACAGGTTGTCGAGGACGACGTCGCACGCCGGATCGCGGCCGAGGACGAGCGGGCCATCGGCGAGGGCGATGCGGTGCGTGACGTCGTTGCGGCGCAAAGAGAGGGCGAGGGGTGGGTTCGACATGGGGCGAGGGTAGTGCGGACGGGCGGTTGGGTCCAGCAGGCCGGAGGAATCGGCAATGACGTTCGAGGCGGTGCTGTTCGATTTGGACGACACGCTCCTGAGTTGGGAATCCCCGGCATGGAGCTGGGAGGAGATCGGCCTGCGCCGGGCGGAAGGGTTGCGCCGATACCTCGCCACACTGGCGATCGATATCGACGCGTCCGCGCTGGCCGCGGCGTCGCATGCCGCCATCGTCGACGCGTGGCGGGCCTCGCGGGTGGATCCGGACCACCCGTCGCCGCGCCTCGGCCGCGCGCTGTGCGACGCGCTCGACCGCCTCGGCGCGCGGACGACCGCGCTCGATGTCGACGCGCTGTGCGACGCGTTCGGGTGGGAGGCGATCCCGGGCGTCGTGCCGCTGCCGGATGCGCTGTCCGTCCTCGATACCTTGCGGGAACGCGGGGTGCGGATCGGCATCGTCACGAACAGCCACGTTCCGGTGCGGCTGCGGCTGGCGGAGCTCACCGCCCTCGGCCTGGCCGAGCGGATCGACGTCTGTGTGACCTCCGGCGACGTCGGTCGCCTCAAGCCGCACCCCGCGATCTTCCATGCCGCGCTCGACGTGCTCGGCGTGGCGCCCGGGCGCGCGCTGTTCGTCGGCGACCGGCCGGAGCGCGACATCAAGGGCGCGAACGCGGTCGGGATGACGAGCGTGCTCTATCGCCCCCCCTACCTGCCGGCCGCGGCGCCCTTCGGCCCCGGAGAGTCGCCGGACCACACGATCGCGGGGTTGAACGAAGTGCTGGAGATCGTCCGATGACGAACCCGAAGTTGCCGCGCGCGCCGCGCGTGCCCGGCCACCCGATCCTCGGCTGCCTGCCCGAGTTCCGGCGCGACGCGCTGGACTACTACCGCGGCTGCCACGCGCGCTTCGGCGACGTGTTCGAAGTGCGGTTCGTGACGCAACCGGTTGTGACGATCGCCCATCCGGACGGGATCCAGCGCGTGCTGCAGCTCAACCACCTGAACTACCAGCGGGCGCCGTTCATCAACGCCCTCTTCATCCGCCTGACCGGCATGAACCTGTTCACGCTGGACGGCCCGTCCTGGCTGGCCGAGCGGCGCCTGCTGCAGCCGGCCTTCCACCGCACCCGGATCCAGGCCTTCGGCACGACGATGGTCTCGGCGGCCGAACGCCTGCTGGACGACTGGCGCACCGCCGCGCGGGCCGCCGGCGGTACGGCCAACGTCGACATGCAGGCCGAGATGCGCCGCGTGACGATGGCCGTCGTCGGCCGGTCGCTCTTCTCGGTGGACTTCAGCGGCGATGCCGCCGAGATGGGCCGGGCGATGCTGGCCACGACGGACTTCTTCGAGTACCGCTCCCGGCGCTTCCTCGCCCCGCCCGCGTGGGTCCCGACGCGGCGCAACCGCGACCTCGCACACGCCAAGGGGGTGCTCACGGCGCGGATGCAGGCGCTCATCGACGAACGGCGGTCCGGCGGCGAGGAACGCGACGACTTCCTCGGCCTGCTCCTCGGGCTGCGCGACGCCGAAACCGGCGAGGCGATGACGGACGTCCAGCTGCGCGACGAGCTCGGCATCATGTTCGGCGCCGGACACGAGACGACGGCGAACACGCTCACCTGGGCCTGGCATCTCCTCACGACCCACCCGGCGGTGCTCGATCGGGCGCGCGACGAGCTGCGCCGCGTCGTCGGCGACCGCCTGCCGACGATGGACGACCTACCCGCGCTGCCCTTCCTGCGCGCCGTTGTGGACGAGACGCTCCGCCTCTTCCCGCCGGCGTGGGCGATGAGCCGCCAGGCGATCGACGATGACGAGGTGATGGGCTTCCGCGTGCCCGCCCACGTCACGCTCACGCTCCTGCCCTACCTGGCCCACCACGATCCGCGCTTCTGGGACGCCCCCGAGGCGTTCCGGCCCGAGCGCTTCCTGGACGGCGCCGGCCCGAGCCACCCCTTCGCCTACGCCCCGTTCGGCGGCGGCCCGCGGAAGTGCATCGGCGAGCAGTTCGCGCTCACCGAAGCCCAGCTGATCCTGGCCACGCTGTTGCCGCGGGTGGAGGCGACGCCGCTCGCCCCGGACGCGGTCGAGGCGGACACCGGGTTCACGCTGCAGGTGGCGGGGGGGCTGGCGATGGGGGTGCGGGTCACGCACGAAGCGTAGCGCCACGCCGAAACGCCCTACTTGCGCACCCTCAGCCTGCCCCACACCCATCGCCCCGCCCACCACGCCGCCGCCGGGGCTTCCCCAGGCGGCGGCGTGCGCAGACGTCGACTGACTACTCTATCAACTCAGCGGCGGTTCATCCACGGCAGGTAGATGTCCAGCGGGGCGGCATCCATGACATCGACGGTGACCGTTGCGCCCGTCTGCTCGGACGGGATCGTGGCCGGCTGCGGTTCGGTATCGTCCACCAGCACCACCTCCGGCAGCGTCACCTGGCTGGTGCCGCCGGCGCGGCCGCGCAGCGTGATCGTGCCGAGCAGGCCGCTGCCGTTCGCGCCGGTGGCGGGCGCCGTCTGGGTGACGCTCAGGTCGATGGTGCCGGCGGTGTTGTCGGCGCGGTTCAGCAGCACGAAGCTGTTGATCGGGTCGAGGAACTCGCCCACCGACACCTGCACGCCGTCATCGCTTGGGCTCACGTCCTTGACCTGGAGCATCGTGGGATCGAACCGCAACTGCACGCGGTAGCCGTACAGGCGCGACACGTCGTCGACGCGCAGCTCCAAGGGGATGTCGACGCCCAACCCGTCGGCGCGCGCCTCGCCCGGCACGAGGCGGACGCGCACGGCTTGCGCAATTCGCGCCGGCGCGGCGAGCCTGTCGTGGGCCAATAGCGAGTGGGCTAGCAGTGCCGGCCACGGGCCAGGCGCCACTTTGAGCATGTTGAACTGCACGCCGGTCATGTCCAGGATGTTGACGGTCTTGTCGTCGGTGATGTCGCAGGCGGTGAGCCAGCGCGGGTTGGGACCCGTCATGTTGTACTTGAGGTTGAAGCGCTGGCCGATCATGACCGCGTCGACAATGTCCACCCGATCGTCCTTGTCGAAGTCGCCCGCCAGCAGCTTCACCTTGGGCCACTTCAACGTGCCGGTGGCGCTGGCCGGAATGAGCCGCTGCGTCCGCAAGTAGCTCGGGTGCGTCACGTCCACCGGCCGGCCCACCGGCACGCCGGAGAGTGTGAACTTCCCGGTGGCATCGGTGAGCACGCAGTTCCCGCTGCTACAGACCCGCGCCCCGGCGCTCGTCGGCCTGCGCTCGAGCTCGACCTGGCCTTCGACGTTCGCCGCCGGCCCGGAGAGCACGGTGATAAGCGCGTTCTCGGTCTTGGTCGGGATGGCCAAGGACTGCGGGTCGGAGAGGACGGTCTCGGTGATCGCCAACAAGGACTTGCCCGGGCCGGCGCCGCGCATCACCACGTGCGCGACGGTGCCGGCGCCGTTCACGCCCGCCTTCTCGCCGGTGAGCGTGAAGAAGTACTCCAAGCGGCCGGTGGCGTTGTTGGCGACGTTGCGCAGGACCGTGTCCGGCTTCGGAAAATCAGCCGGGACGATCTGCGCGCCCGGGCGGCCCGGGTCCTGGTCCACCACCTGTACCACGCGCGGATCGTAGGTCACCGCCAGCTGGCCGCCGTACAGGTCGACCATCTTGCGCGCCTTGAGGTCGATCGTGAACACGGCGCTGCTCCCGACCGTCATCGTGTAAGGGTCGAGGTACAGCGTCGAGCGCGAAACGCCGCCGATGCCGCCTGCCGCGCCGGCGCTGGCCATGCAAAAGCGATTCGTCGGCTGCAGCGCGCAGTAGCGCCGCGCCGCGCCCTCAAGCGACACCTTGGCCAGCTCCACGCCGCCCAACTCGACGTCGACGATGCGCACCGAGCTGACGCGCGGGTCGAAAGGCAGGTACAGGTGCCCGTCGCCCGCGTCGCCGATGATGTGGTACGGATCGTAGAAGTGCGGGTCGAACTGCTGGAGTCCGGACGGTCCGTTGGGAGCTGCGGCGTTGGGCCCCCGTGCGTTGAGCGCCAGCCGCGGTCCCGGGTCCGTTGGGCGCGGGACGACCACGTTCTCGACGCGCAGCGGGTGCCAGGCGTTGACCGAGCGAAGCTTGACCCCGGCGCGGTCGTACAGCTCCAGCTGCAGCTGCGGCGGCGCCGTCCGTTGGATGTGCGCCTTGCCTTCGAGCAGCGACGGTGGGTCGACGGTGACCTTCGTCCGTGACGTGAAGTGCAGCGCGAAGTCGAATACGTGGCTGTTGGCGTCCTCTTGCGCCGTGAAGTGCGGCAAGGGTGCCGACGCAGGGGGCGAGCCTGCCTGTTGCAGGCTGCTCGCCGTGCGGGCCTGTTGCCCGGCCGCATCGGCGACGTAGCCGACGCTCAGGACGAGGCCGACGACCACGGCGACGGCGATGGCGGCGATGGCGGCCGGACGGGTCGCGGCGCGTGTAAGGGTTTCCATGGGGCTCTCCATTCCGCTGCGCTTCACTAGCAGCCGCCTTCGGGGCACAGCTTGTCAAAGGTCCACCGGAAGCGGCGGATGTCGCTCGTCGTGCCGTAGTCGTTGTTGTTCATGAGGTCAAACCGCTGGTTGATCCCGTCGACGAAGCTGGCCGGGTCGGAGACCCACGTCTGTGGGGTCGGCGTCCCGCCGGGCGTCGCGGTGGCCGTGAGCGGGTTGATCGTCACCTGCGGAATGGGCCGGCACGGGCCCTGGGTGGGCCACTTCAGCTCGCCGTTGATCTTGTTCAGGTCGGCGACGTCGGCCATGCACGCGCCGATCGAGCGGTAGACGTTGGGGAACGGGTCCGCGACGCCGTAACCGCCGTCGCAGCAGTACTCGTCGGCCAAGCCGAACACGGCGTGACCCAACTCGTGGCGCATGACGTTGGGCCCGTCGGCGCGGAGGGCGTTGACGGTGAACATCCCGCCGCCGGCCGCGTCACGGGCGTTGGAGAGCGATGGCACCGGCGCGCCGTTGCTGATCTGGCGCCGGTGGATGATCTCGGCTACGTCCGCGAACGGTTCGCGGCCGTTGCCGTCGGTGAGGCCGATGCCGTTGTTGGTGGTGCCGCCCGTGCCGGTCGCCGGCCAGCCGGGGGCGCCGGTGCGCTGCGAGACCCAGATGTTGATGCGGCTCTGGTACTGCAAGAACACGGGTTCGAGCAGCGCGCCGTTGACGACGGCGCTGGCGTCGGTCAGGAACTGGGCGTCCGTCCAGCCGTTGGCGTAGCCCGTTGCGGCGCCGACGCCCCGGTCGGTGGCGCTCGGCGCGCGGGCTACGGCGCCGCCGTCCGGGTAGATCACGATGTCGATGGCGCGTTCCTTCGGTTGCTGGTAGAGCACCGGCACGACGTTGGCACCGGGCGGAATGCCGACGGTCACCTCGCGGTAGTTGCTGGCGATGGCGACGCCGGGGTTTTCGAGCCAGCAGCCGTATTGGAACGTGGCGCCGGTCGGGTTCACGATGGCCTGGCAGCCGCCCCCGGTCGCCGGGCGGAGGCACTCGGCGGCCATCACCCGGTTCGGGTTCGCCGAGTCGGCGTTGAACCAGATCTGGAGCTTGTCGACCGCGATCTGGCTGAAGTTGTAGATGGTCGCCAGGCCGCCGAACACCGGGCCCATGCCCGGTACGGCCGTGGGCTGGAAGCCGGTCTCGATGTCCATGGCCGCGGCGTTGATCGTCACCGGCTGGCCGGGCTGGGGCCACAGCGGACTGTGGGTGCAGCTGACCGATGTCCGGCCGACCCGGGTCGGATAGACGACATCGACGCTGAACTCGATGCCGCCGCCCTCTTCGTCCTCGTTGCCGCCGTCGGTGATGCGCTGCCCGCAGGTGGCCTTGCCGGTCGGGAAGTTGCCGCCGACGCGGCAGGCGCCGGGGTCCTTGCCGATGACGACCGTGAGGTCGAGGGACCGACCGTCACCCGCGGTCAGGTCGACGTGGTCGTCACCGCCGCGTGCGCCGCTGTCGTAGTCCCATACTTCGATCTTCACCGGCACCAAGCTGTCCGGGGCGGCGACCTTGACGAACTGCCAGCCGGGCTCGATGCTCGTCTCGTCCTCGAACTGCGAGGTCTCGAACTTTTGGCCGTCGATGTAGGTGATCGAATAGAAGTCGGCGTCCTCGCCGCCGACGCAGCCCGCAAACGTGTCCTCGCCGTAGCAGCCCCGCTCCCAGACTTTGTAGATGGTGACCATCACCTTGGTCTCGGTCTGGGCGCTGACCGGCGGGCGGGACAGCGCGAGCGTGAGTCCCAGCATCATGAGGCCGAGCGCCGAGTAGGCCAGCAGGCGGCGATGCCGGGCGCGGTGAACCGCGGCCCGGCGTGGTGATCCGATCGGTTGATCCATCAGGTCGCTCCTTCGGTTCGAATGGGGCATAGGTGCGATTGGGGCGTGCCAGCGGGCCTTATGGCCACGGGCTGGGCGCCGTCTTGAGCAGGTTGAACTGCACGCCGACCATGTCGCGGATGTCGATCACGTCGTCGTCGGTGATGTCGCAGGCATCGAGCCACGGTGGCCCGGGCCGGGTGGGGTCGTAGCGCAGGTTGAAGCGCTGGCCGACCATGGTCGCATCGTCCACCTCCACCTTGCCGTCCTGGTTCAGGTCGCCGGAGAGCAGCGTCAGCGGCGGCGCGTCCACCGTCGCGCCTTCGGCCGGGGCCTCGAACGGCCGTTCGGACCGCAGATAACTTGGGTGCGTCGCGACCAGCGCCAGGCCGGCGCGTCGAACTGTGGACGTGAGCTGGTAGGCGCCGGCCGCGTCGGTGGTGGCGCACGATGCCAACACGCACACCGTCGCCCCGGCGTTGCTGCCGCGTCGCTCCAGCCGCACCCGGCCGCGAACGGTGTAGCCCGCGGCGGTCGCGGTCGGCGTGGCCGTCGGGCTGGGGGTGGTGGTGGGGCTGGGTGTCACGGTCGGGCTGGGGCTGGCGGTGAGGGTCGCCGTCGGGCTAGCGGTTGCCGTCACCGTCGCGGTCGCCATCGCCGTGGCGGTCGTCGACGGCGTGGGCGACGCAGCCTCAACTTCGTTGAGGTAGCGGACCAGCGCCAGCCGGGCCGAGAGGTCCGGCGGCTGCGCGTAGCCGGCGGCCACCGCGCGGCCGTCGGGCTGCAGAGCGAGCCCGTAGGCCTCGTTGCGCAGCGCGGCGCCGAAGGTGGTGGTCACCAGGCCGGCGGAACCGAAGCTGGGATCGAGGTCGCCGCTCGGCAGCAGCCGCAGCATGAGGATCGCCGACGTGCCGCCGCCACTGTACTGTGCGCCCGCCACCAGCGTTCGGTTCAGCCTGTCCGCCGCGACGCCGAATCCGCCCTGGCTAGCCTGGTCGCCGGCGGCCGGCACCACCAGTCGGCCGTCAGTGTTGAACGTGTCGTCCAGCGTCCCGTCCGCCAACAGCCGGGCCACCCCCAGGTGCTCGTTGTTCTCGCCGGTCAGGACGACCTTGCCGTCGGCCTGCAACGCCATGGCCAAACAGGTGTCGAACTGGCCGGTTTGGTCGAAGTGAAACAGCGCCAGGCCGCTTTGGCCGAACGAGTTGTCGCGCGCGGCGCCGTTGGCCCAGTACTTGGCCACGACGCACTGCGCGCTCGAGCCGGGGCTGTCCCCGTAGTCGTTGTAGCCGGCCACCAGAAGTCGGCCGCTGGGCAGCCGGAGCAGCGCCCGCGCCACCACCGGCGCGAACAGCTCGTGGTGCCAGCCGTTGTCGCCGAAGCCGCCGTCGGGTTCGCCGGTCGACGTGAGGCGCAGGATGCTGAACGTTGCGGCACGGCCGGTGCGGGCCAGGCGGTCCACCAGGACGAACACGCTGTCGCCCGGCCCGGCCGCCAGCCCGCGAACCAGCGTCGTGGCGTCGGACTCGAACGGGCCGTCGACCCAGCCGCCCTCGCCGAAGGTCGGGTCCAGCGCGCCGCCTTCCAGGTAGCGCGCGATCAGGTAGCTGTTCCCGTCGTCCCCGCCCACCACCACCCGGCCGTCGGGCAGCGGCAGGACCGCGCGGGCGGGGCCAGTCAGCGAGCAGTCGTCGTTGCTGCACCGATACGTCCCATGGACCCGGTAGCCGTTGCCGAAGAAAGCCGTGTCCGGCTGGCCGGATGCCAGATGCCGGGCCACCACCCAAATCAGGCCGTCGAACGGGTTGCCGTTGGGCGCGTAGCCGCCGGCGGTGACGATCCGGCCGGCGGGGTCGATCGCCACGGCATTGGCGGCCAGCCCGCCGACGAGGGCAAGGGTTGCCCGCCCGCCGGTGCCGAACGAAGGGTCCAGCTCGTCGCCGGCAGCCGGGGCGCCCCGGGCGACCGAGGACCACGCGCCGGCCGCCACCGCCAGTGCGGCCAGCACACCGGCGGTCCAGTGCGAACGACGGTGGATCATCACGGGTGTACCTCCGTCACGGTGCGTTCCACATCGGATGTTCCAAGACAGTTTCGCTCCAATCCACAGTGACCCTAACGGATCTGCCATCCCATCGCGTGTCTTGGCATCAGCCTATGGCACGGGGCTTCGATCCCGAGGGCCTTCCTACCGAAATCTTTTCAACTTCGGTTGCATTGGCACCACGGCAGCGCTTTCCACGCTTATCGTGCGTACCACGGACCGCCTGACCCGGGGCTGGGACGAGATCTAGAGTCGCCGATTCCGGCGGGGGGCGATTGTGCTTCCTGTCCCCGGTCGGCTGCCTGCAAGGAGATTGGATGTGACGCTGCGAACGCTCGGCCTTGATCGACTGGCGGGTGCCCTGGGGGTACGACGGCTTTCCCTGTGTGTAGGCTTGCTGCTTGCCTCATCCGCGATCGGCCGGGAGTCACCTGCTTCCAGCCCACCGACCGTTTCGGGCCAGCCACTCGCTCCCTTCACGTCGGCCGAGATCAAGGGCTGCCCCGTCCTTCCCGCCGACAATATCTGGAACGCCGCGGTGGACACCATGCCGGTAGTCCCCAATTCAGACCTCTACGTCGACACCATCGGCGCCGACGTGGGCCTTCACCCTGACTTCGGCGCCGGTCTCTTGGAGGGCACGAGCTCCCCGATCGGCATTCCATTCGTGGACGTACCGGCGAGCCAGCCCGGGGTGGAGGTCACCTTCGAGTACGCCGACGAGAGCGACCCGGGCCCCTACCCCATTCCCACAGACGCGCCGATCGAAGGCGGTCCCGACGGCGACGGCGATCGGCACGTGCTGGTCTTGGAACGGGACAACTGCAAGCTCTACGAGCTGTTCGACGCCCATCCCCAGGACGACGGCAGCTGGAAGGCCGTCGGCGGCGCGATTTATGACTTGAACTCGCACGACCTGCGTCCGGACGGCTGGACGTCGGCCGATGCCGCCGGCCTCCCCGTCCTGCCCGGTCTCGTGCGCTATGAAGAGGTGGCCGCCGGCGAGATCCTCCACGCGCTGCGCTTCACGGTTCCGGCGACCCGCCGGGCGTATGTCTGGCCGGCGCGGCACCGCGCCTCGACCCGCACCGAGGAGCGGTTCCCGCCCATGGGCCAGCGCTTCCGCCTCAAGGCCGACTTCGACATGTCCGGATTCTCGCCGCAGGTGCGGGTCATCCTGCGCGCGCTCCAGAAGTACGGCATGATGCTGGCCGACAACGGATCGCCCTGGTACCTATCCGGCGCGCCCGACGACCGTTGGGACAACGACGTTCTGCGAGAGCTTCGGGGCGTGAAAGGGGCGGATTTTGAGGCCGTCGACGTCTCCTCGCTGCAGTTGAACCCCGACTCGGGCCAGGTTCGGACGACCTCTGCCACGGCGACGCGGGGGCCGACCAACACCCGGACGCCCAGCACCATTCCACCGACGCCCTCCGTCCCTCCGACGCCCACCATCCCTCGGACGCCCGACGACTCGCCACTCTACCTGCCGCTGGTCTACAACGGCCTGGCGCTTGCGCCGCCCGCGGCGACCCGAACCACGCAGCCCGCCACTCCCGTTCCGCCAACCAGGACGTCGCAGCCCGCCACGCCCGTGCAGACGACGCAGCCTCCCACGCCAACGCGGACGGTGCCGCCCGCCACGCCACCCCGTACGACGCCGCCTGCCACGCCAACGCTGGCCGTGGTCTCCGCCGACCTCTTCGTCGACGACGACAACACCACCGGCGCTGCGGACGGCAGCGTCCGCCGTCCGTACAGGACCGTCCAGCAGGCCATCGACGCCGCCTCGGGCGGGAATGTCATCGCGGTGGCGGGTGGAACCTATATCGAGGCCGTGCTCGTGCAGAACAAGACCGTGTCGCTTTATGGGGGGTACATCGGGGGCACTGAGGCCGACTATACCGGTGGGACCGGCGGCAACTTCGGGGTTCGCAACCCCACCGCCAACGTTGCCAACCTCCAAGGCAACTTGCAGGATTCGGTGGTCACGCTGCTCGAGTCCGGCTCGACCGTCGTGGACGGCTTCCGCATCACCCGCGGGGTGCGCTCTACGATTCCGCTGCCAGGGTGTGTGGGTGGTGGACTCTACGTCCTGGGCGGCGAGCCATCGATCTCGAACAACATCATCGAGAACAACAGCACCTGCGCCGACGCCGCGAACGGCGAGGATCTGCTCGGTGGCGGCATCTACGCCAGCAACGCAAACATCTCGATCCAGGGCAATGTCATCCGCGACAACGTCTCCGGGCGCGGCGCTGCCATCGCGATCGCCGGCGGGGAGGTGGTCATCCGCGGCAACACCATCCAGGACAACATCGGTCGCGGCGACCACGGCGGGGGCGTCTACGTCTTCTCGCCAAACGCCCAGATCTCCCACAACCTCATCGCGGGCAACGAAATCGGACGGGAGCTGGGCTACGGCTGGGGCGGCGGAATGGCGATCTTCAACGAAGGCGGCTTTTTCAGACTGTCCTACAACGTCTTTACCGACAACTTCGCCCCCTCCCTCGGCAGCGCCATCCTCGTCGACAACGGCGCGCGCGCCGAAATGGACCACGAACTGTTCTACGCGAACCAGTGTGGCGTGTCGAGCGGCGTGCCGGGCGGTGTGTCGACGGTCTTCGTCGATGGCGACGCCGGCGGTATGGGCTCAAGCCTCACCATGAGCAACAGCACGATCGCCGGCCACGACTGTGATCCACCGGTCGCCGGTACTGCAGTCACCGTGCTGGAGTTTTCCGACGTCACCATCCGGAACAGCATTTTCTGGGGCAATGGCGGGGACGACGTCGAGGTGGATGAGACCTCCAAGATCAACATCCGCTACACGCTCTCCGAGGAGCTTCTTTCAGGGATGGGCAACCTGTCCACCGATCCCCTGTTCGCCAACCTGGCCGGCAACGACTTCCACGTGCGCTCGTCTGCCGGGCGCTGGGATCCGGCGGCCAACGGGGGCGCCGGCGGGTGGGTACTGGACAACCAGGACAGTCCCGCCATCGATGCCGCCGACCCGGCATCGCCCTTCGCCGCCGAGCCCGAACCCAATGGTGGCCGGGCCAATATGGGCGTCTACGGCGACACGCCACAGGCAAGCAAGTCCGCGCCGCGATGATGGACTTGTTCTAACGTACATTGTGTGCGACCGCGCCGCCAGTGGTCACTGGCGGCGCGGTCGTAAGGCGTGGTCCTGCGGCCCTGCCTGCTTGCTTCGCGCGCCCTGAAATGGCAACATCCGGCGCGTATGCCAGTCCACACCGCCCGGTCGCCCATCGATCTCATTGGGCCACAAACCGTGCGTCAGGCACTGGCCGCCGTTCGCCACCTGGAGTCCAAGGCCCGCCGCCAGCCGAACCCGCTGCTCGGCCTGCAGATCGTGGACGTCCGGCTGCGCGAGATGGGCGTGACCGCCAGCGACGAGAACCGCCAGTGGGCGTTGGCGGGCGTTTTGGTCGACCTCGTCACCGAACGCCTCGCGGCGCTGCGTCGCGAAGCGAACGGTCCAGGAGTAGCCGCCCTTGCGGCCGGCGCGACGCCGGCCCGGGAGCTGGCGCGGTTGGCCGACGACTTCAGGGCCGGTGACCACGTCCGCGAATGCTGGAGCGCCATTCACAGCCGCTTCATCTCGACGGCCAGCCCGCCGATGGACGAAGTGGCCCGCGTGGCCGGCGTCGGCCGGGTGACGCTGGCCCGCCGGCTGAACCAAGGGCTGGCGCTGCTGTCCAATGACCTCCGGCGCCGCGAGCTCGAACTCGTCCGCCGCGGCGAGCTGCCCTACAGCCCGCGGCCCGCCCAGCGGGTGCGCGTGCATCCGCACGGCGGCGCCGACCCAATCGAACCGCCGAGCCTCGTGGCGCGCCGGGTGCTCGAATCGGTGCAGGCGGAGCGTCACCCAGGCATCGACCTCTCGGCGGCCGACGCGCTGACGCTGGTCAGCCGGCCGCCGGCGGACCTCGAGGCCTACCGCGTGGCGCGTATCGCCGCATGGTCCCAGCCGCGCCACTCCTTGGACCAGCGCTTCGTGCGCCTGACGCTGGTGGTGGATGCCGGCGAGGAGGAGCCCGCCGGCCGCTGGCAGACCGGCGGTCAGCACGAGGACATCGCCGCGGCGCTCGATGCGGCCGGCAGTCCGGTGGTCGCCCTCCTGGGCGCGCCCGGCAGCGGCAAGTCGAGTTTGCTTGGGCGTTTCGAGCTGGACGAAGCGGTGGCGGCGCTGCACGGCGAGACCGACGCGGTGACGTTCTTTGTGCCGCTCGGCCAGTATCGGCCCGTCGCTGGCCGGGCGCTGAGCGCTCCCGGGCCGTGGCTGGAGGCGCGGTGGCACGAACGCCATCCGGACCTGCCCGCATTGGCGGACTTCCTGGCCCAGGGTCAGTTGACGCTGCTGCTGGACGGGCTTAATGAGATGCCGCACGTCGATGGCGCCGAGTACCACGCGCAGGTGGCCGCCTGGCGGCACTACCTTGTCGACGAGCTGGCGGCGGTGGCCGGCAACCGCGCCATCGTCAGCTGCCGGAGCCTTGACTACAGCGCGCCGCTGTCGTCGGCCGAGCTGCGTGTGCCGCAGTTGCAGGTGGAGCCGCTGACGGACGACCAGGTCCGGACGTTCCTGTGGGCCCACCGACCGGCGCTGGCCGAGCAACTGTGGGCAACGCTGTCCGGCTCGCCGCGGCTGGCGGTGCTGCGCGTGCCGTACGCCCTGAAGCTGCTGGTCGATCAGGCCGGGCCCAGCGGCGACCTTCCGGGCGGTGGGGCGGCGTTGTTCACGGGCATGGTGCGTCAGGCCCTGCGCCGAGAGATCGAGCGCGACAACACCGCCTTTCGACCGGGCCTAGTGCTTGACCAGCGCGACGTCCGCCAGGTCACCCAGTGGCGCTGGCGGACGCCGTTCGAACTGCCGGAGCGCGGTGTGCTGTTCCCGGGGCTGGCGAGCCTGGCGTGGGGCATGCAGTCGCGGGGCCTGGGTGGAGACGGGGCGCAGGTACGCGTCGACCGCGCCGAGGCGCTGGCGCTGTCGGCGGCACCGCCGTCCGGTGGCCTCATCGAGGCCGGGCTGGCGTTGGCGGTGCTGGACGAAGAGGTAGCCTCGGATGACGTGAGCTTTCGTCATCAGCTGTTGCAGGAGTACTTCGCCGCCCGCCGGCTGGCCGCGGCGCCCGCTCCTGATCGGGTGTGCCAGGCCTGGCGGGCGGTCGACGTGGTACCCAGCGTGGCCGAACTGTTGGCCGCGATCCCGGCCGGCGAGCCGCTGCCGCCGCTGCCGGCGACCGGCTGGGAGGAGACAACCGGCCTGGCCGCCGAGATGGCCACGGATGCGACCGCCTTCCTGGAGGGCGTCGCGGCGGCGAACCTGGCCCTGGCCGGCGCCATCGCCGCGCGGCCCGACGTGGCCGCCCGGCTCGACAACGGGTTCGTCGACGACCTGCGATCTCGCCTGACGTTGCGCAGCCGCGACGGGGCGGCGGACGTGCGGGCCCGTATCGCCGCCGCGCGGGCCCTGGGCACGCTGGGCGACCCGCGCTGGCCGCGCCGCGCAGGCCCCGACGGCGACCATCTGGCCCCGCCGCTCCTCGAGATCGCCGCCGGCGACTACCCGCTCGGCCGGGCCGAGCCCTTCGAGGCGCTCGGGCGGCAGTGGTGGGCGCGCTACACGCCGCACACCGTCCGGTTGGATCGCTTCGCGATGGGCCGGTTCCCGGTGACGAACGCCGAATGGGCGTGCTTCATGGCAGCCGACGGATACGAGGACGAGCGCTGGTGGGACACCCCGGCGGCGGCCGACTGGCGCCGCGGCGTCGGCACGACGCTCGGCATCCATCTAAGCGTTCAGGAGTGGGTGCGGCGCTACCGGGCCAACCCCGATCTGCTGGCGGCGACGCGCCGCGAGGGCGGCTTCACGCATGAGGTCTTTGAGCGCTGGCGGCGGCGCCTGGCCATGACCGAGACCGAGTTGGCGCTGCATCTGGCTGAGCTGTACCCGTCGGAGCGCAAGACGGCACCGCGGCAATGGACCAACGGCCGCTTCAACCACCCCGCGCAGCCGGTCGTGGCCGTCACTTGGTACGAGGCGCGGGCCTACTGCAACTGGCTCGCGGCGCAGACTGGCCGGCCGTTCCGGCTGCCGACCGACGCCGAGTTCGAGGCCGCGGCGCGGGGGCCAAGCGGCCGCGACTACCCGTGGGGCGGGCCCTTCGACCCGGCGCGGCTCAACTGCGTGCTCAGCCACATCATGACCACGACGCCCGTCGGCGTCTACCCGGACGGCGACACGTCGGATGGCTTCAGCGACCTGTCGGGCAACGTCGAGACCTGGACCAGCACCTTGGTCGGCACCGGTGACGACACGGCCCCGGACGGACCGCGCGAGTGGCACCGCGACCTTGAGGCGGTCGACGTGCCGTCATCGCAGCGCCGGGTGGTCCGCGGGGGCTGCTGGATGGACAACCATTCGCGGGTCCATCCGAGCTACGGCGTGGGGTACGGCCCGGACTTCTGTCCCGATTCGGTGGGGCTGCGCCTGGCGTGCAGCCTGGACGGGTCCACAACGGTGCCAGCATGACGATTGGACGTATGATCCACCGTCGAACGACTTAGAGATGGAGGCCGCGGTGTCGCCAGCGCCGGATGTCCTTGCCCCAACCAGCCGCCGCTGGCCCGAACGCGCCCTGCTGGCCTTGCTCGTCGCCCAGCTCGTCCCTGTCGGCGCACTGTTTCCGTACTACGCCTTCGCGCGCCAGGACGCATGGGGCCTCAAGCTCTTCGCGCTCGCCCTCGCCGCACTCGGCGCGGCCGCCGTCGTCGGCGTCTGGCGGCGCGCGCCGTGGGCGCTGTGGGCCGTCGTGGTCCTCGTCGCGCTGAAGCTCGTCGTCGATGTCTTCGGATACACGCACGTGCCCGACCTGCGGCTGCCTGCCGTCTCGACGCTGGCGAACGGTGCGATCCTCGCCATCGCCTTGCGGCAGGCGCTGCCGATCGGCGACCGCATCTCCCCCGGACAGCGCGCGTTCTTCACGTGCGTCCTCGCCCTCGCCGCCTGGGTCGCCGTGCGCGGTCTGTTCTTCCCCGCGCACCTCTCCGCGACGATCCCGTTCAACGTCCCGCCGCTGCACAGCCGTTTCCTGGGCGCCATGTACCTGTCGGGGGCGACGTTCATGCTGCTGGCCATCCGCGCCCGGTCGTGGCGCGAGATCCGGATCGTCGTCCCGATGGTGGCGATCTGGACCGGCGTGCTCGGCCTCGTCTCGCTGCGCTTCCTCGGGGCGTTCGATTGGGCCGAGCCGCAGACATGGACGTGGTTCATCGCGTACAGCGCGTTTCCGATCGTGGCGGCGTGGATCGCGTGGCGGCAGCGCGGCGTCGCGGGCGGCGCATCGACGGCTTCGCCCTTGCCGGCGCTGCCGGCGCCCCTTCGCACCTACCTCTGGGCGCAGGCCGCCGTCCTGACGCTCCTCGCCGTCGCGCTCCTTGCCGCGCCCGGCGCGGTGGCCGCGGTTTGGCCCTGGAAGATCTCAACCGAGCTCGCCCAGGTGTACAGCGCGCCGTTCCTCAGCTTCGGCCTCGGCAGCTTGATGGCCGCGCGCGCGACGGCCGCGGGCGAGGTGCGCATCGCCCTCACCGCGACGCTCGTCTTCACAGCGGCCGTGCTTGCGGCCTCGGCGCTGCACCGCGGCCTGTTCGCGCCGACAGCGCCGGCCACGTGGCTCTGGTTCGGCGGCTTCGGACTCGCCACGGCCGTCCTGCTGCGGTACGTACTCGCCCGTCCAAGGAGGACCGAACAGCCATGACCGCCCCGACCTCGCCGAACACCCCATCCCCATCATCGCCGAGCGCCGCATCGAACCCGTCGACAACCGACGGGCCGACACGCCACGCCGGCGACGCCGTCGGCACGCCCGTGGCGTGGTGGCTGCGCGCCTGGCTGGCGGTCGAGGTCTTCTTCGGCCTCGCGGCCATCAGCTCGATCTTCCTCCGGCCCGACCAGACGGCCACGAACTTCGCCTGGCCGATTCCGGCGACGGTCATGGCGGCGACGCTCGGCGCGTTCTACTTCGCCTCGGCGCTGCTCTTCGTGCTGCCGCTGTTCGAACGGCGCTGGGAGAACGTCCGGGTCATGATCCTGCCGACGGCCGTGTTCGCCACGGCGATGTGCGTCACGACGTTCCTCCACTGGTCCAAGTTCAGCCTCTGGACGCTGCCGTTCAACGTCTGGCTGGCCAGCTACGTCCTCCCGCCGCCGATCTTCACCGCGGCGTACGCCTGGCACCAGCGCCGCGCGCTGCCGGTCGGCACCGCCGTCGACGGTCGACTGCCCGCCGCCGCGCGCACGTTCCTGCGCACCAACGGCTTGGCGGTCGTCGCCGTGGCGCTGACGCTGTACGTCGTCCCGTCCCTCCTCGTGCCCCGCGGCCCGTGGCCGCTGACGCCCCTCACGCTGCGCGCGCTCTGCAGCTGGCTGATCGGCGTCGGCCTGCTGCAGGTCTGGATGGCGTGGGAGAACGACTGGCGCCGCGTTCGGCTGGCGACGGCGATGCTCCTGCTCCTGCCGCCGGCTCTGTACGTCCAGCTCGCGCGCTTCCGCACCGCGGTGGATTGGTCGAACCTCGCCCTGTGGATCCTCCTCGCGGACGTGACGGCGGCCGGCCTCGTCGCCGTGTGGCTCTGGCTCACGGTGCGGCGAGACGCGGGCGAGGCGCGCGATGGCCGGGATGGTCGCGATCATCGAGAACGCCAAGATGACTGACATCGCCGAGCCGGCACCGCCGATTCGCTGGCCGTTTCACCGCTACGCCAAGTACGCGTTCCTCGAGGACCTCGACCACACGCGGCACATCCCTGTCGGCCGGCTGTGGGGCACGCGGATCGCGGTCACGCCGACCGCCGCTCTTCAGGTGCCGTTCTTCTTCGCGCTCGGCGTCCTGCTGACGTTCGTGCCGGGGCGAATGGCGCTCGTCGCCCCGCTCGGCGACCGCATCGAGAACGCCGTGCTGTTCACCGTCGCCGGCCTCGTCGCCAACGCGGCCCATGCTTTCGGCCACATCGCCAGCGGCACGCTGGCCGGCAGCGCGATGGACGAGCTGCTGATCACCGCCACGCGCGACGCGAACCTGTACCTGGGCGATCAGAGCGCCGTCCGCGGCCGGACCCACATCGCGCGCGCCGTCGGCGGGCCGGTGGGCAACCTCGTTGTCGCCGCGATCACGTTCGCCGTGCTCACTGCCCTGGGCGGCGGGGGGACGCAGCCGATGCTCGACCGCATCGCCGGCGTGAACCTCCTGTTCGGCCTGGGCGGCTTTCTGCCGCTGCCGAGCGTGGACGGCGCGGTGATCTGGCGGGAGGTGTGGCGGGGCCTGCGCGGCTGAACACCGCGCGCCCCAGCGCCGCCGCCGCAGCGCCGTCCGATGCGCGGTAGGCCGTCAGCTGCCCGATACGCCCTACTGGGCTGCCGCGTCCCCTCCGGCGATGGCCGCACCGATCCCGACCCACGCCAGGCCGATGAGGGCCATCGTCGCCTCGAACGACGGCGCAGCGCACAATGCCCGCCAGGCCGGCCAGGCAGCCGAGGCACCACGGCAAGGCGGCGGTCGCCGTGATCGCGTCGAACGCGTCCTGGCCAAGCGTGAAACGCAACCAGGCGATCAGGTACAGCACCCCGCCAAGTCCGGCGAGGATGCCGAGCAGACGCGCTTGGTTGCCACCTTCGGCGGCCGGGACGTTGGGCGAGGTCGAGGCCATGGCGGTCACGATTGCCTCCAGGAAATGCGCGCAACGGCGTGGATGGGCACGTTTTCATGACGGTGAGGATGCGTGCCGCGATGATACACTTCCCCTCGCACTGCGCGGACGCCGCGGCGCACCGCGAACCACGGCGTTGCAGGAACGATGGAGGCCTGCGATTTGGATGACCTGGACGCCCAACGAAGCGCGATGATGGCGGAGATCGACGCCGGCTTCCGGCGCTTCACTGCGTTCCTGGCCGCGCTGGACGACGCCGACCTCACCGGTCCGACGGACGCCGCCGGCTGGACGGCCAAGGACCATGTGGCCCACCTCACCGCCTGGGCGGGCTCGATGATCGCCGTCTTGGACGGCCGGCCGCGCTGGGAGGCGATCGGCGTCACACCCGAGGTCTGGCAGACGATCACGGACACGTACGACGTGATCAACGCCGCGATTCAAGCGCGGCACCGCGACACGCTGCCGGCCGAAGTTCGCACCGACTTCGACGGTACGCACCGCGCCCTTGTCGCGCGGATCGAGTCGATGGCCACGGCCGATCTGGTCCGGCCGTACGTCCACTTCCAGCCGTGGGCGACCGGGCGGGACGATCCGCTGTATGGCTACCTGCTCGGGAACACGGTCGGGCATTACGACGAGCACCGGGGGTATGTGGAGGAGATGGTCAGCGCTCGGCCCACCTGAGCCGCGGCGACCGACCTTTTCACTGGACCTGAGGAGTCACCACCGGAACCGCTCTTCGAGTCCATCCGCACCACCCAGTTCCGTATCGTCGGTGCGGTCGGCTGGAAGTCCCCGGCAGAGGAGCTCACCGCTTTGTTGCGCTAACCACTTCAGACCGCCGGGTCAACTCCACGCATGAACCGCAGGCTCCGTTGTTCAACGTTGCTGCCCAACGTCAAGTCCCGTATCCGTTCACGTTGGATTCGCGTTATCTAAGAGTCGTCCATCACAGCTACTTGGACACAGCTGCTTGGAGAACAACGTGATGCGCGGAAACCCGGGTTGGCGTGTGGGCCGGTGGCGTAGCGCTGCGAGCGCGGGACTTGTGCTGGCCGCGCTGCTACATTCGGGCCTTTCCCCAGCGTCGATTGCGCGAGCCCAGGCGTTCCTCGGCACGGCGCAAAGCTTCGGTGTCCTCGGCGGCTCGACGGTGACGAACACCGGCCCGAGCGTGATCACGGGCGGCAACCTTGGCGTTTGGTCCGGTCTGGCCATCACGGGCTTTCCTCCGGGCGTCGTCGTTCCTCCCGGCGCGATCCATGCGGGAGACGCGGTCGCGCAACAAGCCCAGAGCGACGTGACCACCGCCTACAACTCGCTGGCCGGCATGGCGTGCAACACCGATCTGACCGGCCAGGATCTCGGCGGGCTCACGCTCACGCCGGGCGTCTACTGCTTTGCCTCCTCGGCCCAGCTGACGGGCAACCTGACGCTCGACGCCCAGGGCAACAACCAGGCTGTCTTCGTCTTTCAGATCGGCAGCTCGCTGACCACGGCAACCAACGCGTCGGTCAGCGTCATCAACGGCGGGCAGGACTGCAACGTGTCCTGGCAGGTCGGCAGCTCCGCCACGCTCGGCACCGCCACTTCGTTCGTGGGCAACATCGTCGCGCTCACGAGCATCACGCTGAACACGACGGCCAACCTGTCGGGCCGCGCGCTGGCGCGGAACGGGGCCGTGACGCTGGACAACAACGCAATCACGGTCCCGCTGTGCGCGTTGCCGCCGACCGCCACGTTCACGGCTTCGCCCGGCCCGTCGCCGACAGCGACACGCACTTCGACGCCCGGCCCGTCACCCACCGCCACGAACACGTCGACGCCCAGCCCGACGCACACGTCCACGCGCACGTCGACGCCCAGCCCGACGCGCACGTCCACGCGCACGTCGACGCCCGGCCCGTCACCCACGGCCACCAACACGCTCCCACCAGGCGCGCTGCCTTCGCCGACGCCGGTGACGGTCGGTGGGTTCACCGCGGGTTCCTTCCGTCCGGCGAAGGTGCGGGGTCGCGTGACGTTGCCCAACTTCGTGCCGCTGCGGATCGGCGCCGTATTGGGGTTCCTGGCTGTCCTGGTCGCGGCAGCGGTGTGGCGACGAACGCGTTGACGCCGGCGCCCGAAGGTCCCGATCTCGTCTTGGCGCGTGCGGATCGCCTCCGGAACCGCCGTCCGCCCCGCCCGAAGTAACCCTCATCCCGGCAACGCACGACACCGTGTAGGCGTCGTCCGACACGCATCCGCGCCGCCAACCGCTACCGTCGGCCGGCGTGCTCCGGTACTCTCGGCGCGACGAACATCCGCGTCCTTGCCATCCCGCGTTCAGCGATGGGCATGCGCCGTCGCATGGGTTGATTCCGCTCCGAGCCGGATCAGCCCATGGGAGGCCGTACGTCGACTTGCCGTTTCACTTGACCCATTAGGAGCACGCCGATGACCACCCCGCCTCTCTCGACCACAAGATCGTCGGCCACGCCGCGCGCCACAGTCCGCAACGCCGCGCTCATCGCCCTCTCCGCCGTCCTCCTGATCGCAAGCGTGATCGCCCTGCGGCCGCCCTCGGTCGCCGGCGCCCCGCCCAGCGAGAAGCAACCGTTCGACGTGTCGGGCGACCGCGGGCCACAGGCCCAGGCCACGATGACGGCGACCGTCGTCGCCACGGCCACGGCGACGATCACGCCGACGATGGCCCCAACGCTGACGCTCACGGCGATCGCCACGGGCACCGGGACGCCTCTGCCGACGGGCTCGGCCACGTCGGTCGGCACGGAGACGCCGGACATCACGGAGACGGCCGCTCCAACGGTATCGGCCACCGCGTCCGGCACGGGCACGACCGAGCCGACGGACACCGGCACGCCGGTCAGCACCGGGACGGCGACGGCGACCCGCACAGGCACCGCCGCCGCGACCGCGACGCAGACGCCGACCGGTACGCTCACCACGGTCGGCACGGCCACCGCGACCGGCACGGGCACGGTGGCCGGCACCAACGCCCTCGCCGACGGGCACGGCCATCGGCACAACGATGCCCACGCCAACGGGCACGTTGACCGCGGTCGGCTCGGCCACGCCATCCGCGACGCGCACGGGCACGGCCGGCACGCCGGTGGCGACGACAACCGCGACCGCGACCGCGCCGCCGACGGTGGTGGTCGACCTCGCATTGCCGTTCGCCAGCCTGCGGCGCTGGCACGATGCCGGCAACGTCGCAACGGGCATCCAGGTGCAGAACCTCGACCCGGCGGCAGCCGCCAACCTGACGGCGCGGTTCATCGACGACGCCGGGGCGGTGGCGGCCACCGTGGCTCGGACGGCCGCGGGCGGCGGGGCGCCGAACTTCTACCTGCCGACGATCTTCCGCGACCTCCCGGTCCCGGACGGCTTGTTCAGCGTCCGCGTGAACGGCAACCGCCCGCTCGGCGCGATCGTCCGGACGGACTGGTTCAGCGTGCGCGGCGCCGGCATCGCGTCCAACCCGGTCACGGGCAGCGACGTCGTCGTCGCCAGCTTCCTCCGCCGCTCGGTCGGCCGCTCGTCGATGGTCGCCGTCCAGAACACCGCTGCCACGACGACGACGGCGACCGTTGTGGTCTACGGCGGCGCGGGCGGCAGCACGCCGCGCGCCACGTTCGCGCTCTCGCTGCCGCCGCACGCCGCCCGACGGGTCTGGGCCGACTTCGAGTCCGCGCTGACGCCGCTCGGTTCGTTCGAAGGCTGGCTGCGGGTGACGTCCTCGCAAGCGCTGTCCGTGCAGGCGTGGGAGGTCGGTTCGATCGCGGCCGGCGCGCCGCTGCCCGTGGCGGCGTTCGAGGGCCAGCCGGCGGCGACCGCAAGCGACCGCCTGGCGGTGGCGCTCTTCCGGTCGGCCCAGCGGGGCGTGCTGAGCACGGACCGGCTGAACACGCGGATCGTCGTCGTGAACCCGGGCGTCGTGCCGGCGACGGTGACCGTGAGCTACGCCGGCAGCGACAACGAGGCGACCTCGGTGGCCTGCCGAAACGGCAGCTTCGCCCACCCGGCCGTCACGCTGCCGCCCGGCGGACGCCACGTCTTCCGCCAGGCGCCCGGCGGCGGGCACTCCATCCCCGCCGACTGCTTCGGCACGGCGCGGGTCCGCACGGCCGCACCGGCGCAGCGTGTCGTGGCGATCGTCTACGACGCCACGAACGACGACGAGCTCCTCTCGGCCTACGACGCCCTGCCCGAATCCGAAGCCGCGCTGCGCGTGGCCCTGCCGCTCTTCCGGCGCCGCCACGTCGGCCTGACGACGGGCATCCAGGTGATGAACGTCAGCACGGCGACAGCCACCGTCCGAATCGAATTCAGCGCCACGAACGCCGCGACGGGCGAGAGCACGCCCATCGGCGGCTGCACGGTCTGCACGCAGTCCGTGCTGCCGAACCAGTCCTACACGTGGTGGCCGCCGAGCATCGGCGGCATCCCGGACAACACGTTCGGTGCTGCGGTCGTCACCGCCGACCGACCGGTCATCGCCCTCGTGAACGACTACCCGACCTCGCCGGACGCCGCGGCGCGAACGGACCCGGCCACTTACCTTGGGCTGTCGGCCCAGTAGAAGGAGTTCAACCGATGCCGACGAACACCCTGTCCCGTGTGGCTCATCGTCAGATCGCCGAGCCGCCGATCGCGCAGTTCCTGTTTTCGGATACCCGACTGGCGCCGCTCTGGACGATCATCCGCCTCTACCTCGGCTACGCATGGCTCACGGCCGGCTGGGGAAAGCTGACGAACCCGGCCGGCGTCTGGGTCGGAGCCAAGTCCGGCACGGCCGTGACCGGCTTCATCCAGGGCGCGCTGACGAAGACCGGCGGCGAACACCCCGATGTCGGCAGCTGGTACGCTGCGTTCCTGGAGCGGATCGCGCTGCCGAACGCGGTGCTGTTCTCCTACCTCGTCACGTACGGTGAGCTTCTCGTCGGCGTGGCGTTGATCCTCGGCCTGCTCACGGGATTCGCGGCTTTCTTCGGCGGGTTCATGAACGCCAGCTTCCTGTTCTCCGGCGCGGTTTCGACGAATCCCGTGCTCCTGCTGCTGGCGATTCTGGTCATCCTGGCATGGCGCGTCGCGGGCTACTGGGGCCTCGATCGCTGGGTGTTGCCGATGCTCGGTGTTCCCGGCATTCCGGGCACGCTCTTCGACCCATCGACGGCGACGGCGATGCCGCCGTTGCCGCCGATCCGGCCGACGTGACGGACGGGTCGGCGCCGGATGGACGGCGATCGGGCTCGTGATCGCGCTCGGTCTTGGGATCATGATCGCCGTCGCCAACCGTGGGACCACGGGGAACATTCAGATCGATCCGACGCCGCCGGCGTAAGGGCAGGGGCAACATCGTCGGGCATTACGACGGGCATCGGGGGTATGCGGAGGGTTGATGCGCCGAAGTTGACACGCCCACGTCGGCGCAACGTCGCCCCTGCGCGCAGGGGCGACGGCACGGTCTTGACGGCGTTGCCCCACCCCCGCTTGCCGTATACACTCCCGCCAATCCGTTCGCCGGTGCTCCGCAGCCTCGATCGCTGTGCGAGCCTGCCGTGCGGCACCGTGGATGGGAGCCCCGCATGCCCAAGCACCCCATGCCCGACGTCATCGTCCTCCTGCCCGGGGTCATGGGCAGCGTCCTGAAGAAGGACGGCAAGAGCGCCTGGGGCTTCGACGCCGGCAGCATCACGCGGGCGCTCTTCACGCGGGGCGATTCGATCGCCGAAGGCCTGCTGCTCGGCGGCGACGATCCGGCGCGGGAGACGCTCGACGATGGTGTGACGGCCACAGGGCTGCTGCCCGATCTGCACCTCCTGCCCGGCTTCTGGAAGATCGACGGCTACGGGCACGTGGCGGACGTGATCCAGACGGTGTTCGACGTGCAGGAAGGCGAGAACTTCTTCCGCTTCCCGTACGACTGGCGGCGCGACAACCGCGCCTCCGCCCGCAAGCTCCAGCGCGCGAGCCGAGACTGGCTGACGGCCTACCGGCGCACGAGCCCGCAGGCCAAGCTGATCCTGGTGGCCCACTCGATGGGCGGCCTCGTGTCGCGCTACTTCCTCGAGGTGCTGGAGGGGTGGAAGGACACGAAGGCCTTGATCACGTTCGGCACGCCGTACCGCGGCTCGCTGAACGCGCTCGACACGCTGAGCAACGGGATGCACAAGGGCGGGCTCAAGCTGGATGCGCTGACCGGGCTCGCCCGCAGCTGCACCTCGATCTACCAGCTCCTGCCGATCTACAAGGCCTACGACGCCGGCGACGGGACGCTGGTTCGCGTCGGCGAATCCGTCGGCATCCCGAACGTCGATCCGCACCGGGCGAAGGCGGCGCTGGCGTTCCACCGTGAGATCATCGCGGCCGTCGACGCCCACCTGGTGGATCCGGCGTACATGCGGGACCGCTACCGCATCTTCCCGATCGTCGGGACGACGCAGTCCACGCTCCAGTCCGGCCGCCTGACGAACGGCACGGTCGTGCTGGCGCCGTCGCACGACGGGCAGGACCATAGCGGCGACGGCACCGTGCCCCGTGTGGCCGCCGTGCCGCACGAGGACGGCCCGGCCGACAGCGCGATGTACGCGGCGATGAAGCACGGCTCGCTGCAGAACACGAACGCGGTGCTCCAACACCTCGAGGGCGCGATCACGTCCCTCTACATCGACCTCGGCAAGTTCCTCGCCCCCGACCGCCGCGCGCAGCTCTCGCTCAGCCTGGACGACGTCTACTTCGACGACGAGCCCGTCGTCATCGGTGTCGACGCCGGCATCGATCGGCTCCAGCTCGTCGCGACGGCGGTCGATGCGACGACCGGGGCGACGGTGGCCACGCAGCCGATGCGCGACGGCCGCGACGGGACGTACTCGGCGCAGTGCGGTCCGCTGCCGGAGGGCTCGTATCGGATCCACGTGCGGAGCGACGAAGCCGCGAACCGGGACGATGTGATCCCGATCGCCGACGCGTTCGGCGTCAGCCCGCGGGTGTCGTGATGGCGCAGCCCCTCGACCTCGACGCCGTCGCCCGCCGCGCCCAGCGGAGATCCTCGTGCTCTCGGCCGACCAGACCGTCGCGAGCGCGCTTCGGGCGATTCGCACCACGGGGGCCGTCTGGGTCGTCGTCGTCCGCGAGGAGGACTGGGAGCCGCGTCCATACTTGTATGCCTACCGCCCCGACGAGCTCGTGCGCATCGTCGTGGCATACGGCCCCGACACGTTGTCCCTGCGCGCGGCGCTCAACCTGCAGGAGAAGAAGGCGAGTGCCGTCGGGACGGAAGGCGAGCCCGCGCCGACGCCGAGCGGCACGTCCGGCTCCGAAAGCCGGATCGTGACGGTCGATGCCGAGCGCGTCCCGATCCGGGTGGAGGAAACCGTACAGGAAGGGGCAGTCACGCGGGGTGGGCTGCGGCCGCCGAGGCCCGCAGGGCGGCGGAATGCCGACCGGAGCAGCGATGATCGAGATGCGCCTCGGGACGCGCGCGCCGGCGCCGGTGACGATCGGCACGGAGGAGGACATCGACGTCATCGTCGCGGACCCCGCCGACGCGATCCGCATCCCCGGTTCCGTCACCGCGACCGGATCCGCGACCGAGCCGATCGTCGCGATCCTGACGATCCTCGGCGACGCGGTCACGGTTGTCGGGCCCCACATCCTGCGGCTCGACCCACCGACACGGGGCGCGCCGTCGCAGAGTGCGTTCGTCATCCGCGCTGTCGCGGAGGGCGCGGTGCAGGCGGCGGTGATCTTCCGCCAGGGGGCACCGAGCTGGGTAACATGCGCCACCAGATTCGCGCCACGGCGCACAGCGTACCCGCCGTGCGCGCGGAGGGTGCGGCATCGGGCGCCCAGCGCGCGGCGGGCGACGGCGGGGTGTTGCTCTTGCAGATCGATCCCATCACTTCCGGCGCGTCCGGCACGGACATCCGCTTCCGGTACCGCGTGCACTGCGCGGACCTTGGGCTCGACTTCCAAGAGTTCGAGTCGCCGAAGCTGCTGGCCAGCAACGGGACGCCCGCGGATTCGCTGCGGGCCTACGTCGCCGGCATCTACGACCAGATGACGAACCAGCTCCTGCGCACTCAGGATCAGGTGAATCGCTTCAAGCGCGAAGTCGAAGCCTTCGGCGTGCAGCTGTGCGGGCAACTGTTCCCCGCCGAGCTGACGGAACTGCTCTGGGAGGGGCGGGCGGACATCGCGGCGGTGCGGGTCATGTCGTGGGAGCCCTTCATTCCGTGGGAGCTGATCCGGCTGAAGGACCCGAAGGGACGCGATTCCGACGACCGCTTCCTCGGCCAGTACGGCATGGTCCGCTGGCTCCCCGGCCGCAGCGCCGCGCGGTCCCTGCCGCTCCATGACTGGAGCTTCCTGGCCGCCACCTACCCGAACAACCCCGCCGACAACGTAACCGGCGAGGTCGAGTACTTCACCGCGACGCTTCCCCAGCGCGGGATCCAGCCGGTCCAGGTGGCCTCGACCTACGACGCGTTCGTCGAGGCGCTGGAGAACCCGACGTTCGACGTCCTCCACGTCGCCTGCCACGGCGAGGCCAAGGAAGACAACATCGACAAGGCCGTCCTGGTCATCACGGACGAACTCGTGAACGGCCGAACGCAGAGCGTATCGATCACCGCCGACGTCGTCGCCATGACCGCCCGCTTCGGCGACCGCCAGCCGCTCGTCTTCCTGAACGCCTGCGAGGCCGGCCGCCTGGGCGAAAGCCTGACGGCCTGGGGCGGCTGGCCGAAGCGGCTGATCGATGCGGGCGCGGGGGCTGTGGTCGGCGCGTCGTGGCCGGTGCGAGACGTGGCGTCCAACACGTTTGCGACGGCGTTTTACGATGCGTTGATTGGGGGGAGGACGTTGGCGGAGGCGGCGAGTGCGGCGCGGGGGGCGGCTTCGGGGGTGGGGGATGCGACTTGGTTGGCGTTTAAGGTGTTTGGGGATCCGCATGCGGGGAGGTGATGGTGAGGGGAGGGGAGGGGCTGGGGGAGTGGGCGGTCACGGGTGAAATGGTGGTGCTGTGGGGCATGGTGAAGCGCCCGGGTACAGGAGTACAGGATCCCAGGCTCGATGCAGACGTCCCGGATGATCCGCGTGGGCGGAAGAGGCGGAGTGATGTCTGCGCGTAGAGTCACGAGGTTGCGCAGGGCATTGGGCGGGATTATGATCGACGTCGATGTGTCGCGGGCGGGGTTGTCTGGGGGCCGGGGGGAGTACTCAGCAGATGTGCGATGGGCTTTACGCCTGCGTCTAACTCCGTCTTAGGCGCGGGTTCCACGAGGGCGCGATGAACAACGTTGCGCTGGGTCACGGAATTCGCATCCACCCCGACAAGTGACCGGCCTCCCGAACAGCGGGCCTTTCAGGACGCCTCACGCGGCGACAGTCTTGCAATCCAGCGCCCTACTCACCCATCAGACTTCATCGGGTCGAGAGGGGCAAGCGAAGGTGAATCGTGTCCGAAAGCCTCTATTCATATCGTGTACACGTGGGGCACTATGCATCCGGCGTCGAGTGTCCAAAATGTAAGGCGTATCGAACTTTTCGAATTGAGCGTTATATCGGTGTCGCCAAAGGCCTCCTGAACCTCAGGAAGACGTTCAGGCTGTGGAACGAGGCTAGTGGAGAATGGGTAGGCTATCGATGCGAATTATGCGGATACCTGTGGTGGCACAGTGGTCAACCATTCACCGAGTCTTGGAGCGTGTGGTCCGGCTACACAAATCCTGCAATTAAGAATGCCAAGGACTTGAGCGACCAGCACTAGCAAGATCGCTGACCCTCAAGTCACCAGATCAGTGGATCTCCATCGAAGGCAGCAAGCATGAGGGATTGGCGACCATTCAGATTCCAGGTCATGTGATCATCGCCAACCTCTAGTGGAGCCTGCCGTGGCCGACGTCAAGATAAACATACCTGGGTTCGGCGAGATTGACGGCCACTCGCCGATCGTTATCCTAGGACCGAATGGGTCCGGAAAGACACAGCTTGCGCAAAAGATCGCATCTGACAATCAAGTCAGCGCTATCAGTGCTCAGCGCCGCACTTGGGTCGATGAGGGCCTTCCCGTCCAGGAAGAGCATCAGTTACGCAGCAATATGCAATCGCAACAGAATCGATGGAGGGAACACTCGTGGCAGCCAACAGAAGAGATCAACTTTTTGCTCTCGACACTAATTCAAGACCACACGAACATCCTTACCCGAAGAAACGAGGAAGCAATAGAGGCGGAAACATCGTTGGATCCCGTCCGGGACACCAAACTGATTAGGCTTCAGGACCTCTGGACAAGGTTGTTTCCCAAGCGCAAGCTAGAGATTAGTGGATTCTTCCCGAAAGTCAGACGCCTAGACGCCGACGACGAGATGCCGCTGTACCAGCTTAGGCAGATGAGCGATGGCGAGAGAACTGTGCTATACATGGCGGCCCGGGTGCTAGCAGCACAGGAACAACTAATCCTTGTGGATGAACCCGAGCTGCACATGCACAGCAGGCTGTCAGTGCGGTTTTGGGACGAGGCCGAGAAATTGCGACCCGACTGTAGATTTCTATACATCACTCACGATCTGAACTTCACGATGTCACGTAGGGATGCAACGGTTCTAATAACTCGGCCTGGTGATGTGGCCGAAGCCGTGTTCGCCCAAAATATCCCTTCCTCGATCGCTATGGAGATCCTTGGCGCTGCAACCTTGCCGTTCTACGCCAAGAGAATCTTCTTTTTCGAGGGTGAGCCGGGAAGAGGGTTCGCAAGCGAATTCTTTGCGGCGTGGTTTGATGGCGTTGAGACATTCACAATCCCGTCCGGAAATCGAGCGTCGGTTTTCGCGGCTGTGTCTGGCTTAGCCACGGTAGGGCTCGCGGCAGCAGATGTAATTGGTCTCGTGGATCGTGACTACTACTCTGATTCTGCCCTTAGGGTAAGTGTCAGTGGTGTGACCGTTCTTGATCTTCACGAGATCGAGAGCGTACTGTGTGATCAACAAGTGGTGGCCGCGCTGGCAGAACACCTCGGCAAGGATACAGGATCAGTGTGGCGGTCGTTTCTGGACTGCGTGCGTAAGGAGTACAACGGGCAGAATTTGAGTGCGGTGGTGGCGCAGCGGGTGCGATCGCGTGTACGCGAACTTCTTGATGGCGCCTTTAACGGAGGCCAGATTGCTACTAGTCTCGAGCAGACGTGTTCGAATCACTGCAAGAGTCTCGAGGCACTTGATGTCCCAGCCAAGACATCCGCTATGTTCACGGAGGAATCTCAACGTGTGCAGTCTGCCGTCATCACTGGGGGGGTGGAAATGTTACAGATCCTCCCCGGAAAGCACTTGCTCGGCCTGCTTTCGCGTATACTGGGAATGGCCAACGCGTCGCAGCTCCAATCCCTGGTAATTCGCTCACTCGACATGCGGCACCTTGGGACTAACGATCCTCTCTTCGCGCTCCCGGGGCGAAGATCGAAGCGGCACTCCTGGCCTATCTGCCGGCACGCAGAATATAGTTCCTATCACTCTAGGCCGATAAGTGGTTCATTCAGAGAGTGAATCAAGTTGCGTCAACGGCAAGGACACTCCTTGAACGTCGTAGGTGAGTCTAGCACACCGTACCAGTACCTGGTCACCGATTAGACGCAGGCATTCTGAGGCTAGCCTGGCTCTGTGGGTAGGTACATTAGCTAAGAATCAGCCTGCAATCGAGAGGTACTCGTGCTCTTTCAGAAGTGTATCACTTTGGCCAATCAGTACGTGCAGGCGCAACTCGCGACAGCAACGGCCACGTTGTTTGATGCCGAGGGTGCGAAAGAGATTGTGGCACGGCTTAGGCAACTCGACTGGATTTACGAACATGTCGTAGATCTCGAATCCAAGGAGATTAATGACTATGAACGCACACACGGTGCTCTTCAGGTTGATCAGAACGTAGTGATCGTCTATCTTTCTCAGGATGTCATGGATGATTCTTCTGTGCCATTCACTACGCACGAGGAATTGCGAGTATTCGCTGAAGCATTCTATTACACTGCCCACAGGCTATTGGTGATCCTAACTCAAAATGCGGCGGGACTTCCGCATCTAAGGAGGATCAACGCCAACGGTATTCGCAGGGTCCGTAATAACCTTCTAGAACATGCAAACAAGAAGGGCGGGCGGCCGAGTTATACGTTCTCGGTCTCGAATGCTTCTGGAACACGGTTTCGCCCTTTGGCGCGTGCGGAGGAGCCGGACGCATATCTCGATGAAGGCATTCACGCCAACGCTAAGCAGCTGTGCACTGAGTTGGAGAACCTCCTGATGACGGTCGTATAGCTCCCACATCGGGCCACTGTCAGGCAACCTTATTCAGCAGACCGCTTAACAAGCCCCAAACCACACGCCGCAGTTCGGCCTCACGCGGTGCAAGGTGTGCCTCTGCAATCAGATCCTCTGCTCGGGCACCACCATGACTTATGGAATTTCGGATTCTATGCAATCGTAGACGCTCATCAGTGTGCTCGAAACACTCTATAATCGCACGATCTGCATCGTTCGGGACAAATGTGCGGAGAGCGTGACGAGCCTGAACGGGAAAGCCAGGCGATGCCATTCGATAGGCACGATCGAGTGCTTCCCTGTCGACCTCGCTCCGATCTGGGTTCCAGATCTTCGCGGCCAGCGCACTAATCGCTTCAACACTGGGCTTGGAGAGAGGAACGAGTTCGCAAGCTGCCGCAACCAGACACTCAAAAGCGGTCCAGTAGCTAGTAAATGCCCGCACCGTATCAAGTCGGTAACCCTCTCCGAGGTGGCTGCGAGGTTCTCGCATCCAGTAAAGTGCAGCCTCCACTCGATGTTTTGTCTGCTCTGGCAGTCTATACAGGAGTTCCACAAATGTGGCCGCGTCTGAACCGAATGGCTCCGCGCGAGATCCCTTGATCATGCCGGTGAGCGCGCACCACCACACTATGCCCGACGCTCCCCAGGAGGCAACCGCTTGAGAACCGAGCAATACATTGAGACGACGTATGGCATCGCTGTAATCGCGCACAGAATGGGTCGTGACTGAGATTCGAACACGCAGCACGCAAAGGGCCCGGCCGAATACGGTGGTATTGCGCAACGGTTGGCTATAGACGGTGATTCGCAGCTCCTTGTGTACGAGATCAGAGCCAGGCGGCAAGAAGTCGCCACCAACCAGCACTTCAAGCTCATTGCCCCAATCGGCAGGCCAACGTCGAATGGCCTCGTCGACTTGCGCGAGGGACCATGCAAGTTGCGTTTCACAACCAGCGGCGATGAGTTCGCGTGCGCGCTGTACAAGGATCGGTGTCGTTTTCGTGACGTCAGTTCCATCGCTACGCGACAACACGTTCGAGTTTGCCTCTGTGTAAGGCAGGAGTATCGCTGTCTCCCGAGCCTTGCGGTCAACAGAACCTATTATAGGCGTGTGTAGTTTTGACGGATCAAGGCTGTCGGGCCAGGCCCTGCCCCGAAGCCGTTACCGCCTGCCGCTCGATTGAGTGGCCCTTGAAATCATCTGTCGGGCCTGTTACACTGTGGAGGTGCGTCTAATACTGCATTAGACGCGGCAGGGAGGCGATTCGAGGCTGTTTGCCGTCCACTAAGTGCATCTAGCGGAGTCGTTAGACGCAGGTCTCTTGGAGACCCCGGCGCGAAGGCCAAAGCGCCTTGCCGTTACCCATTGAACCAATACCAACTATGACCACCAGCGACAACGATCAACAGTTCACCGCCCAGACGATGGAGGAGGCCATCCGGCTCTTCTCGGTCGTTGGTATGCCGGCCCGAGGGCTGTCAGCGCGCACGAGAGTCGAGTATGGCAACGATTTGGCGGAGTTCGCCCGGTTCGTTGCGGATCGTGGCCTCTCACAGCTTGGCGAGGTGTCCCTCCGGCACCTTGAGGCATACATGGCCCATCTGGACGGGCGCGGGCTCAAGGCCAGCTCGACGAATCGGAAGGCCCAGACCTTGAAGAGCTTCTTCCGCTTCCTTCACGATCAGAGCGTCCTATCTGAGAACATCGCCGCCCGGCTCGTCCCACCGCGGATCCCGAGGCGCGAGCCTCGGTTCCTCAGTGAGATCGAGTACAAGGAGCTCCTGCGCACCTGCTCCCACAGTCCACGCGACGCGGCGCTCGTGGAGCTTCTCCTGCAGACCGGCATGCGGCTGTCTGAGGTTGCCGGCCTGACGTGGTCTGATGTGGAGCTGCCGGCGAAGGTGACGCCCGAGCCGGACAACGTTGGGCACGCCCGGATCACCCGGAAGGGTGGAAAGGTCGTCCTCGTGCCGCTCAACTACAAGGCCTGTCGGGTGCTCAAGACCTGGAAGGCTACGCGGCACAAGAGGGCTGAGGGGTGTGATGCCGTGTTCGTCTCCAAATACGGCTTGAGGCTCTCCAAGCGGGCGATCCAGGACACGGTGGCCAAGCATCTGGCGGCCGCGAAGATCACCGGCGCCTCCGTTCACAGCCTTCGGCACACGATGGCGACCCACCACATCGCCCGAGGCACCGATCTCAAGACCGTGCAGGAGACCCTGGGGCATGCCGACCTGGCGACCACCGCTCTCTACGTGTCTCTGGCCAAGCAGGCGCAGAAGCGGGCGCTGCAGGAGCATGCACTATGATTTGCCTTCCACCACATCCTCCGGAGCCAACCAGGCTCGGTGACCTTCACACACTACTACTTTCTACGTCCCGCTACGATTCCCATGACGACACTTATCAATAACAGCATAGTACCATGCTCCATGGAGAGGAATAACCCCAGCCTGGCAAACAAGACGGACACCATGACTCCAAGGCCAATTCCCATTAATAGTATGGACCAAAGCAAGAGCCTGGAGATATGTATCCCTTGATTGATTGAGCGCACGATCATTACTCCTTTGTTATTTCCTCAATGGTGATACGTCACCATGGCAAAGTATTTTGATCATGAAGTCCCAAGGAGCAACGTGCTCGCTCACACGTGTGCCTCCTCAGCACGACACAGCACTTCGGGTGGAGGCGACTATGGCATGGGCCAGCTCCTCATATGCCGCTCGGGCAGCCGGCTGAACCATTACTCCAACTGCCCCGTCATCTGTCACGCGGCTCTGACTCCTTCCTGTCCGCTTGCTGGTTATCCTAGGGGCAGGGCGTGGGCGTTGGTACATTGGGGGTAGCGGTAACGAATGCGCAGGCCCATGCAAGTCCACGTGTACATAGCCATCTGCACGATGCGATGTCACCCTGTGTGCAGTTACATTTAACGGTGTCGCATGCCTCATCAAATCCGAGCTCGCAGCCAGGCCAACAGGCTCCGGGTATAGCCCAGCAGCTGCATCGCTGAAACGCCGTAACTTGACCACACACGCCCGCTACCGCAGTCGGCGTTAACACCGGTGTGGGCGTGACTGTCTTTGTTGAGATCGGTGTATTGGTAAGGATCGGCGTCGGGGTACGTGTGCTAGTTGGCGTGGGAGTTAGGGTGCATTCTACCGGATCACACAGCCTAGCAGCACAGGCCGTCAATCCACCAAGACTATTCATCATCTTGGCCGTAATCCACTGTCCATAAAATACCCAACATGCCGCTTGAACCGGGCCAGGTACCCCAAAGGAGCAAACTAGCGCGTATGCGATCCCATATGCCGCCAACTTCCGGAACGCCGATGCGGTTGGGTCCCAGCAGTCCGATATATCGCACGGCGCCCATGGATTGAATGAATCAAAAACGTCGTCCCCGGCGAAAGTCTCCAGTGATGCAAGATCATCGTAAGCAGCAACGATAAGGGGAATAAAATATGCGACCTGATGAGATCCTTCGTCCTCCCAGGAGTATGTGGTTAGCAATCCGCCCACCGAGTACTCGCCACTCATTGATTGTAGTCGTCCGACAACTGATGCAACGCTAATCCCGTCAATAGCGGGTACCTGCTCAAATTCAATACTATCGCTTACATCAAGCTCTGCTGATGTGGTCGCCTCACTTCCAGCAACATACGCATAGGCATTCCATTCATTATAGCCCGTAGATTCTAGTCGGACATGATCACCCGCGATTATGTCATATTGACTGTCGAATATTTCTCCAAGCGCAGCCTCCACATCGACTAAATTATTGCTCGGGACAGTGTATGGCTCAGGCCATGATGGGGTCGGTGTTGCAGGGAAGCCCGGTGGACAGGAGCACTCCTCGACACATTGCCCATATAGTATGTAGTCATCAAGTATGAGGATTATCGTTGCGGCCGTAAGCCCCTGCGCACAAATACCGGAAAAGGGGTCAGGAATGATTCCACAGCCCAGAATAAGGATTCGCATTTCTGTGAATGACGCTGCGGCTGATGAGAAGAACAAACTGGCACACAAATCTTCACACTGGCCGCCTCCACCTACTTCCTCCAGCATTTCCACCATATCGTTCCATTCGATTGAAAATGCCTCTGCGCGATCTCCGTTGGACTCTTCGCTTCCAGATGTACCCCAAGGCAGGAAGGTGTGAGTTGTCACGACACCGTTAACTGTATTAACGCCAACGAAATCTATTCCGATCACATTTTTGACGAAGACACCATTGTCAATATCAGCGGCTGCAATTGCTATAGAGCTTACATAGAATGAGTCGCTCGGGTCCAGTTCGTCTGGCACATCAAGTTCGAACCAATCCGTATATGCGATTGCGGATCCAGATGATGCCTCATGTCCGTCTACAACAAGTATTGGGTATTGCCCTTCGTCTAGCGCGTCTAATTGGATATATGATTTGTTTCTGACAAACTCATATTCTGTTCCCCATAAGTCTATCCACGTGTCGAATAGATCCGGGCCGTACATATCGTGCGCCGAAGCAAGACTTGAATCATGGGTTCGATCCTTGTTGTCAATTGTCAAGGATTGACTGCCGAGTCCGAAAAGAATTCCAACAATAGCGCAAATGGTCACAATGAACACGAATAGTGTTGTCCGTCGCAGATGATTACTGACTGCCTTACTCCTGCTCACCAGTCTGCTCCTTGCTTGGTGTAATATGGTCTGGCCCTGTTCCGACGAGACCCTCATCTCCGGCTCCGACGCCCGGCCCGCCCTATCTATGACGCCCTCTCGATTTTATGTCGAGCGCCGGTCGCTCTGCCCTTCACGTTGTACCCGTCGCAACGCAATCGCCCCCGCCCGGAGCAACTCCGAGACAGGGGCGACGGATCACGCGGCTTGATAGGGCGGCGTCCGAATGTAGCCGGCGCACCGAGGGGCCGTAGGAGACCTTGCAGACCGGACAGCTCGTTCATTGGAGCCTTGATGGGGTGGCTCTGAGCGGCGGAGCAATGTGAGCGGCGACAAGGTACCATATGGGAATACGTATGTCAACCCCTTATTTTCTGCGCGATAGTCGGGTCTCGCTCAGGCTATAGCTGCCGCCCATCGGCTCTTCAAATGGCTTTGGTCGACTTCCGGTCAAGGCAACTGCCTCGCGTCCGTTGGGCACCCCACCTCGATCAGGGTCGCCGACGCAGATACTCATACAGCGTGGGCTTGGAGATTCCCACCAGCTGACAGATCTCCGCGATCGGCCGTTTTCGCTCGTCGTACAGTTGATAGAGGAGCTGAACCTGGGCTTCGCCGAGCTTCTTCAGGCGACCGCTCTGCTTGCCTCGAGCACGCGCAGCCGCCAGGCCAGCCATTGTCCGTTCCCGGATCAGGGTTTCGCTCGAACTCAGCCAGCGCCCCGAAGATCTGAAACACGAGGCGGCCCGCGCTGGTCGTCGTGTCAATGGCCTCCTTCAGGCTCTTGAGTCCGATCCCTCGCTCCTCCATCTGACCGACCACCTCAATCAGATTCTTGAGCGAGCGCCCCAATCGATCCAGCCGCCACACGACCAGCGTGTCGCCCTTTCGAGCAAAGCTGATGGCCTCCGCAAGCCCTGGTCGCTGCGCCACCGCGCCGCTCAGCCGGTCCTCGAATATCCGCTCACACCCAGCCTTGGTGAGGGCATCGACCTGGAGATCGAGATTCTGGTCCTCGGTCGAGACCCGCGCGTAGCCAATTAACATATGTGTGCCATACGATCCCCTGCGACGTCTGAAAAGTCAGTCCGTTGAGATGATTTCTAACTCTAGCAATCTTACTGACTTACCTTACCGCTTGTCAAGTGTGATCTTCCTCGGTATCTGTCGCCTTTTCTGCACCGCTATCTGTCGCCGGTCGGCCATTGTGGACGTAGGCCCGGAGCGATTGTGATGGCAGAGATTGCTTGGCAGTCCGATCCTCTCCAGCCTCGCAGAGCCGACAGTCAGACCGCCATCAGCGGCCTTTGCTCTAGCTTCCCCGCCGCCAGTCCGTCGAATTCGATCCCAGGTGGTTCAACTCCAAATGGCCCCGCATCTCCTCTACCTTGATTGACCACGCACAATCGGCTGCCGTAGCATCCACCCTCTATGTAGCCGAGGAGGTCTGGTCGCGCTTGTGCGACCGCGGATCGCGCTGGAACCAGAACGATGACCGCGTGACAGACGATAAGCGTAGCTAGCAGCAGTTGTGATCGCCCGATCATCGTGGCCTCCGATCTTGGTTAGCGATTGCCCTCAGCGGCCAGTCTATAGCCACCCGGTCCACACGTCAATCCACTTCCCAGAACAGCCCTTCTGTGTAGTATACTGGTCAATATGAAATCCAAGCCACTCGATGACACGGCCAAGGGCAGCGACCGGATCGCCGACAATTCACGTCACGAAAGGGAACGGCCCGATTCCGGGGCCGAAATCGTCGCCGTTCCGGCGCTCGACATCACCGCGATCCCCGATCGCATGAGCGTCTGGATGGAGCGCTACCAGACGTTTGCCGTCGCCGGTAATCGCTCGCCGGCGGTGGCCATCAAGATCGCCTTGCACCTCGGGCGCTTTCGCACGTTCTTCGAGGAAGCCTACGGCCACGACCGGCTTTCCGTCTGCCTGCAGCGCGATGTCACCGCTTGGCAGCGAGCTCTTGTCGCCTTGGGCCTGGCGCCGGCGACCGTCAGCAACCACCTGGCATCGCTCTCGGCCTTCACGTCATGGGTGTACAGCGTGGCGCCCGGCCTGTTTCCGCTGGGGGATCCGACCAAGGGCGTGTCCGAGTTGGGACTGCCGCCGCTGGAACCACGGTCGCTCTCTGAGGCCCAGGTGCGCTCCCCTGAAGAATCTGTGCGACCGACTGCCCAAGCTGGCCCACAAGAGGGGCCGCCGCTGGGCCGCCCAGGAGAGCAGGCCCCATGCGTATCGCCGACCCTGGCGGGATCGGGCGCTCGTGTTCCTACTTCTTTCAACCGGCCTGCGGCGCGAGGAAGTGGTGCGCCTCAACCTCGACCAGGTCGAGCCCCGCACGGCTGAGGCCTTGCGGCGCGCAAAGCGATCCACGATCACAGGGGTGCTGGGCAAGGGCAAGAGTCAGCGCACCGTGTTCCTGTCGGCCGATGCCAGGACGGCTCTTGCCGACTACCTGGAGAAGGAGCGACAAGGCGACGCCAATGAGGCCGCCGACGCACTCTTCCTGAGTGCCCGAGGCCTTGGCGCCCGCCGGGATGACGGTCGCCTGTCGGTGCGGGCGATCAATCGGGTTCTGGAGTACATCGGCCGGCTGCATGACGCCGAGGTGCCTGGGGCCGGCCGGCGAGTGAGTCCGCTGCGGCCACATGATCTGCGGCACACGTTCGCGTTCCTGCTCTCTCGGGCTACGAATGCCGACGCCTACGAGCTCGAACGGCGGCTGGGTCATCGTTCTGGCCGTTACATCAGCCGCTACACCAACCCGCCCGAGGCGGTGGCAGCTGGGTACGTGGAGGACTTGTGAACCTGGCGGAGCTGTCGGAGGCCGAGCGAGAGCAGGCCCTGGCCCGCTTCGCGCTTTTGCGACTCCACCTTGAAGATGGCCTTTCGGCACATCAGACGGCCACCGACGCCAACGTCTCGACGCGCACCGTTCAGCGTTGGGCGCGCTCATATCGAACAATTGGACTGTCCGGACTCGTCCGCAAGCCCCGCTCCGATCAGGGGCATCGGAAATTACCGGACGATCTCGTGCGATTGATCGAGGGCCTCGCGCTGCGGCGGCCGCCTCCAACCGCCGCAACCGTCTGCCGGCAGGCCGCTGAAGTGGCCGAGCAGCAGGGCTGGCCCATTCCCCGCTACAAAACGGTCTACGACATCGTTCGGCACCTCGACCCGGCGCTCACCACCCTCGCCCATGATGGTGACAAGGCCTACGCCGACACCTTCGATCTGATCTACCGGCGAACAGCCGCTCGCCCGAACGAGATCTGGCAGGCGGATCACACCCTCCTGGACATCTGGGTGCTGGATCAACGGGACCGCCCAGCTCAGCCGTGGCTCACGATCGTCATGGATGACTTCAGTCGAGCCGTCGCCGGCTACGCGTTGAACCTCGGCGCCCCCGTCAGCGGTCAACACGGCGCTGGCGCTACGCCAGGCGATCTGGCGCAAGGGGCATCCGCATTGGCACATCTGCGGCATCCCCGACATCTTCTATACGGATCACGGCAGCGACTTCACGTCGCGTCATCTGGAACAGGTGGCCGCCGACCTCAAGATGCGGCTCGTGTTCTCCACCGTCGCCGTCCCCCGGGGCCGTGGCAAGATCGAGCGCTTCTTCGAGACCGTCAACCAGCTCCTGCTGTGTCAACTGCCCGGCTACGCACCGGCCGGCACACCGCAGCCGACACCGACTTTGAGCCTCTCCGATCTCGATGAGCGCGTGGGCCGGTTCGTCGCCGACGACTATCACCAGCGGCCGCACGGCGAGACCGGGGAACGCCCTCAGGAACGATGGTTGAACGGCGCCTTCATACCTCGCCTGCCTGCGACCCTGGAAGAGCTTGACCTCCTGCTGTTGACCGTCGCCACCGCGCGGCAGGTGCACCCGGACGGCATTCACTTCCAGGGCATGCGCTACTTGGACCTGACACTGGCGGCCTACGTCGGGGAGGCAGTGACCATTCGCTACGATCCTCGTGATCTAGGCGAGGTGCGCGTGTTTCACCAGGACCGCTTCCTGTGCCGGGCCGTCTGTGCGGAACTGGCCGGCGAGACGATCTCACTCAAGGATCTCATCCGTGCCCGACGGCAACGGCGCCGCGAACTGAAAGGCACCCTTGCTGAGCGAGAGCGGCACGTGGCTGTGTTCATCCAGAGCCCCAAACCCCTACCGGCGGAGAGAACTGAGGACGAGCCACCGTCGCCCGACGCCCCGCGTCGATTGAAGCGCTACGTGGATGACTGACGTGGAGTCGGGCTTCGTCGCCACCAAGGAGCACCGGCGCTTCGTGGAGTTCTGCGAGGCCTGCCGGCGGCACCGATACATCGGCCTCTGCTACGGCCCTCCCGGTGTGGGCAAGACTCTTTCCGCTCGGACGTACTCCAGCTGGGACGTGTTGGAGCCCTTCCTGTCGCGCTACGTGCTCGGCGATGAGCCGCCAGCGGGAGTCGATGAATGCTTTACCGTCTTCTACACACCCGAGGTCGCCAACTCACCGCGGTCGGTCGATCGCGGCCTTGGCTTGCTCCTCCTTCGGCTTCCTCTGTGCCTCTCCGGAAACCAAGACCGGCGAGTTGTATCCGACCTCCACGGAGCTGGCCGCCAGAGTGCAGCTGGTGATCGTTGATGAAGCTGACCGGCTCAAGATGGCGAGCCTGGAGCACCTGCGGGACACCCTACGATCGGGGTCGCTTTGGCATGATATTGATCGGGATGCCGGGGATGGAGAAGCGTCTGGCCCGCTACGCTCAGCTGTACTCGCGCGTGGGGTTCGTTCATGCCTACCGACCGCTCGGCGCCGAGGAGGTCGGCTTCGTGCTTGGGCGCCATTGGCAGCAGTTGGGGTTGAACGTCTCGGCCGAGGACTTCACCGATGTCGAGGCGATGGCGGCAGTGGTACGCATCACCGGAGGCAACTTCCGGCTGATCCACCGGCTGCTTGCCCAGGTTCAACGCATCCTGGAGATCAATGAGCTGAAGACGGTCACCGGAGAGGTGGTCGAAGCGGCGCGGGAGGGGCTGGTCATCGGGCCGATGTGAGACGAACCAGTGGGACTGGGCGACGGATACCGCTGCTGAAAGGGCGACAGATACCGAGGAAGATCACATGTCAAGGAGCAATCGCTGGAGCGACCGACCATCTCGGCACGAGTTAGAAAAAGGGAGGTTTGTCTTACCGAAACCGGAATGTGTCGCAACCGATCCGGCTGTAAACCCCGACAACCCACCGCCTGAGGACATCGCCTGGATGTCGGTGGTTGGCCGATCGTAAGCGTTCAGGGATCCAGCCGAGGGTAGTGGTTGCCGAGAGGCAGGAGGCGGCGTAAGCTGCAGGGCATGAAGATCGAGATTCTGACTGCCGGTACGCTCTGCGACCTCAAGCGGCGCGAGGAGCTACAAGATCTCTGCGAGTATATGCTGGCGAAGATCAGGCGGCTTGAAGCGCGGATCTAGCACCTCGAGGAGCAACAGCGGCGCAACTCGAGAAACTAATCACTGATCTCGCTCCGCCCGCGCTCGGCCCGGGCACGTGAACAGCGAGCAGTCACGGAGATGCCGTATGCAGTCCAGGTCGCGTTCCCGACTCGACGAGGGGCCACCGACCCCCGCCGATCTGCGCCTGCCAGGGGAAGGTCAACCTCTGACCAAGGACGGAGCGTCGTCCGGTATCTCGAGGGCGACGCAAGTTGGGGTCGGTCTCGTGCTCGTCGCCGTGTTCGGCCGCACCGTGCTCGTCTCCGGTGCCCGCGAAACCACGCTGTCTCCGTCCACCGCATTGTCAGCAGGCGCGGCGGACGGCGACCCCGTGCAGGTCGCATCGCCTCTACCTACCGACACCGTCGACCCCAACCCGCCGACGCCTACACCGATAGGGGGACCGACAGCGCAGATCAAGGCGTATGCGAGCCTCGATGTCGTCGGCGGGCGCGCCGCGGATTGCCCGGGCTGTAATCGCTACATCAGCCCGTACGAACGCGAGGGCTTCGGGCCACGTCCGGTCTGGCCGATGACATTCCGACTGCTCGCCGACGACGGGCGCATCCTGGCCGTCGCCACGTCCGGCCCGGATGGGCCGGTCGCCATTGGGGTGCCGCACGAGCCGGTGAGCTCCGGCTACGTCCTGGAACTTCTCGCACCGCCGGAGGGGTACGACCTCTGTCCGTACAGCCCGAGCGGACGCTGGATCCCGGCCGCGGACCTACGGAGCTCGTGGGACGAGACGTTCATCTTCCGCAACCACTGTCCGCTGGGCACCGAGGGGACGTCGGTGCCGTTGCCGTCGAGCACATTGCGTCCGCCACCGACGTCAACCGTGACGTCGACGACGACGGCCCCGGTCACTGCGGTACCCACCATGGCCACGCCGACGTTCGATCATCGGGTGACGCCGACCCACACCGCCACGGTGACCGCCTCGGCAACGCCCGAGGTTGTCGAGACGACCGTTCCGACGTCGCCACCGACCTCAACGGCCACGTCGACGCCGACGGCCACTTCCACCGCGCTGCCCGTGACACCGGGCACTCCGCTCGCGATCCCGACGGCCGTGCCGGTCGCCGGACCACCGCTGACCGCCGACACAATGGTCCTCCGGAAGGAGGATGACCCAGAGGTCTTCTCTGGCTGCGTGGACGACGTCACCGCCTACGGAGACGGCTACATCCTCTCCTGCAAGCACCTGCTTCAACGCGTCGCGCGCCGCCGGCCGAACGAGCCGCTGCGCGCGGTGTCCGAGCTGCAGGTCGAGGAGGCCAGCGGGTCGAAGGTGGATCGTCTCATCCGGACGGCCGGGCGCGTGTTCGCCCGCAGCTACGATCGGCGCATCCGCGAGCTACTCCCGTCGCCCGGCGACCCCGTCCTCTTCAACACCGACCTGCACGCCGACCACTTGCTCGCTGTCGGCGACGTGCTGGTGGCGATCCAGAACCAGAGCGGCATGTTCGGGGATCGGTTCGCCCTCGTAACGATGGACGCGGAGAGCCTCGAGCGGTTGGGCGATTCGGGCGCTTCCGTCCCCCTATACGCGCCGATCGCCGATGACACGGCGCCTCTCGTCTACAACCGGACGTACGGCGTGCGGCTCGATGTCATCGACCTTGCCGATCCGACGACGCCGCGCTCGGCGGCCTCACACCCGGCGGGCACTCACATCGCGAACTGGTTCGCCAGCCCGTTCTACGCGCACGACGGCCTCGTCTACCTCAGCGTGAACGAGATGGCCGGCGCGACCGCCGTCCGGTGGTGGGCGGAGGTCTACGACTTCACGACCTCACCACCCTCGTTCGTCCGCCGGATCGAACTGTCGGCCGGCCTGCCCGTGCGCCTGCCGGTATCGCCGAGCGCCCAGCGCATGCTCATCGCCGGCGGCATCCTCTTTGCTTCCCCCGGCGGTGGTTGGCTGGCGCGCGTCGACGTCCGCGATATGGATCATCCCATCGCGCTCCCGCCGCTCGCATTTCCCGGCAGCGAGCTCCGACTCGAAAGCATCGATGATCGCGTAATCGTCATCGTCGATGGGGTGCAATTGAACGTCATGCCGCCCGTACGCGACGCAGACCCCGGACTCGATGCGGTATGGAGCCCATGGTGGCCGCCCGATACTGTTGGTTCGATTCAGGTCGTCGGCGACGCAATGGCGATCGGCCAGAACCTGACGGTCAATGACCTGGCGCACTTCGACCACGAGTTCTTCGATATCCGCGACGCTGCCTCGCCCCGGCGGATCGGCCGCCTGCGCACGAACGGGCCGGACGTGCTGGCGGACGCGGCTGGCACGATCATGGCGTTGGCCAACGGCGGGCTCGAAGTGCAGGGATACGAGCGCACGTCGGATGGCTCGCCACACGTCGTCTCCAAGTGGTGCTTGCCCGACGGACCGTGCCCTCCGGTCCCGGAGGCGACGCCTTTCGTGTCGATGGCCGCACGGGAGGCGACGGTCTTCGCCCAGCAGGCCGATGGAACACTCGTCGTGCTCGACTCGGCAAACAAGCCGCTGCCTCGGGAGATTGCACGCATGCACATCGCGGGCCTGAAGGCGGGGCCGATGCGGCAGGTAGGCAACCGGCTCGTGGTCCTGCCAAAGAACGAACCGCCGTTCGTCATGGACGTGACGAGCCCGGCCGCTGTGCGGCCAATAGGACCCCTCCTCGGATTGCCCCCCGGCATCACCTTCGCCGCAGCCGTTGGAACCACGTTGGCCTTGGCGCGCGACGATCGCGTGTACTTCTTGGCAGTGCCGGCGAGCGGCCCGCCGACGGTCGTGTCCCAGCTGCAGCTCCCGACCAAGATCGAGGCCCTCGCGAGCGACGACAACCGCTGGTACGTCAAGCAGCGTGGCACCGACGGCACCGGCATCGGCACCGTCTGGGTTGTGGCTGCGTTGCCTGCCAGCCCGCCCGAGGTCGTTGGCTGGCTACCGCTGCTCGGCTCATGGATGATGGGCGCCCGGGACGGCGTGCTCTACGGCGGCACGATGCTCTTTGGCGGACTCGAGGTTCGCTCGAATCTGCGCCCGGACGATGGATCGACCCCCGTCCCGACGCAAGCGCACACCGCGACCCCGACCGCCACCGATAGCGCCCAGCCCATACCGAGCCGAACCCCCCCATCGACTCTCCGTCCGACCGCCACGCGCGAGCCTAACCAGCGCCTGTGGCTGCCGCTGACTCTTCGACCGCGACCGCGCTAGGCGTCGAGCACGTGACCATGCGTCTCGCGCACACTTTGCTCACGGTCATAAGGGCTGCACCCTTCACGGTGGCCGTGCTCGCCTGTGTTGCGCGTTTAGCATCCACCCGCCAAGACGGATGCTGAGACCATGAGAAGAATGCTGGCAACGAGGCGCTGGCTGCTCTGGCCCGTGCGGGCACGTACGGCTTTCGTGAGGCCGATCGCGACGACTCCGAGCTCGATCGCCACCGCTCCTCCCCAGTGGAGGATTGGGGAAGTGTCCGCCTGAACGCCTGCCTTCGAGACGGCTGAAAAGGGGTCACCGCCGTCTCGAAAAGGAAGGTCTTCGAGACGGCCAAACCTCGGATCCAAGGTGTTGGCGAGGAGAATCATCAACGGCCGCCGCGACAACGGCCCTGGGCTCATCGCTTGTCTGCCAACACCAGCCGCTGCCGTTCGCGCTCCAGCGGCGCGAGATCGCCGGCGCGGCGCAGGACGTATGGGTCGAACTCGTCCGCGTCATCGGCGTCGGCCGCGAACAGGCGCTCGCCGCGAACGACGTTGGCCGCCACGAACGGGTCGGCGTCGGCGAGTGAGATCAGATCGACGCGCTCGACGCCCAGCAACGCCTCGAGCGCCTGCGCCAACCGCACCTTGGCCTCGACGTCGAGGCGCACGTCGCGCGCGGCGAGCACGCCGATGTCGACGTCCGAGCCGCCCGAGCCCATGGCTTCGAGCCGACCCCGGTGCCATTCGACGACCTCGCCGGCGCGGCTGCCGAAGACGTAGAGGATCGCGACGCCGTGCGCCGCGCAGAGTGCGGCCAGCACGGCGTCGCGGTCGGACGACCCGGGTGGGACGGTGTGCGGGAGCATGGGCAGATTATGGGCACTTCCCGCCCCGGGTCGTCCGTCGGAGCTGGCCCGAGCATTGCACGATCCGCCGATGGCCGACGTCGGTCGCGATCCGCTCGGTCAGCCTGTCTCGCGCTACGCCTCCGGCGCGCCGGCGGCCACCATGCCCGCCGTGATCGGTGAGGGCTTGAAGCCCTTGACGATCAGCCAGACGCCCAGCGAGAACTCCCAGAGCGCGATCGGGAGCGCGGCGAGCCCCGCTTGCACGGACACGGATGGCCAGACGCCGAACAGGATGGCGGCGTCGGAAGTGAGGAGCGCGGCCGCTCCGATGAGCCCGAGCACGGGCAGAACGCGCGGCACCAGACGCGACTGGTACATCAGGGTGCCGAGCAACAGGCCGTTCACGGCCGGAATCAGGCTCTGACTGACGAAGAACGTCCGGTCGTACAGGGCGGCCAGCGTACGCCCTGCCACCAACGCCTCGGCGCCGGCTCCGGCCTGGCGCAAGGTCACGATCGTCAGGAGGCTGGCGACGCCGGCGAAGATCAGGGCGCCTTCCAAGACCCGCGAGCTGACGAGGCCGAGCGCCATCCCTTCGTTCTGCCGCTTGAGCACCGGGTACAGAGCGACCGCAGTGCCGATACCGGCGAGGGCCACGATGATCTCCAGGACGCCGCCGATGAGGACGCCGGTGTCCGGGCCAGGACCGACGATGTAGTTCGGATCGTGCACCGGAACGTAGAGGGAGAGGAGGGTCGGGATCGAGACGAAGGTGAGCACGTAGAAGACGCCTGCGACGAGCGCGGTCTTCCGCAGCGAGGTCATCGGGGCGCGCTTCGTCGCGGTCGGGCTGGTGGCGGTCGTCATGTCGTTCTCCACTCGGTGTACGGCATAGGTTTCCAGCCGAAGGGTCAGTGTACAGCATGGCTTCGCACAGGTGTTCCAATTTCGTGCCAGGAAGTCCCCCACTTCCAGGCTGGAAACGGGGGTTCACCCCCCGTGGTTCCCACGGTTTCCAGCCTGAAAACCCAGGACCGAACGCGCTCGCCCTCCAACCGCCCGCCCTCCGCCCGCAGCAACGCGACGGCCCGGCGCAGTTTCCCGCGCCGGGCCGTCGTCTCGTCTTCTACTGGTGGGCGCGGCTGCCGCGCCCCTGCACCACCGTCAAGGGTTTCAGCGCAGGGTCTGCGCGGTCACCCTCTTGGCCATCACCTAGCGATAGGTGATGTTCACCTGCCAGTCGTTGATCGTCCCCGCATCCCCGCCCACCAGGTCGGTGATGTCCAGCGACCACTGGCCGCCGGGGTCCGTGCCGTCGAACTGGTCGAGCGCATCCGGCGCGACGCCGGCGCCGCCCGGTGTGACGCGGAGGAAGCCCGACGGCGGGCAGACGCTGCCGATCGGCGCGCCGGCGTCGGAGTCCACGATGGCGAACATGTTGTCATCGGCGCCGCAGACCTGGTTCACGATCGTCACACCGATGAGCGCGTTGCTCGAAACATCGATGTTGAGGTCGCTGTTCCAGGTGTGGTTGATGTCGAGCGTGATGTCGACGTCGGCGATCGTGCAACCGATCTGTGCGCCGACCGACGCGAACGCCGAGGGCGCCGCGCCGCTCGCCGGGATGGCGACCGGGCAGTTGTCGCAGGACGCCGTCAACGTGTCCGGGCAGCCGCCGGCCGGGCGGTTGTCCGGGAAGCCGGCGCACAGCGGCAGCGGGCCCATGAAGCAGTACTCGAACACCGGCTCGCCCTCTTCGTCGTACGTCACGGCGAACGGAATGCCGCGGTCACCCGCCGCCTCGTCGCCCGGCACATCCTCGGAGAACTTGCCGCCGCGCCGCTCGATCGACACCGCGCCGAGGCCGACGAGGTTGCGCTCGAACTGCCCGCGGCCGCTGAAGACGTCATGCTCCCAGAACCAGGCGCTGATGATGGCCGAGCCCTTGAAGCCGTTGTTCACATAGCCCCAGGTCTGGAGGTCGATGTACTCGACCTGCTTCTCGTTCAGCTTCTGGCAGATGTAGTCCAGCAGGCCGTTCTGGTCGTAGATGTAGATGACCAAGTCCGTGAAGCCCGGCTTGGGCACCACGTTGGCGATCGCGATCTCGCTCGTCAGGCCGGAGCGGGAGAGGTCCTTCAGCAGGCTCGGGATGGCGATCAGGCCGACGCCGGAGTCCAGGCCGCCGCCCGTGCCGCTGGCGATCTGCCAATCGTAGATCTTGTGCTCGGGCAGCAGGTTGTAGGCGATCGCCTGCGTCATGCTCGTGCGTGCCGTGTCGGAGTACTTGATCAACGTCGCCACCGCCACGATGTTCGGCGAGAGCACGTTCGGCCCGCCCGGCGTGATCCATTCCTGGCTCTCGACGCGCGCGCTGCCCACCCAGTTGCCCGGCAGGTCGGCGACGACCGGCAGGAAGAACGTCTGGCTGCCGCGCGGGCAGACCCAGTCCACCAGCGTCGTGATGATGTCGCCGCCGCGGTCGAGGAAGTAGACCTTCACCTTGGCCGCCACCACCGCGCTCAGGTTCTGGACCTGAATGCCGGTGTCCCAGCCCTGGTACTCCGAGTACGTCAGCGGCGCGAACGCCACCTGGTTGCCGGCCGTGTAGGTCGCCAGGTTCGGGTCGAAGGTGTAGTTGATCTCGCCCGGCTCGCCGACGTACGTCATCAGCGTGTCCTGGACGGTGATGTCCACCACGACGCCCATCTTCTGCGTCGAGCGGATCCAGGCCGAGCCCTGGAAGTCCGGGCCGACGCAGTCGTTCGCGTCCAACTGGTACGTCTCGCCCGGCGCCAGCGTCGCGATGTCGCAGATCGAGGCGCGCAGGCAGTCGTCCAACTGCTTGAACCAGATCTCGAGCGAGCTGCACATCAGCCCGCCGTTCTGGATGTAGATGATGCTGTTCATCCCGGCCTTCGAGGCGTAGACGAGCGGCACGTAGAAGCTGTAGCCGCCGTACACCTCGTCGTACACGCCGAGGTGGTCGCCGGCGATGCCGTTGTACTTGCTGGTCACGTCGACGCCCGGCGTCGCGCTGCCGGGGCACGTGCGGTGCACGTCGACGGCCAGCGCACCGCTGCCGCGCGCCAGCGACATGTCGATGCCGTCGAAGAAGAGCCCCTCGTCGTACGCCTTCTTGAAGCGGCGGTAATCGTCCGCGTCGCCGACGACGTTGAAGAACAGCACCTCGCAGACGTACGAGCCCGTGACGTCATCCTCGGGGATCACGTCGATGCCGTCCTCGGTCAGCTGGCGCGCCGAGAGCTTGAAGAGGATGCCGGACTTCGAGCCCGTCGGCACCTGGGCGCCGTACAGGTTCCAGGTGGTGCCCGGCTTCAGCATGCCGGTGCACTCCACCTTCAGCGGGCCGGCGGCCTGCGGCGGGCAGAAGCCCGGCTCGCCCCACGTCACCAGCGCCGCCATCTGGTTCTCGCAGCCGACGTTCTGCACTTCGATCCAGGTCTCGCAGACGTCGTCCTGGCCGAGGAAGTTCAGGATCGGGAGGTGGACCTGACCGCCGAGCTGGCGGTTCGGGTCGACGGCCGGTCCGAGGTGGAGCACCTCGAGGAACGCGGCTCCGCCTTCGTACGGGCTGTCGAGGACCTCGATCGAAAGCGAGTGGCTGCCGGAGGGCAGGACGACCGTGCCGTGGCTGAACTGCGCGCTCAGGAACGCCTGGCCCGGATCGTCCTCGTAGATCGTGCAGTCCGGAGCGTCGTTGCCGACGCGCGGCGTCTCGAGGACGACGCGGCCGCGGTCGAGGATCCGGAACGAGTCGCCGGTGCAGAAGGCGTCCGTCACGTTCAGCGTGACGTTCGTCGGGTGCGAGAAGTCGATCGAACCCGGTACCGGGCCTGGGCCGCCGAAGCCGAAGACGATGCCCCAGCCGGCGAGCTGGTCGATGTCGTACTGCGCCGCCAGATCGGCGGTCCCCTGCGTGCCGAGCGCCCCGTCGGCCGACATCGGCAGGGCACCGCTGTCGTTCGGCCGGATGCCGCGGCTGTTCTTGCCGAAGTGGTTGAGCGCCCGCCCGTCGCGCGGCTTCTCGCCCTGGGCATGCGCCGACGAAGCGGAAAGAACGAACGCGGTCGCCACAACGGCGACGGCGACAAGCCGAAACAGGCGATTCAGGAGCAATCGACTCCGGACAATGCATGGTTTGGAGTTCCCTTCAAGCGGGCGGCCACCCCCAAGGACGGGCGGCGTACGGAGCCGGCACGCAACACCACCCTCGGCCGAAGGCCGATGCGGCTGGCTGTTACAACGCGGGTCGGGAGATCGGGATACGGGCGGCGTGGCGGCAAACGGTCACGATCGCGGGCAAGAGCGGGCCAGGAGCCGGGCTAGAAGCCCCCGTCCAGCGCGATCTCGAGCCGCACGTCGTTCACCCGCCCCGTGTTGAACGAGGCGGCGTCCTCCACCCGCAGGATCCACTCGCCGCGCGCCGGGACGCCGGTCAGCCCGTCCAGCTGGCGGTTCTGGCTGCGGTAGGCGGCGAATCCGGCCGGCGGGCAGACGCTGCCGATCGGCTGGGCGGCATCGTCGTCCAACAGCGCCTGCATGCCGGACGTGAAGCCGCATACCCGGTTGGCCAGGTTGCGGAACTGGAGCGCGCCCGGCGGGTTGTCGGACTTCGCCAGCCGGAGGATGAGATCCCCGACGGCCGGGTGCTGGATGTCGAGGCGGATGTTCATGTCGCTGATCCGGCAGCCCGGCGGAACGTTCACGTTGACGCGCGCGTTGGCCGAGCCGGCGTCCGGGATCGGCAGCGGGCAGTTCAGGCAGCGCGCCGTGACGGTGTCAGGGCAGGCGAAGGGATCGTTCGGGGCGCCGGGCACACCGGGGCACAGGATGTCGAAGAACGGCGCCGGGCCGTTCAGGCAGCGCTCGCCGCGGATGTCGGCCAGCGCGAACGCGATGCCGCGCTCGCCGGCGGCTTCGTCGCCCGGGATGTCCTCGCCGAGCACCGTCCGGCTGCGCTCGACGGCCATCGCGCCGAGGCCGACGAGGTTGCGCTCGAAGCGGCCCCACGGATCGAAGACGTCGTGCTCCCAGAACGTGGCGCTGATCACGGCCGAGCCCTTGAAGCCGTTGTTCAGATAGCCCCAGCGGTAGAAGTCGATGTACTCGATCTGCTTCTCGTTCAGCTTCTCGCAGATGAAGTCCAGCAGGCCGTTCTGGTCGTAGAGGATGATCGCGAAGTCCGTGAAGCCCGGCTTGGGCACGACGTTCGTGATCGCCAACTCGCTCGTGATGCCGGCCTTGCGCGTGTCCTTGAACAACGACGGGATGGCGATCAGGCCGATCCCGCTCTCGAGACCGCCGCGCGTGCCGGTGGCGATCTGCCAGTCGAAGATCTTGTGCTCCGGCAGGAGGTTGTAGGCGATCCCCTCGATGATCTGCGTCCGCGCCGCGTCCGAATACTTCACGAGCGTCGCGACGGCGACGATGTTCGGTCCCAGTACGTTCGGCGCACCGGGTGTGATCCACTCCTGGCTCTCGACGCGCGCGCTCCCGACCCAGTGCCCCGGCAGATCGAACACGACGGGCAGGAAGAACGTCTGGCTGCCGCGCGGGCAGATCCAGTCCACCAGCGTCGTGATAATGTCGCCGCCGCGGTCGAGGAAGTAGACCTTGGCCTTGGCCGCGACCACCGGACTCAGGTTCTGGACCTGAATGCCCGCGTCCCAGCCCTGGTACTCGCTGTAGATGAGCGGGGCGAACGCGATCTGGTTGCCGGGCGACGTATAGGGCGTGCTCGGGTCGAACGTGTAGTTGATCTCGGTCGGCTCGCCGATGTAGGTCATCAGGACCTCGGGGCCGATGATGTCGGCGACGATGCCCATCGGCTGCGACGCGCGCACCCAGGCGTTGCCGACCCAGTCCGGTCCGACGCAGTCCGCGGCGTCGAACTGATAGGTCTCCCCCGGCGCCAGCGTCGCGACGTCGCAGATCGAGGCGCGCAGGCAGTCGTCCAGGTGCTGGAACCAGATCTCGAGCGACGAGCACTGCAGGCCGCCGTTCTGGATGTAGATGATCGTGTTGAAGCCGCTGTGGCCGGCGTACACCAGCGGGACGTAGAACGCGTAGCCGCCGTACACCGGATCGGACGCGCCAAGGTGGTCGCCCGCGATCCCGTTGTACTTGCTGGTCACGAGCACGCCCGGCGTGTCGACGGCCGGGCACTGGCGCAGCACGTCGACGGCCAGGAAACCGGTGCCGCGAGCGCGGTCCAACGGCACGCCCTCGAACGTCAGCCCCTCGTTGTAAGCCTTCTTGAACCGCCGGTAGTCGTCCGCGTCGCCGACGACGTTGAAGAACAGCACCTCGCACAGGTAGCTGCCGACGACGTCGTCTTCGCCAAGGTCGACGCCGATGTCGTTCAGCTGGCGGGCGCTGAACTTGAAGACCATTCCGCCCTTCGAGCCCGTCGGCACCTGTGCACCGGTGAGGTTCCACGTGCTGCCGGGCCGGAGCAGTCCGGTGCACTCCACCTTCAGCGGACCGGCCGACTGCGGCGGGCAGAACCCGGGCTCGCCCCAGACGATCATCGCCGCCATCGCGTACTCGCAGCCGATGTTCTGCACCTCGACCCATGACGAACAGACGTCGTCCTGGCCGATGAAGTCCAGGATCGGCAGGTGCACCTGGCCGCTGAGCTGGGCGTTCGGGTTGACGCCCTGGTTGTGACCGAACCCGGGCGGCCGCTGCGCAAGCGCGACACCGCGCGGCACAAGGATGGCGGCAAGCGCCGCGCACAGCCCGAGCACGGCGCCGAGTCGACCAAGGCGCATGGGCGCGTGGCAGGCGAGTCGCATCGCGGTGACTCCTTGAACGATCTCGCGTGAGATCAGGGGGAAGTGAAGGAATGGGCACCGCGTAGCCGGGGGGGCCGCGGCGCCCGCACTAGATGACGGTACAGGGGGATCGGTTGATACGGTCAGTTGTCGCGCACCGGGGCGGATGATAGCGGTGCGGCTTCGCCGCGGCAATGGGGATTCCGTATATATAATGTGCGCCGCCGCCCCCCAAGGCCGCCCACCCGACTTCACGCGCGCCGCACGGCAGCGCCCAACGAGGAGCAGACGCACCCATGTCCCGTGGCTACCGACCCAAGCGAACCCGCAACGAGAAGATCGTCATCTTCATCGGCATCCTCGTCGTGCTCAGCATGGTGCTGGGCAGCGTCGCGTCGATCTGGATGCAGTAGCCGGTCTGAGTGCAGTTCGCGCACCGCGCCGATCGTCGCACCCGATCAGCCCCGATCATCGCACCCATCGGCCCCCCAGCATCACCCGCACCGCCCGGTTCGTCCCGAACCCGTACGCCAGCTCGCGCGGATCGTCGCTGTCCGTGAGCACCGCGTCCGCCGGACGCCCGACCGCCAGCCGCCCGGCAACGGCGTCGCGGCCGACGGCGCACGCGGCGTTGCGCGTGACGGCCACGAGCGCCTCCGCGACGGACAGTCGGCCGTAGCGCGTCCCGATCGCCAGCGCCAGCCAGAGGTTGGGGCACGGCGCGGTGCCGGGGTTCCAGTCTGACGCGAGCGCCACCGGAGCGCCGTGGCGGACGAACGCCGCGCCGTCGGCGAAATGGGTCGAGCCAAGGCCGATCGTCGTCACCGGCAGGAGCACGGCCACCGTGCCGCTCCTGGCCAGCGCGGCCATCTCGGCCGGCGTCGTGGCCACGAGGTGATCGGCGCTCGTCGCCCCGAGCTCGGCGGCGAGCGCCGTTGCACCGAGGTTCTCGAACTCGTCGCTGTGGACCTTGAGGCCAAGGCCGGCGGCCTTGGCGGCGGTGAGCACCGCGCGGGTCTCGGCGACGTCGAACGCGCCGGCGTCGCAGAAGACGTCGCAGAACAACGGGCCGCGCCGGCCGAGCGGGTGCGCCGCGACGCGCGGCAGCATGCCGATCACCTCACGGACGAAGGCGCCCCGGTCGGGCGCGTGCGCCCCCGCGTACGCACTCGGCAGCGCGTGCGCGCCGAGGAACGTCGGCACGACGCGCGCCGGGTGCGCGGACGCCGCCGCGGCGATGACGTCGAGGTGCCGCATCTCCTCGTCGACGGTCAGCCCGTAGCCCGTCTTCACTTCGACCGTCGTCACGCCATGGTCGACGAGCACGTCCAGGCGCGCCGTCATCCGCGCCACCAGATCATCGAACGACGCGGCGCGTGTGGCGCGGACGGTGGCGTTGATCCCGCCGCCGTTCGCCAAGAGGTCGAGATAGCTCGTCCCGGTCAGCCGCGCCTCGAACTCGTCGGCCCGCGTGCCCGCCCAGACCAGGTGCGTGTGCGCGTCGACCAGGCCCGGCAGCACGACGCGTCCGGCGGCGTCGACAACGTCCATCGCCCCGCCCCCAAGTTCCGCCCGTCCCGCACGCGCCGCATCGACGTGTCGCCACACCCCGTCGCGCGGCCCGACCGCCGCGATCCGTCCGCCGGCCACCGCGATCGCCCCGTCGTCGATGCGATCGACGCGCCCTTGCATGGGCCCTGCGAGCGGGCCGGGGCGGCCGTCGTCCATCGTGAGGAGCGTGGCGTGGTCGAGGACGACGTCGATGCGGGGCATGGTGTCGGTGTTCACGGTCGTCCCCTCGCATCGATCGGGCGTTTGGAAGGTGATCCCGCCGCCTCAGTAAGCCCGCGCGAACAACGCCACCGTCGACGTCTCTTTGCCGGTGTAGAAGCACTTTCCGGGCGCATCCGGCTGGTCGAACGGCAGGCAGCGGATCGTCGCGCCGTGCGCTTCCTGGATGGCCGCCTCGTCCTCGTTGCCGCCGGCCCACAGCACGCGGACGAAGCCGCCCTTGGCGAGTGCGGCCGTGAAGCTCGCCTCGTCGTCGGCGGCGTGCGTGTTGCTGGCCACGAAGGCCGAGGCTTGCGCATAGAGGCCGTCCTGGACGGCGTCGAGCAGCGCGCCGATCTGTCCGGGCAGGTCGGCCCGCGGCACCGTCGTCTTCGACCCGTCGTCGCGCCGCGCAACCGTCACGACGCCTTGCTCGACGTCGCGCGGTCCGATCTCGATCCGCAGCGGCACGCCCTTGATCTCCCACTCCGTGAACTTGAACCCCGGCCGCTCGTCGCGGTCGTCCACGTGGAGGCGCACGGACGTGCCGAGGGCGGCACGCAGCTCGTCGACGGCGGCCATCACGGCCGCCTTGCCGGCGTCGTCGCGGTAGATCGGCACGATGACGACCTGGATCGGCGCGAGGCGGGGCGGCAGGCGCAGGCCGCTGTCGTCGCCGTGGGTGAGGATGATGGCGCCGATGAAGCGCGTCGAGAGGCCCCAGCTGGTCTGCCAGACGTGCTGCAGCGTGTTGTTGGTGTCCAGGTACTGCGTGTTGAAGGCGCGCGCGAAGTTCTGGCCGAGGTTGTGGCTCGTGCCGCTCTGCAGCGCCTTGCCATCCCCGAGGAGCGCCTCGATCGTGTACGAGGCGTCGGCGCCGGCGAACTTCTCGCGCTCGGTCTTCCGGCCCGCGACGACCGGCACGGCCGCCTCGTCGTGCGCGAACGTTCGATAGACCTCGAGCATGCGCAGCGTCTCTTCCTGCGCTTCCTCGGCCGTGGCGTGCGCGGTGTGCCCTTCCTGCCACAGGAACTCGAGCGTGCGCAGGAACGGGCGTGTCCGGAGCTCCCAGCGCACGACGTTGCACCACTGGTTGATCAGGAGCGGCAGGTCACGGTAGCTCTGGATCCAGGTGGCGAACATGTGGTTGATGATCGTCTCGGACGTCGGTCGGACGACGAGGGGCTCCTCGAGCGTCTTCCCGCCGCCGATCGTCACGACGGCCAGCTCGGGCGCGAAGCCCTCGACGTGCTGCTTTTCCTTCTCGAGGAAGCTCATCGGGATGAACATCGGGAAGTAGGCGTTCTGGTGGCCGGTGGCCTTGAACATGCCGTCGAGTCCCTGCTGGATCCGCTCCCAGATGGCATAGCCGTACGGCCGGATGACCATCGTGCCGCGGACCGGCCCGTAGTCGGCCAGGCCGGCTTCGCGGATGACGTCGAGATACCACTGGGAGTGGTCCGTGCTGCGCGGCGTGATGCGCTCGGCCATGGTCGTGCTGTCCTAGCTGGAGAGGGGAGGAACAAGGCTTGTGAGCCTGTCAAGACCATACGGCCGATGATCGTTGCCTGAGGCGCATCCCGTCGTCGCGCCGGTCTTGATTGGGCTTGACAGGGCTTGGTAGGGAGCCCTAGAAGAAGACGGTGCCCTCGAGGCTGCGGACGACGTTGCCCCCGACTCGGATCGCCGGCACCGCGCCGGTGACGTCGATCTCGACCTCGACGAGGCTCGGCCGGCCGATCTCGTAGCCCTGCTCGCAGCGCAGCTTGAACGGCGGCCGGCCGAGGAGCAGGTTGTGGTGCGCCAGGAAGGCTGCCAGCGCGCCGTTGGCCGAGCCCGTCGCCGGGTCCTCGTCGATGCCGAGCGGCGGCGCGAAGACGCGGACGTGGACGTGGTTGCCCGGCACGATCGTCTCGCGGCTGAAGGCCAGCAGGCAGCCGGCGCCGAGGTCGTGCAGGAGATCCTCGACCGCTTGGCCGACCGGCAGCAGATCGCGCATCGTGGCCAGCGAGCCCATCGGGACGACGAGGCACGTCAGGCCGGTGCGGACGAGCGTTGGCGGCAGCGCGGTGCCGAGGATCTGCGCCGGATCCAGCGTGAGGGCGGCCGCGATGCGGCTCGATTGGCTCGGATCGACCGGCCCGAGGATCTCGGACGCGACGACCTCGGTCGAAACGTGCATCGCGCCGTCCGCCTTCGGCCGCCGCAGCGATACGGGCCGGAGTTCGTCCCCGATCTCGACGACGACGTCCGCCCGGCCGCCCGCCAGCGGGAGCTGGCCCGTCTCCGCCAGGACGTACGCCGTCCCGAGCAGCTGATGGCCCGAGTAGACGACCTCGGTCGTCGGCGTGAAGCACCGCAAGCCGAACGCCGCCCCCGCCGCGTTCGGCGGCACGACGAACGACGTCTCGGCGTGGCTCATCCCGCGCGCGACGCGCTGCATCTGGTCTGGCGACATCTCGCCCGGATGCGGGATGACGACGACCGGGTTGCCGCCGAAGGGGCTGTCGGTGAATACGTCTGCTTGGATGAACTGGACCTTGCGCACGGTGGACCCTGGGGTGAGGGGACGGGCGGGCTACTTGAGCCGGCCCATCTCGTAGAGCTGCACGCCGGCCTCGTAGCCGGGGCCGGCGGTGAAGAAGCGTGCGTTCAACGCCGTGTCCCCGGCATGTGCCTCGGGCACATCCATCTCCGGGAAGATCGCCTCGGGCGGGCAGGCCGGCACGCACGCGCCGCAGTCGATGCAGATGTCGGGGTCGATGTAGAAGAGCGGCCACTCGGCCTCGGGATGGCCCGGCACGATGCAGTTCACCGGGCAGACGTCCACGCAGTCGCCCTCGCGCGTGCAGAGGCTGGTGATGACAAAGGCCATGGCGTTCGCTCCTCGATGCTCGCCCCGGTCCTTGCGTGCCGGACGGCGAACGGACCGCCGGCGTGATGACGGCCGGCGGTCCGCTGAAGGCTCATCTTGCGCGGCTCGGCCGCACCGGTCGCGCATTGTAGGTCGGTCAGGGCGATGGGGCCAACGCCGGCGCCATCGTCACCTACGGCCGAATCCCAAATGTCGTCGTCACGGTCGCCGTCGGCACGATCGGCGTGGCTGTCGGATCGGGCGGCACGGTCACCGTCGGCCAGCCAGGCGTTGCCAAGCCGAAGCGCCAGCCGATTTCAGGTCCTTCGACGCCGAGCCACCGCGACTTGTCGTATTCCTGTCCCTCGCGCTGGCCCCACCAGCGCGGGCACTGCACGTAGCCGAGCGCGCGGTCCTGGAGGGTGATCATGCGCCACGAGTCCGTGAACGGGATCGTGACCCACCACGGAACGGTGAACGAGCTTCGGATGAGGAAACGGACGTTCTTGTGGTAGAGATAGTCGCCCATGCTGGCGGTGCCGCGCTCGCCGCGGACCTCGTTGCAGATCTGGACGAGCGTGCCGTTCGTCGGCCCGTACTCGTCGCCTTCAAAGACCGGTGACGCGTCGCTGCTGCCGGTCAGCGCCGGCTCGGTGACGCTGATCAACAGATTGGCGTCGATGTACTCGGGAATATAGAAGCGCAGGTCGCGCAAGCGGCTGACGATGATCCGCTTCGCCTCGATCTCGTAGAAGTCCTCGGGGATCGCCATCGTGCCCGAGATCTTCTCCGTCGGGCTGAACGGGTTCATCTGCTGTGTTCCGCTGATCTCCCAATAGCGCGCCTGCTCACCGATGTGGCGCGCCGCCTCCTGTGTGCCGCGGTCCAGCTGCCACTTGATCACCAGGAGCATGATCAGGTAGAAGATCAACATCACGAGCAGGAACAAGAGCGGCAGCGTGACGGCGGTGGTGAGCATCGAGCTGCCGCGACGGTCCTCGCGCCAGCGTTGGCCGAGGGTGGTGGGCACAACGGGTGCGCCGTTGTTCGCTTCGTTCGTCATCGTCCGTCCTTCCTTGCTGCCGACTACCGCGGAACACACGGGCAGAGGCACCGACACACCGGATCGTCCGGATCCGGGCACGGCGTCGGCGTTGGCCCGGGCGGGCACTCCGGCGGATCGTCGTTGCAGCGCGGGCAGTCTCGGCCCCGCGCTGCCGCCGTTGCCTTGAACGGCGGCACCTCGACGTAGGCGAAGCGCTGGCACGTCAGCGTCAGATGGGCGCGCGCCTCCTTCTCATCTTCCGTCTCGTCCGGCTTGCCGGCCCAGAAGCGTGGGAACGGGTGCGGCATGTCCACCGTGAAGCGGACGGCGAACTGGGCATCGTCGACGGCGTCGGCCGTCGCGTCCTCGGCGCTGGCGGGCGGCTGGGGCTCGCCGTGCGGTCCGTTGCCGGCGGACGGCCAGATCACGACGTTGTCCAAGTCGAGGGTCTGGCGCGCGAGCAGCTCCGAGCCGGCGGCCTCTTCCTTCAGGAAATCCAATGCCACCGCCGCCCAATCTTCCGGGTAACGCGATTCCTCGGGAAAGCGCGGGCCCTCGACCTGCAGGTAGCGGGCGGCCTGCCAGGCTGCGTTGCACAGGCGATCGCGCGAGCTCATCACGGACCAAACGGTGTACGTTCCGTACACGATCACGACAAAGGCGGGCAGGACGGCCACGAACTGGACGAGCGACGCGCCTGAGCGGTCGGCTTGCCAGCGGTTGGCCAGCTGGCGAGCCTTGCGCAGCAAGGTCACTTGCATAGGATCTCCCCCCTTCGCTTCTCGTTCAGGTTGAACCCGACCCCTGGGAAGGGCTCGACGCTGGGCATTTCGTAGTTGAAGTGAACTTCCATGTCGAAGTCCATCTTGCACTCGTACTCGCCGGAGCCGTCGAAGGTCACGTCGATGACCAAGCTGTTTGCGAACAGATCCGTCCGGGTGATCCAGGGGTTGTTCTTGAGCTCGTTCTCGATCAGGCGGCGGGCGATGGTGGCCCACTCATCCTCGCTGGCCACGGCGGGCGGGTAGAGCGACAGGTAGCGCACCGCCTCGTACGTGCCGGTGTGCAAGGACTCGCGCACCTGCACGACCTCCCAGGCCTTCATGAGGCCGAAGGTGCTGATGATGATCAGCGGCATCATGACCATCGCCTGGATGGCCGTGGCGCCGCTCCGGTCCGCGGTGAAGCGCTGCACGAGGCGCCGCAGCACCCGCCCAAGAGGCAGATCGGGTGTGAAGCTGAACCATCGGTTCATCGTCAAGGTCCTCTCTCCGGTGAGGCCGGCGGCGCGCTCACGGTCTCAGGCGCCCAGCGCCGCGAAAAACTGCCGGAAGTGCGTGACATACGGCTCGAGGCCGCTCCAATAGGGCCAAACGTAGATCGCGGCCGGCAGCGCGTATGTCCATGCCAGCGGCTTGCCGTGCTCCGTCAGGTCGGCCTCCGTCGGCAGCAGCGCGCCGGTGAGGGCGCGGGTGCGCAGCGCGCGGAGCTTGTTCATCAACCCGGCCCGCCAGACCTCGGCCGCGAACAATGCCGACGTCACGACGAACAGCACGACCGCCATGAGCAGGATGAACTCGCTGTGCGGAAACAGTGCCAGGAGCGCCATGAGGAACTTCGCGTCGCCGCCACCGATGAAGTGGAGCATCCACAGCCCGAAGCAGACCGCGAAGCCCACCAGGATGAAGATCGGCCGCACCCACCAGCCCGGCTCGCCGGGCAGGGCGGGCGTCGTGCGGAGCACGATGGCGGCGTACAGGATCTGCAACACGCCGACGCCCAGGAAGATCGGGCCGGTCATCCGGTTGAGGATGATGCCCTGCCGGGTGTCGCGCATCGAGATCAGCACCAACCACACCGTGATCACGACGCGCGTCCCGATGTCGAAGATCTGCAGCGCCGTCATCGACTAGCCTGCCCGACCGAGCGACACGCGCGCCGATGGCATTCGGCTGTACACCGCCCCGCCCTACGGCCCGACGGGCGTGATGAAGTCGCCCGGTGGCGGCTTCTCCATCGCTCCGAAGATCCGCTCGTAGAACAGCATGACCTCGTCCTGGATCGCCAGGATGACCGGGATCGTGACGATGAGCAGCACGGCCGTCACGACCGCCCACTCGAGCATCTCCGCCCCGTCGGTGTCGCGCCAGAAGCCCTGCAGCTTGGTGCGCAACTGTTGCTTGGTGCGCATGAGTACACCTCCCGCAAGTGCCGGCTGGGCCGCGGCGGTCGCCTTCGACGGCGCCGCGCGGGCCGGACAAGGACACTGGATGATCGAAAATAGCCATACCGAGTCGTTCAGCAATCGGCGTGCCACGACCCGCTTGTCGCCCGCCCAATGAACGGGGCAACACCCTCATGAAGGAATCGGATAAAGGAACCGGGCAGGGCAGCTGTGCTGCCCTGCCCGGTCGTCACCCGTTTCCGGAGGTGGGACGGAAGTCCCAGGGCGATGACTAGCCCGCGTCCTCGCCAGCCTCGCACTGGTAGGTCGAGGTGTCGCAGATCGTGCGGCTCGTGAGGGTGGTGATGTTGCCACCGTCGCGAACCTTGGCCACCCAGCACTTGATCGCGCACAGAACCGTGCCGATCGTGCGGCCGACCGCGGCGTAGAGAACCAGGGTGGCGACGACGAGGATGATGGTAACCAGAGCCCACTCAACGAGCTCCGGGCCAGTCTCGTCCTGCCAGAAACGCTTGAACGTACCGATCATGGTTTAGGCCTCCTGAAGGTGAGGATAAAAGGAACTACGGCCAGTATAACCAGTCCGAACAGGGATTGCAAGGGGTCTGCGGACCAATTTGGCCCCTTGCACCGAATTGTCAGGTTCGCGTCAGCTTGGGCGCTCTCGCTGCCGGTCGCCGGCACTGCCGATCCGCTGCACCGCCCGCTCAACCGCCGCCGATGCCGGGGATCTCCGTCGTGCCGGGGCCGGTCGCGCCGCCCAGGTTCTTCACGAAGAGCAGGATGAGCGGCGCCCCGAGGAGGAGAAGCGTCATGAAGAAGACGCCCATGATCATCGGAATCGTCAGGATGACCGGCGCCCGCTCGATGTCCTTCTCGACGCGGATGCGGATCTCCTCCTCGATGTCGTCGAGCGTCGTGTTGACGGCCTCGGAGTAGGAGAGGCCGCCTTCGTGCGCCAACTCGAGGCGCTCGGAGAGCTCGGCCAGGTGCTCGTTGTTGAAGTCCGTCGCCAGCGCCCGGATGACGGCCTCCGGCTCGACCTGCAGCTGCGAACGGACGCGGGTGATCAGTCGTTTGCCGAACTGGCCGCGGTCGCCGAACTGCTTGGCCGCCTGGTTCAGCGCGCCCGCCATCGTCTCGGCCAGGCTGAGCGACAGCTGCAGCGTGAGGACGAAGTCACGGACGGTCGGCAGGTCAACCTCGAAGGCCGGCCGCTTGCGCACCCGGCGCCACCAGTTCCGCGGCCGGTACCGGGCGTAGCGTGGCGCGCGGCGCTTGGCTTGGATGCGCCAGAACGGGCGCCACATCACGGCCATGCCGATGCCGAACATGAAGACCGCGACGATCGCGAGCATGATGGAGAAATCCATCAGAGAACCTTCTCCTTGAGCGTCACGGCCTTCCGCTCGATGATGTAGCTCGTCCCGACCGAGATGCCGGCGACGATGAGGAACATGATCTGACCGGCCGTGTACTCGTACAGCTCGCGCAGCATCGGCACGAAGCCGATGACGGCGATCATGCCGAGCGCGATCAGCTGGATGATCCGCGTCTGCCCGGTAACGACCGTCATGTTCACCTCGGACTTGTCCCGCAACTCCCGCGCCCGCCGAAGGCGCTTGAGCAGGCCGTCGAGCGCGACCATGATGTCTTCGTGCTTGGAGTCCTCACCCCGCTGCAGGATGTAGACGAACTGCTCCATGTACGGGTCCTGGATCCGCTCGCGCAGCTCGCTCCATGCCCGGGCCGGATGCGCCGTCACGTAGAACGTGGTCACCGCGTGGGCCACCGCGCCGCCGACGGGCTGCGGGATCTTCTTGTTGGACTCCTCGAGCGCGTTGAAGACCGTCGGCCGGATGCGGAAGACGCTCTTGAACGCCGCCACGAGCTCGGCCACCTGACCGGTGATGAGCAACCGCTCGCCGACCCGGGCGGCCTTCGACTGCCGCCACGTGAGCCAGCCGCCCACGATCAGGATGAACAGCGCCGGCGCCCAGGCGCGCTTGATCACCGCCTCGACATCGATCGGATCCATGCCCTCCGGCACAATCGCGCGGTTCAGCCCGCGGATGTAGAGGTAGAAGACGACCAGGGTGTAGATCCCGAGGGCGTACACCTTCCAGTCGATCTTGCTGCTGACCTTCTTCTTGGCGATGGCCCGGCCCTTCTTGAGCCGGCCGCGCATACGGTGCGTAATCCAGTCGTACACCAGGAAGCCGACGATCAGGCCGCCGCCGACCATCAGGAGGAAGATTGGGCTCATGGCATCGCCTCCAGCTGACCGCGGCTACGCTTCGCGCCAGCGGCGCGGTTCGCGCAGCGGCGTCCACGTCTTGCGCCGCATGTCGTACTCCTTGATGACCTCGTAGTCATACTCGACCGCCTCGCCGGTGCCGCGCGTGACGCCGTGTACCGCGATCATCTCCCGCATATAGCGCTTGTACTGCTGGCTATCCGGGTCGTAGCCCTTGTGGATGTGGACCGCCAGTCCAAGACCGGAGCCGATGATCTCACGCCGCTCGTCGAGCGGGATGCCGCTGCCGCGTGACAGCGTCTCGATGCGCGTCATCGCCAGGCGGGCAGAGTGCGCGTGCGTCGTCGTATAGGCCGTGATCCCGAGGTTGAGGCCCATGATGAACTCGATGGCCTCTTCCGACACCGTCTCGCCGATGATCATGACGTCCGGCCGCATCCGCAGGAAGACGACGTTGACGACGCGCCCGACCTCGCCGTGCCCTTCCTCGACGACGAGGTGGGCGTAGTGGCCGAGCTGCGGCTGCACTTCCTGGAACGTCTCGACGAGCGCCAGCTGGCAGTGCTTGGGCAGGTACTGCGTGAACGCGTTCAGGATCGTCGTCTTGCCGGCGCCCGGGCGGCCCGAGAAGATCGCGCTCTTGTCCATCATCCGCGCGACGCCCTTGAGGAACTCCGCCGTCTCGGCGTCGATCGCCTTGTACTCGATCAGATCCTCGAACGTCAGCTTCTTGCGCGAGAACCGCCGGATGTTGATGGCCGTGCCCTCGCGGGAGAGCGGCGGAATGGCGGCGGTGAAGCGCGATCCGTCCGGCAGGCCGAGCTTGATCTGCGGGTCCTCGGCGCCGATCTCCTTGCCCTCGAGGTCGGCGATGCGGCGGGTCATCCGGTAGAAGTACTCGTCCGGTGCAACCTCGCCGACGTCATGGATCTGGCCCATGCGCTCGATCTGGACGAAGCCCTTGCGGACGATGATCTCCTCGACGCCTTCCTGCTCCAGGTACGGCTGCAGGACGCCGAGGCCGGTGATCCGGTTCGCGACCTCGCGCGCCACCGCCTGCCGGTCCTCTTCGGCGACATCGAGTCGCAGCTCCTTCATGGCCCGCAGGACGTTGGCGTGGAACGCGAGCTCCTCCTCGGGGTTCACCGCGTTCGCGCGGCGCCAACGCGGCACCGGGATCTCACGCCGGACGCAGTAGTCCTGAACCTTCTTGACGATGTCGTTGTAGTCGTAGCGTGCAACGCTGCTCATCGGCCACCGCCTCCCCCGGTGCGGGGCGGCTGCGGCGCCGGCGTGCTCTTGAGGATGCCCGCCAGGGCGGTCGCGGTGAGGGAGAGGTCGTACGGCAGGCCGCTGGTGGCGGTGGCGGCGGTGGCCGGGGTGGCGTACAACTGGCCCGGCGTCTGGTTGGCGGCGAGCGTCAGCCACGGGTCCAGGTTCTGCGCGCCGAGGGCGTCGATGATGTGGAACGCCTTGTCCGGCGGCACGGCCACCGTGACGAGCGTAACCGGGCGCTCACGCGCGTCGCCGGAGGTCTTGATCTCCCCCGTGAGCGGGTCCGGCTGCCGCGTGGCCTGCGACGGCGCGCTGCCGGCCGCCGAGACTCCGACGACCCATACGCGCGGCTCGACGAGGACGGTGAACTCGCGGTTGTCGTCATCGCGGCCCGAGCCGTACACGTTCACGATGTGGCCGGGGCGCAGCTTGCCGCCCACCAGCTTCTCGGGCGAGGCGCCGAACGAAACGATCTCGAGGTTGAGATCCTTGACGTAGCGGACCTCTTCCGGCGGCAGCGCGTTCTTCGTGCTGATGATGTCGCCCGGCGCGATCCGCGCCGTCGTCATCTTGCCGGGCACGAAGTCCACCGGGTAGGCGCCGCGGTCGCGGGCCTGCGTCGGCGAGAGCGTCGTGGTCTTGAGCATGTCCTGGGTGACGATCGTGTACGGCTCGATGGCCGCCGCCGCAACGGCCACGTTCACCGGCACCGCGGTCTGCGGCTTGTTGAACAGGCTCGACAGATACATGAGCGCGCCGATGCCGAGAATACCGACACCGGCGATCAGGGCAATCGAACGGATATTCATTGTGCGGTTCTCCCCCGTGTCCTCTGATTAAGGCGTGTGGTCAGGCGTCGATCAGGTCGGCTGGACGGCGGGCTTGGCCGCCTTCTTGGTCCGGCCGCCGCCGAAGAGGTTCGCGAACGGCCCCTTCGGCTCGTAAGCCCCCCACACCGCCGGGCCATAGGTGTGGAACAAGACCCGCTTGCCCAACTTGCCTTCGAACCGGTCGGCGGACCGCAGGACCGGCAGCTCGACGTTGCGCTCGATGCCCGAAAGGGCGACCGAGTCCACGATGCCGCCCATCTGGTTCATCAGCACGCCGGCCTTCGGCCCCATCTCGGCCGCCAGCTTCTCGGCGTTCTCGACGGCGTCCGGCCGGTCGGCCGTGGCCACGCAGTACCAGCGGTCGATCTCGTCGCGGACCGCGCCGATGAGGGCGTGCGGCCAGCGGGCGTCGATGACCGTCAGGACGTGCTCGCGCATGACGTCCTTGAGGTACTTGCCCAACAGCTGGATCGAGAGGTCACGCGAGTTGTCGTAGTCCATCGGGACGAGCGTGACGTTGTTCCAGACATAGGGTTCGATGTCCGGCTGCGTGGCGAGCTCGAAGAGCGCCGGCAACTGCTTGCCGACGAGGGCGCTCAGCGCCGACTCGCCGTACGTGAACTCGATCAAGCAGACCGGCAGCTTGGTGCGCTCGGCGAAGTGCTTGGCCGTGTCCATCGCGATGACGGACTTGCCGACGCCGCCCGAGTACGAGATGAACGCGATCGTGCGCTTCGTCGGCATGTCGCTCGAGTCGCCCGAAAGGCGGCGCGCCTCGCGCAGCCAAGCGTCGGGCTCGGCCAGGAACTCCTCGCTGGACACAAAGGGGACGTCGCTGTCCGACAGGATCCCCCGCAGCATCCCGACACTGTAGGGATGCTCAACCAGGTCGTCGAAGTCGACGATGATGAGCTGTGCGCCAGGGAGCGCGTCGTAGATCTGACCCGTAAACAGGGCCTTGTCGTACTCGAGTCCGGTCAACCCCTGCAGGACATCGAACACGGCCAGGTCTTTGGTGGCAACCAGAACTTTCACGGAGCGACACCTCTCTGCATGTTCCACCTCGTGCGGCGATTCGGTGGATCCAGCCCGGGGCAACCGATTCCCGAACCCGAATCCCTCCGCGAGACCCCCTCCGAAGCCTGACATCGCTGACCGATGGTGGACTTTCGGAGACCGAGCCTCCAATGTGGGGCGCATACTACTGTCGGGTTTCACCGTACGCTTGACCGTGACCTGACGGCCTTCTTACGAAAGCCTGACTGATTCCTGACCGGCGCGCGATGGCCGAGATTGCCCGTGCCCGTCGCGTGCGATATATTTCATCCTTGCCGATTGCGTCGCCCTTCACGGCGACGGCCCGACAGGAGATGCGGTGAGCGCGGGCGTAACGCGGCGACTCGGCCCGAGCGGGGGCCTGCGGTGGCAGGTGGCCACCCACTGGGGCATATACGGCAGCTATCTCGACGCGCTCGAAGCGCGCCTTTCGACCGGACGACTGCCCGGCGGCGCGTCGGTGCGGATCGAGGATGCCTACATCCCGCTCCGCCTCCGGCCGTGGTCGATGTCGCCCGAGGGTCGTTGGTCGGTGACGAGCGGCACGCCGCTCATGTCGCTGGACGAGGCGCTCGAGGCGCACCGACACGTCCTCCTGATCGGGCCGGCGGGCACGGGCAAGAGCACGCTCGTCCGCTGGCAGGCCGTGGCGTCGGCTCGATCGGCCAAGCATATCGGCCGGCGCGCGCTGCTCACGGATGGCGGTCCGCCGCCCCTGCCCGTATATATCGATGGCCCCGACCTACCCCCCGAGGGCGACCTCGAGGCGGTCTGCGGTCGCATCGTCGAGACGTTGGCCGGAGAGGGCGGGCAGGCGTTGTTCCTGCAGCATCTTGCAGTCGGACGCGCCACGCTGCTCTTCGACGGCCTCGACACCGTGCCGCCGGACGCGCGCCGCCGCGTCGCCGAGCGGGTGCGCGAGCTCGTTCGGCGCCACCCGAGCGTGCGCGTCGTCGTCGCGATGCGGGACGCGGCCGACGCGGCGCACCTCGCGGAGTTCGCCGTCCTCGAGGTCGCCGGCGTCGATCCGGGCGAGGTCGAGACGCTGGTTGCCCGCTGGGGCCAGCGCAGCGGCGCCGACCAGAACGCGTTCCTTCAGGTCATCGAGCGCAACGTCCTCGTCCGGTCGCTCGTCGCGCGGCCGGGCTGGCTGGCCGCCGGCCTCTCGCGCTCCGTCGGACCGCGCCTTCGCGCGTTCGACGTCGTCGCCAACTTCGTCGCGTTCATCGACCCGGAGGGCATCGAGCCGTTCCCGGCCATGGCGCTGGCGATGCACGAGGCCGGTGGCGACGTCGGCCGGGCGGAGGATGTTGCGCCGGAGCGGCGATCGTCCGGCTTGCTGTGGTGGCTGTCGGACGATCGGTTCACGTTCGTCCATGCGTCGGCGCAAGCCTACTTTGCCGCAGCCGCGATCGCCGCCGACTTCGAGGCCCACCGGGCACGCCTTCTCGACCGCGCCAGCGATCCGTGGTGGCAACCCGTGGTCGTCTTCACGGCCGGCCATCTCGACGGGCCGAACGCGGCCCGGTTGGCGGACGACCTCCGCCGCGCCGGGCACGTCGAACTTGCAGGCCTGGCGCTGGCCGAAGCGATCGATGCGCCCGAGCCGCTCGTCGAAGCGGTGGCCGCGGCGCTGCTGGAGCGCCTGATGACCGTCGCGCCGGCCGACCGGCAGCGGCTGGCGGTTGCGCTGGCCGGCCTCGTCGGCACCGAGCCCGTTCGCCGGACCGGCGTTTCGGGGCCGGTGCTGCAGACGCTGGCGCACGGGCCGGCGCTCGCCCGCCAAGCGGCCGCCCGCGCGCTCGGTGCGCTCGAGGACCCGGCCGCCATCGCGCCGCTCCTCACGTCGTTGGGCGACCCGGAACCCGGCGTCCGCGCCGCGGCGTCGGACGCGCTGGCCGCGTTCGGCGAGCGCGCACTGCAGCCCCTTGTGCGGCAGCTGTCCTACCCGAGCGAGCACGTGCGCGATGCCGCCGCGCGCGGGCTGGCGCGCATGGGGATCGGCGCGGTGCCGGCGCTCGTGAGGCTGCTCGACAGCACGTCACCCACCAGTCGCAACGAGGCGGCCGAGACGCTTGCGGCGATCGGTGCCCCGGCGGTGCCGGCGCTCGTCGCGCTCGTCGCCGGCGAGGGTGCGATGGGTGACCGGACGGCCGCACGGCTCGACAGCGCCGCCGCCTCGCTCAAGCGCATCGGGGCGCCGGCGGTGCGCGAGGTCGTCACGGCGTACGCGGACGCGGATCCGCCGACGCAGGCGCGATTGGTGAACATCCTGCGGGCGATGGGCGACGGTGTGTTCGAGGCGTTCGGCGCGATCATCGCCGACGCGCGCCAGCCCAACGGCAGCGAAGCAGCGGCGCTCCTCGGCCTCGTCGGGCAGAAGCACGGCGGCGCGATGGCGGCCAAGCACCTCGTCGCCGCGCTGGGCGACAGCCGCTTCGAGGTACAGGACGAGGCGCGGCGCAGCCTGTCCCATCTCAAGGACGATGCGCGCGCGGCGCTCGTGGCGGCCCTGACGCACAAGGACGTCCGGGTGCGCTGGGAAGCCGCGCAGATTCTGCTCAAGCTTCCCGCCCCGCCGATTCCCGAGCTGCTCGGCGTGTTCGAGGTCCGGCTGGCCGGCAGCGACGTCGGCGAGCGGCGGCAGGCTGTGGAGGCGCTGGGCAAGCTGATGGACCCGGCGGCGGCGGCCGTGCTGCGCCAGGCGATTCAGGATGCCGACCCGATCGTCCGGCGCTCCGCCATGCAAGCGCTGGCGGCGGCCGACCCGACGGGCGCGGCGGAGCCGCTTGTGGCCCGCTGGGCGGCCGAAGAGGACGTGCCGACGGCGTTGACGCTCTTGGACGTCCTCTCCACCGTCGACGCCGGCACGGCGATCCCGGTGCTGATCGACGCCCTTGCCGCATCGGACAAGCGGTTGCGCGTCGCTTCGACGGAACTGCTGGCGAGCATCGGCGAGGCGGCGGTCGTGCCACTCGTTTCCGCGTTGAACGCCCGTCCGGGCGAGATCGACCTCGAGGGCAGCCTGCGGGTGCTCGAGCGGGCCGGGACGGCTGCCCGTTCGGGCGGGCACACGCCGGCCAACCTCGCGCGAACATACCACCGGATGCTCGTCGAGCCGCTGGACGTCGACGAGCTCGTCTACCTGGCGACCACGATCGAGTGGTGGCCACCGGCGCTCGAGCTGCACCGAACGTTCCTCACCGCCAAGAAGTTCATGGCCGTCCAGAGCCTCGGCGGGATCGGCAACGCCGAGCAGGATCTCGACTGGATCGACGCCGAGGAGTGGTTGCGCCCGGCGGCGCAGCGGGCGATGCGCCAGCTGCGCCTCATCTCGCAGTCCGTGCAGTACTACAACCGATCCGGCAAGCGTTCCGCCAAGGAGAAAGGACTGCTCAACGCGATCGCGCAGCTGAACGACCTCCAGACGCTGGCCGGCGACCTCGGCGTGCCGCACGACCGCGTCCTGCTCGGCGTCGTCGATCACTGGCGCACGCTGACGAACGCCGCGATTCGGGAGTTCCAGGGCCGCGCCGAGCTCGCCCTCGAGGCCCGCACGGAGAACGTCCGCATCCGCGACATCGACACGACGGCCGTGCTCGTGTTCGAGATCATCAACGCCGGCGAAGGCCTGGCATCGAACATCCAGATGACGCTGTCGGCGCCCGACGGCGAGGTCGCGCTCCAGTCGTCGCCGACGCACTATCTGCCGCCGCTCGGCCAGGGCGACCGGCTGTCCGTGGAGTACACGGTCCGGCGGCACGGCGCGGGCATCGTCCCGCTGTCGGTCGACGTGCGCTACGACGACCCACAGGGCGAGGGCCAGCTCCAGTCGTTCACCCAGCAGGTCCGGTTCTTCGTCGAGGAGCAGGAGTACCGCGAGATCGGCCCGAGCCCGTACATCGCCGGCCCGCCGGTGAAGTCACGTGAGATGTTCTATGGCCGCGGCAGCATCTTCACCTGGGTGCGCGAGAACCTTTCGGGCACGTACCAGGCCAACGTGCTCGTCCTCTACGGCGAGCGGCGGACGGGCAAGACGAGCGTGCTCTACCAACTGCAGCACCACCTGCCTGAGTACGGCTTCGTCCTCATCGACCTGCAGTCCATCGCGTACGCCCTCGGTTCGACGACGGACGTGCTGTACGCGATGGCGCGCAAGGCGGCGACGGGCCTCAGCCGCCAGGGGTTCGTTCTCGAGCGGCCGGAGCGGGAGCAGTACGTGGACAACCCGCTCGAACAGTTCGTCGACGTCGGCGAGGAGATCGGCCGGCAGGCGATCGCGAGCGGCCGGCGCGCGGTGATCATCTGCGACGAGTTCGACCTCCTGATCGAGGCCGTCGAAAATGGCCAGGTCAGCCCGTACGTCTTCGACACGATCCGCGGTCTCATGCAGCATCAAGAGGGGCTGAGCTTCATCTTCACCGGCGCCTACAAAGTGTCCGAGATGCTGCGCAACCCGACGAGCATCCTGTTCAATACGGCGCTCCGCCGCAAGGTCAGCTTCCTCGAGCGGGACGAGGCCGAACGGCTCATCCGGGAGCCCGTCCAGGACGTGCTGTGGTACGATGACTTGGCCGTGGAGAAGATCCTGCGCGTCACCGCCGGACAGCCTTACTTCATCCAGTACATCTGCCATGAGATCGTCAACCTCTGCCGCCACGACCGCAAGAACTTCGCCACGCTGCGCGACGTCGATCGGGCGCTGCAGACGACGGTACAGGAAACGACCGGCATCATTCGCAACGGCTATCAGTCGCTGACCCGCGAGGAACGGATCCTTCTGGCCGCTGTCTCACGCGTGACGGACGACGGCCGGCCGTACGTCGGGCTTGACGATATCCTCGACACGCTGAGGCAGGACAACGTCGACGTGCCGAAGCGGGACGGGATCGAGGTCATGCGCCAGTTGGTCGATCGCGACTTCATCACCGAGCGTGCCGGCGAAGGCTACGGCCGGCAGTACGGGTTCACGATGGAGCTTGTCCGGATCTGGCTCGAGCAGAACGACGAGTACAACCGCCTACTTGAGGAGCTCCGCCATGAGTGAGCAGCGCACCCCGTTCGTCCTCGGCAAGCCGATCAAGACACCCGAGGACTTCTACGGCCGCGAGCGTGAGCTCCGCGAGCTGTTCGAGTCGGTCAAGAACATGCAGCCGGCGGCGCTGGTCGGTGAGCACCGCTGCGGCAACACGTCGATCCTCTACCAGATGCTGCACCCCGACCAGCAGTCCCGGTTCCTCTCCGAGGACGAGCGCGAGCAGCTGATGTTCGTCTTCGTGAACGCCCAGCTGGCGGGCGACTCGCCCGAGTCGCTCTTCCGGCGGGTGGCGCTGGCGTTGCGCCGGGCCGACGAGTCCTCGACGTTGGACTTCGGCGGCACGATCGATCGGGCCTGGATCGAGGACTATCTGGAGGACGTCGCAACCCGCGGCCGGCGGCTGGTCCTCCTGATCGATGAGTTCGACGTGCTGGCCGGCTATGAGGGCAGCTTCTGGGAGTGGTTCCGCGGCCTGTTGATCGAGTACGACGTCTCACCGGTCGTCGCCAGCCGCCTCGAGCTCGGACGGTTCCGCGAGGACTGGGGCAGCGGTTCGCCGTTCTTCAACATGTTCCGCACGGTGTACATGGGTTCGTTTACGCCCGAGGAGGCCGACCACTTCGTGGCCGAGATCTCGGCGATCTCCGATTTCGACTTCCGGCGCGTCCGGCCCGTGATCGACCGCCTGGCCGGCCGGTTCCCGTTCTACATGCAGGTGGCGATGGCGCTGCTGTACGTCCACGTCGGGGACGCGGCGCTGATCGACGACGACGCCGTTGCCGCCGTCGAGCAGGAGTTCCGCGCGCGCAACGAGCACCTCTTCGCCGACGCGTGGCCCAAGCTGCCCGACCTCGAGCGCGAGGCGCTGTGCCAAATCGCCGTCGGCCACGGCCAGGATGCGCGGGCAGCTTCCGCCGTGCACAAGGCGATGCCGACCCTCGAGCGCCGTGGCTACGTGCTGGACGGGCAGATCTTCTCGACGGCGTTCGCCGACTTCGTCCGGCGGCAAATGATGCGGATCGAGCTGAACGCCGAGACCGGCGAGGTGCGGATCGAGAAGCGGAGCGTCGAGTTGCCGCCAAAGGAGTTCGCGCTGCTGCGCTTCCTGATGGACAGCGAAGGCGACGTCGTCACGAAGGACGATATCGCCGCCGCGGTCTGGCCGGAGTACAGCGGCAACTCGCTTGGCGTCACCGACGCGATGATCCAGAAAACGATCAGCCGCCTGCGCAAGGAGGTCGAGGTCGACGAAACCGAGGAGGGCGGCTTCCAGCATATCGAGAGCATCCGCGGCCAAGGTTACCGCTTCCAGAATGCGAGCGTGCAAGACGTCTACCAGCAGCGCGAGACGATGGCCACCGCCTGAGATGCAGCGTGGGGAGATCGTCGCCAACCCGTATATCTTGACGCCGCTGACGGACGGCGTCGGGTTCTTTGGCCGCGATTCCGTCCTCCAGTTCGTCCGCAACACGCTCAACAGCCCGTACCAGAACGTCATCGTGCTGTTCGGACAGCGCCGGATCGGCAAGACGAGCCTGATCCATCAGCTCCGACAGAGCGGTGAGACGCCGGCGGGCTGCCGGCCGATCTACTTCGACCTGCAGGGCCGCGCCGAGCATGCGCTCGCCCAGGTGCTGTACGGTCTGGCCCGTGAGATCAGTCGCAGCCTTGCGATCGAGCTGCCGCCGCGCGCCGCATTCGAGGACGAGACGTTCTTTCAGTACGTCTTCCTGCCCGAGGTCTACCGCGTGATCGGCAACGACCGCCTCCTCGTGCTCGTCGATGAGTTCGACGTCCTCGGCGGTGAGCACGTGCCGCCCGATGCGGCCTACCACGTCCTGTTCGGCTATCTGCAGGACCTGCTCATCGACGAGCAGCGGCACCTGACGTTCATCTTCGTCGTCGGCCGACGCCTGGACGAGCTGCCAAGCCGGATCAAGGCCACGTTCAAGAGCGCCCAGTGCAAGCGGATCTCGCTCCTCGACCGCGCCTCGGCGACGGACCTGATCGTCGAGCCCGCGCGTGGGCTCGTCAGCTACGACCGCGATGCCGTCGAGAAGCTGCACGCGCTGACGAGCGGGCACCCGTACTTCCTGCAGCTCCTGTGCTACGAGCTCTTCGATCGCTGCATCCGCCAGGGCAATACGCGGATCACCGCCGACGACATCTCCGACGACGTCCTCGAGCAGGCGATGGAGCTCGGGATGGGCGGCCTCGCCTGGTTCTGGGACGAGTTCCCGCCCGCCGAGCGCTTCCTGCTGGCGGCCGTCGCCCACCTGACGCACGCGCACGAGGTCGCCAGCCTTCGCCGGATCGGCCAGGCGCTGCACGAGCACGGCGTGAAGCTGCAGGGCATGGAGCTGTCGACGGCTCCCCAAGTGCTGACGGACTGGGAGATCATCGAGCCCGTCGGGCGCGACGCATTCCGGTTCAGGGTCGACTTCCTCCGCCAGTGGATCCTCACGAAGCACTCGCTCGACGAGGCGAAACGCGAGCTCGAGCAGGTCAGCGCGCGCGCCGTGCGTGACTACGAGCAGGCGCGCCGGCTGCACCACGACGGCGAGCTCGATGAGGCGATCTCGGCCTACCACCGTGCGCTCGCCGCCAACCCAAACCATGCCCGCGCACAGCTCGGGCTGGCGCAGGCGCTGTACGAACGCGGTCAGCTCGAGCACGCGATCGACGCCTTCGAGAAGGCGTACCGAACGGATGTCGAGAGCGCGCGCGACGGGCTGGTGGCGGCGCACCGCGACACCGGCATCACGCTCGAGTCCGAGGGCCGTTTCGATCAGGCGCGGCCGCACTACCAGCGGATCCTGGACATCACGCCGGACGACCCGCTCGCCCTGCAGCGAATGCGCAACACGTGGCGCGCCACAGCCGGCTCGCATCTGGCCGCCGGACGCTGGGAACAGGCCGTCGAGGCCTATCGCGAGGCGCTGCGCTACGTGCCCGACGATGCCGTCATCCAGCTGGCCGTCACCGAGCTCGAACAGCGCCACCTCGAGGCGGAAGCACTCAAGCGGCGCCGTCAGCAGCTGGAGCGTGCCGTGCTGGAAGCGCGCTTGCGGGAGGAGCAGACACGGCGTGAGCAGCTGGAGCGGACGGTGGCGTTCATGCTTCCGCGCTTCGCTGCGATTACAATAGGCCTCGGCCTGATCAGCGCGGTTGCCGTCGGGGTGGCGCCCGCGCAATGGCAGCCGCGGCTGTGGCCGTTGCTCGTGATCTCGCCCGCCGTCATCCTGGCCGGCTACCTGTGGTCTCGCCACAGGCTGATGCGCGGCCCGGCGACAAGCGATGAACCGTTGGCGCGCGAGGCGCCGCGGACCGAAAGCGGCCCTGCCCTCGCCCGGATCGACGGGTCCGAACCATCGGAAGCCGGGCCGCTCAGTTGAGAGTGGGTCCATGAACGAACCGTCCGACCTCACAACGCTTCACAGGCTGCGCGCCGCGGACAACCCGTTCACGCCGCACGCGCCGGCCGTCCATTCGATGTTCGTCGGCCGCGACCGCGAGATCGACCTGATCTTCGGCCATCTGTTGGCCGCGCAACGCGGCAACGTCGCCGTCAGCGGCCCGTTGGGCAGCGGCAAGTCGAGCGTGCTCCAGTACATCGCCCACCCTGAGATCGCCGCGCGCTATGGCGCGCTGCCGTCCAGCACACTGCTGCAGTACGTCGATGTGCAGAGCGTGACCCCGTTCACGTTCGAGGCCTTCTGGCGACGGGTCGCCCGTCTCGCGGGCCGGACACCCGGCGCGGCCGCCGCTTCGCTCGCCCCACTGGCCGACACGCCGATCCTCGACCTCATCGCCGTCGAGATCGTGCTCGACGATTTGGCCGACAAGGGCGGCGTGCTCGTGCTGCTGCTCGATGAGTTCGAGTGGGCGGTGCACGCTGCGTCCGCCGAGGAAGCGGCCCAGTGCCGTCACTTCCTGGCGCAGATGGCCTCGTTGGCGCGGCGGACCCCACGCAATCTCGCGATGGTGGTGGCCACCGAGCGACCGCTGCACGAGCTCACCCGTGAGATCGAGTCGTGGCGCGGTTCCCCGTTTGCGACGTTGTTCACGACGCTCGTGCTCAAGCCATTGTCCGCGGAACACACCCTGAGCCTGCTCTCGCACGCCACCACGGCCGCGGTGCGGATGGACGATGCGGACGCGCTGCTCATCCTCGAGCTCTCGGGCGGCCACCCGACCGTCGTTCAGGCGGGCGCGTTCGCGCTCGTCCACGGTCGGCGGCAGGGCCTCGACGGCGCCGGGCTGCACGACGTGATCCGCTCGGCGGTCGCCGACCTGCAAGCCGACGCGCTGGCCGGGTCCATGCAGTCCGCCGGCTGGGAGGGCGGCCTGACGCTCGCGCCCACCGCAGCGGCGCCGGCCGCATCGCTCACCGCAGCATCGCGCCCGGCGTTCGATGGGGCGCCGCCCGACGGATCCGTCGGCGGCGGCGTGCCGACACCCGGTCTATGGATCGACGAGCAGAGCGGCGACGTCTGGGTCGACGGCACCCGCATCGATCACCTGACGGCGCTCGAGTTCAGCCTGCTCCGCCTGCTGTGGCATCACCCGAACCGCTTGTGCAGCAAGGACGACATCATCCACCAGCTCTGGGGCGCCGAAGCGGCCGTCAGCATCGACGATGCGCGGGTCGAGAAGCTCGTCAGTCGACTGCGGCGAAAGATCGAGGCAGCGCCCGGCCGTCCGCAATACGTGCGGACGGTGCGCGGGCGGGGGTATCGGTACGTGCCGCGGGTGACGTAGGGCGCGGCGAAGGGTGTCGCCGAGGCAACGGCCCGCGGGCAGGCACGGGGGCCTGCCCGTGTGACGTCACATCCGGTCCACCACGGCCTGCGCGAAGCCGCTGCACGACACCTCCGTCGCGCCCGTCGTCTGGCGCGCGATGTCGTACGTCACGACCTTGTCGGCGATCGCGCGGCCGATCGCTCCGCGCAGCACTTCGGCGGCGGCGTGCCAGCCGAGGTGCTCGAGCATCATCAGTCCGGAGAGCGTGACGGCGCTCGGGTTGGCCTTGTCCATCCCGGCGTATTTCGGCGCCGTGCCGTGCACGGCCTCGAAGACCGCCACCTCGTCGCCGATGTTGGCGCCGTGGGCGATGCCGAGGCCACCGATCTGGGCGGCGGCGGCATCGGACAGGTAGTCGCCGTTCAGGTTGGGCAGCGCCAGCACCTCGTAGTCCCGGGTGCGGATGAGGATCTGCTGGAGCATGTTGTCGGCGATGCGGTCGTTCATGAGGACGTGTCCGGCCGGCTGCTTGCCGTCGTGCTCGGCCCAGAGCGCGGCCTCCGTGACCGTGCGGTCGCCGAACTCATCCCGGGCCACCTCGTAGCCCCAGTCGCGGAATGCGCCCTCCGTGTACTTCATGATGTTGCCCTTGTGGACCAGCGTCACCGTTGAGCGTCCACGGTCGAGGGCGTACTGGATCGCCTTGCGCACGAGGCGCTTCGTGCGGAAGGCGCTGATCGGCTTGACGCCGATGCCCGTGCCGTCGACGCTCTCGATGCCCTTGGCCCCCATCTCGTCGTTCAGGAACGTGATCAGCTTGCGCGCCTCGGGCGAACCGGCCTGCCATTCGATGCCGGCGTATACATCCTCCGTCGCCTCACGAAAGAGGACGATGTTCATGTTGCGCGGCTCGAGGACCGGGCTCGGCAGGCCCTCGATGTAGTAGACCGGCCGGACGTTGGCGTACAGATCGAGCGACTGGCGGATCGCCACATTCAAGCTGCGGATCCCGCCCCCGATCGGCGTCGTCAGCGGCCCTTTGATGCCGACGCGGAAGTGCGCGAAGGCGTCGAGCGTCTCCTTCGGCAGCCATTCGTTGCGCGCCGCCATCGCGCGCTCGCCGGCAAACACCTCGACCCACGCGATGGACTTGCCGCCGCCCGCCTTGCCGACGGCCGCGTCGAGCATCTTCTGCATCGCCGGCGTCACATCGGTGCCGATCCCGTCGCCCAGGATGAACGGGATGATCGGCCGATCGGGGACGTCCAACCGACCGTCGTTGGAGGTGATCCGCTGGCCGTCGGCGGGGATGGCGAGGTTCGGGAACGACATTGGGCGAGGCTCCGGCGTGTGGACGGGCTGTGGGGAACGATCAGCCCCGTGGGGCACAGGCGCGCACGGCAGCGCTGACGCCGTCGGCGTACTTTTCGAAATTGTCGCGGAACATGGCCGCCAGCTCGGACGCCTTCGCGTCGTATGCCGCCGCATCGGACCACGTGCTTCGCGGATCGAGGACCTCGGGCGGGACGCCGGCCACGGCCGTCGGCACCGCGACGCCGAACACCGGGTCCGGGCGCGTCGGCACGCCGTCCAGGTCGCCGTGCAGCGCCGCCGTGAGCATCGTGCGGGTGTGCGCCAGCGACATCCGCCGGCCGACCCCGTACGGGCCGCCCGTCCAACCCGTGTTCACGAGCCAGACCTTGGCCCCGTGGCGCGAAAGTCGCTCGCCGAGCATCGACGCGTACACGCCCGGGTGGCGCGGCATGAACGGCGCGCCGAAGCACGTCGAGAACGTCGCCGACGGCTCCTTCACGCCGCGCTCGGTGCCGGCGACCTTGGCCGTGTAGCCCGACAGGAAATGGAACATCGCCTGCTCGGGCGTCAGCCGGGCGATCGGCGGCAGGACACCGAACGCGTCGGCCGTCAGGAAGACGACGTTGCGCGGATGGCCGGCCATCCCGGACGGCACGAAGTTGCCCAGGTGGTCGATCGGATAGCTCGAGCGGGTGTTCTCGGTCAGGGCGTCGGATGCGTAGTCGGCCTCGCGTGTGACCGGATCGTAGGCGACGTTCTCGATGACGGTGCCGAAGCGCTCGGTTGCCCTGAAAATCTCCGGCTCGCTCGCGGCAGTGATGTGGATCGTCTTGGCGTAGCATCCGCCCTCGAAGTTGAACACGCCCGCCTCGCTCCAGCCGTGCTCGTCGTCGCCGATGAGCGGACGATCCGGGTCGGCCGAGAGGGTCGTCTTGCCCGTGCCCGAGAGGCCGAAGAAGAGCGCGACATCGCCGCCCGGACCGACGTTCGCCGAACAGTGCATCGGCATGACGTTTCGCGACGGCAACAGGAAGTTCATGACCGAGAAGATCGCCTTCTTGATCTCGCCGGCGTAGGCCGAGCCACCGATGAGGACCGTTCGCTCACCGAAGTGGACGACGATGTACGTTCCGGAACGCGTCCCGTCCGTCGCCGGATCGGCCACAGAGGACGGCGAGTGGAGCACGGTCCAGTCGGGGTGGAAGTCGGCCAGCGCCTCGGCGGGCGGCCGAAGGAACATGTTGCTGGCGAACAGGTTGTGCCACGCCCCTTCCGTGACGACGCGGACGGACAGCCGGTGGTCGGGATCCGCGCCGCACCATGCATCGCGCACGAAGAGGTCGCGCCGCTCGAGGGCGCGCAGCGTCTTGACCTTGAGGGCGGCGTACGACGCCGGGCTGAGGGGCACGTTCACCTTGCCCCACCAGACATTGCCGGACGACGAGGGTTCCTCGACGAGGAAGCGATCGTTCGGCGATCGACCGGTGTGCGCACCGGTCGTGCACGCCAGCGCGCCGCTGGCCATCAGGTGCCCTTCCCCCCGCGCCACCGCTTCTTCAACGAGCGCCGCCGGGGCGAGATTCCAGTAGACGTCCGCCTGCGGCTGCAATCCGTGCCCTTCGAGTCCGAAGCGCTCCGGCCGTTCTTGCATGCGAATCATGTCGCCTCTCCTGGTCTGGTTTCCCCTGTCAGGAATGAACCCTGTCCGGAATGAACCCTGTCCGGAGCGAACCCTGTCCGGAGTGAACCGCGCCGGCTAGTCTACCACACGGGGGCAACCCGGCGGCCACTTCGACGATGGCGGCCGTGTGGCCGGAGAGGGCGTCGCCGGCCGCGTCGCCGGCCGCGTGGACGGCGCGCCGAAGCGGGCATACGATCTGGCGATGACGCTCGGCCGCCCTTCCGACCCGGAACCCCTCGAACGGTCGCTCATCGACCGGGCGATGGCCGTCGGCGTGGCACTCGTGCAGCGAGGCTGGCGCCTCGCAACGGCCGAGTCGTGCACCGGCGGCCTGATCGGTGCGGCCGTCACCGCCGTGCCGGGGTGCTCGGCGTGGTACGTCGGCGGCGTCGTCAGCTACGCCGACCGCGCGAAGCACGACCTCCTCGGCGTTCCCGCGGCAACGCTGGAAGCGCATGGCGCCGTCAGCGCCCAGACCGCCGCCGCAATGGCGACCGGCGCGCTCGCCCGGCTCGGGGCCGACATCGCCGTGAGCGTCACCGGGATCGCCGGGCCGGACGGCGGGTCGGCCGACAAGCCCGTCGGGCTCGTGTGGTTCGGGATGGCAACGGCGGAAGGCGTGACGACGTGGTCCACACGAACCGACGGCGATCGCGCAGCGGTCCGGGCGGCAGCGGTGGCGGAAGCTCTCGATGCGGTGGCGGCGGTGCTCAGCTCGCGGCGCTCATGACCCCGACGAACTCGTCGCGGTCGAGCGTCTCGACCTCGAGGAGCTTGCGCGCCACGGCGTGTACCCGGTCGAGGTTGTCCCGCAGCGTCTTGACGGCGCGATCATACGCATCCGTCACCAGGCGCCGCACCTCATGGTCGATCTGTCGCGCCACGGCTTCGGAATAGTTCCGCTGCTCGGACAGCTCGCGGCCGAGGAACACGAGTTCCTGCTTCTGGCCGAACGTGATCGGGCCGAGCGACTCGCTCATGCCGTAGCGCGTGACCATGTCGCGTGCCGTCTTCGTGACGAACTCGAGGTCGCCCGAAGCGCCGGTGGAGACCTCGCCGAAGACGAGAACTTCGGCCGCGCGGCCGCCGAGCGCCGCGGCGAGGTCGGCGCGGAACTTGGCGCTGCTGCGCAGGTAGGTGTCCGATTCGGGCAAGGACGACGTGAGGCCGCCGGTCATGCCGCGCGGGATGATCGTCACGCGATGGACGGGGTCGCATTCGTCGAGCACGTGCATGACGACGGCGTGACCGGCCTCGTGGTAGGCCGTGATCTTGAGTTCCTCGGCCTCCATCGTCCGGCTCTTGCGCTCCGGGCCGAAGCGGACCTTGTCGACGGCCTGCTGGATGTCCTCGTTCGTGATCTGGCGGGCGTTGCGGCGCGCGGCCTGGATCGCCGATTCGTTTACGAGGTTCTCGAGGTCGGCCCCCGAGAAGCCCGGCGTCTGCTTGGCGACGGCGTCGAGATCGACGTCGGCGGACAGCGGTTTCCCGCGGGCATGGATCTCGATGATCGACCGTCGCCCCTTCACGTCCGGGCGGTCGATGACGACGCGGCGGTCGAATCGGCCGGGCCTGAGCAGCGCCGGGTCGAGGATGTCCGGGCGGTTCGTGGCCGCGACGATGATCACGTTCGTGTCGGTGTCGAAGCCGTCCATCTCGACGAGGATCTGGTTCAGCGTCTGCTCGCGCTCGTCGTGGCTGCCGCCCAGCCCGGCGCCGCGCTGGCGGCCGACGGCGTCGATCTCGTCGATGAAGACGATGCACGGGCTGTTCTTGCGCGCTTGGTCGAAGAGGTCGCGCACCCGGCTCGCCCCGACGCCGACGAACATCTCGACGAACTCCGAGCCCGAGATCGAGAAGAACGGGACGCCGGCCTCTCCGGCGATCGCCTTCGCCAGCAGCGTCTTGCCGCAGCCGGGCGGGCCCATCATCAGCACGCCGCGCGGAATCTTGGCTCCGAGCGCGATGAACTTTTCCGGCTCGCGCAGGAACTCGACGATCTCGGCCAGCTCCTGCTTCGACTCGTCGACCCCGGCGACGTCCGAGAACGTCACCGTCGGCGTATCGCCGGTCAGCAGGCGCGCTCGGCTGCGGCCGAACGAAAGCGCCTGGTTCGAACCGCTCTGCGCCTGGCGCATCATGAACGCCAGCAGCCCGATCATGAGGAGGAACGGCACGAGCGTCGAAACGAGCGCGCCGACGCCGGTGAAGTTGGACTGCCGCTCGACCTTGAACTTCACGCCCTGCGCGTCGAGCTGTGCGTAGCTGAGGCCGAGCTGCTCGACGAAGCCGGCGGCAACGCCCCGCTCCTTGAGCACGACGCGGCGCGCGAGCTCGCCAACGCCCGGATTGCGCAGCGTCACGATCGCCCGCGTTTCGTCGCCGCTGACGGCAATGCTCTGCACTTCGCCCTGCCGCACGAGCGCGGCGAGCTCTGACTGCGGCATCTGGAGTCGCGTGCCTCGCTCGGCTTGGTAGAGCGTCATGAGCCCGACCAGTCCGACGAACACAAACCCCCAGATCCACCAGCTGCGTCGTGTGTTCCGCATTCCGTGCCCAACCCTCATGCTGCGCGAACGGGGTGCGTCACCGAGCGACGCACAGCGCCGAACTATAGCATATGGGCGGCAGCTGCCGCAGGTCGGGCGCCGGTCCGAACGAAGCGGGCGATCAGCCCTCGACCCAGATGTCGAACAGCCGGGCCCGGCTGCCGTTCGGGCTGTCCGCGCCGCCGACGACGGGCACGAGCTCGGACGGTGCGTCCGTCGGGAAGATCTCGACCCACACGAAGACCATGCCCGAGGCCCCCGGCGGCACCACGAGGCTGAACGTGCTGCCGACGACGCGATCCCCCTGCGACCAGCCGGCGCTCGGCCGGTCACCGGCCAGCGGGGCGACGGCCTCGCCCAGAACGGTCTCGCCCGAGCGGTCGCTCAGGAGGAATCGGGCCTGATAGTCCCGCTGCACGTCGCCCACCGCCTCCCATGCGACGGTGAACGAGACGGTCTCGCCGACATGAAAGGCCTTGGTGGTCAGGTTCACCCCGTCCAAATAGACGCCGTCTCCAAAGGTGACGTTCGTCGATTCGAACGTCCCGCTGGAGTAGTTGATCCAGACCGAGGCGCCGACCGGCACGCTTCCGCCGCCCGGCGGGTCGGTGCCGATGATCGCCCCGGCGGGCACGTCGGCGCTCCACATCGCCCGCTTGGCCGGCACGAGGCCACTCGCGCTCAGCACGTGCTCCATCGCCTCGAGGCTCTCGGCCAGCGGTGGAATCGAGACGAGGCCGTGTGCGCCGATCAGCAGCTTCACGGCGTCGCCTTGGACAACGGTCTCGCCGACATCCGGCTGCATGCGGACCACCCGACCGATGTCGGCGGCGCCGGCTTCGACGGGCTCGAGGCTGACGGACAAGCCCTTGGCTTCGAGCGTCGCCTGACCGGCGGCCGCCTCGAGGCGCATGACATCCGGCACGTCCACGAGGATGGGCGGCGGCGTGGCCGATGCGGGCGCTGCCGACAGCGCCCCGCGCGCGCCATCCCCTTGCCCCCCGTCCTGCCCGGAGCCGATCCGGCTGAGGTTGGCGTACCACAACAGGATCAGCCCGCTGACGAGGACGACGGCCAGCAGCGCCAAGCCGAGCACGTTCCAGTCGAGCAACGGCCCGCTCGGTTGGGCGGCTTGACCGGCGGCGTTGCCGGCGGCGGCGCCGCGCTCGTCGGGCGTTTGCGGCACGCGCGGCCGGCCGTACCCGTCGTCCTTGGCCGGTGCACCGGACGACGTGCCGCGCGCAACCGACGCCGCCGCCGGGTCGGGCGTCGGACCGGTGTGCTGCTCGCTCATGCGCCGGAATGCGTCCAGCGCATCCGCCAGCCGCGCCGCGTCGGGATACCGTTCCGCCGGATCACGGGCCATCGCCGTGCGGACGATGGCGGCGAGGCCGGGTGGGACGCTGGTGTTCAGGTCTTCGACCGGCACCGGATCCTCGTGCAGCACCCGCATCGCCACGCCGAGGCTGCTGTCGGCCTCGAACGGCACGTCGCCTGTCAGCATCTCGTACAGGACGACGCCGAGGCTGTATACATCGGACGACGGCGTGGCCGGCTTGCCGGCCGCCTGCTCGGGCGCCAGGTAGTGGACCGTGCCCATCACGACGCCGGGCGTCGTGATGCCGGCATCGGACAGGGCGCGCGCGATGCCGAAGTCGGCCACCTTCGGGCGGCCGGTCGCGCTGGCCATGATGACGTTCTGCGGCTTGAGGTCGCGGTGGATCAGACCCTGACTGTGCGCCGCACCGACGGCATGCGCCAGCTGTGCCGCGATGTCCACCGCCCGAGCCGGCGAGAGCGGCCCGTCGTGTCGGATGACGGACTTCAGATCGCGGCCCGGCACGAACTCCATGACCAGATAGTGGCGACCGCCATCCTTGCCCACGTCGTACAACCCAACGACGCCCGGTTGGTTGAGCGCCGCCGCCGACCGCGCCTCGGCCCGGAACCGCTCGAGGAACTCCGGATCAGACGCGAACTGGTCGCGCAGCAGCTTGACCGCGACGATCCGCGAGAGCTCGGTGTCCTCCGCCCGCCACACAACCGCCATGCCGCCCTCGCCGATCACGTCTAGCAGACGATAACGACCGTTGAGAACGAGCGCCGGGTCACCGGCGGCTGGGCTGGGCAGTGGGGTGTCCGCAGTCACGGCGCGCGATTGTAGTCGAACGCGACGGGCGTGGCGAAGCGACGGTATAATCCCGCGCCGTGAAGCCGAACATTTCGCCGCACCGCCCGGCGGTCGCCATGCCCCCGCGCCGGCTGAGCGGCCCGGTCGCCGCCTGCGTGATCGCCAACCCGTCGGCCGGCCGCGGCGGCCGCCTGGCCGCTCTCGAAGTCGCCGTCGAACGGTGGCGACGGCGCGGCTGGTCGATTGCGTGGCACTGGACCGGCGGCCCCGGCGACGCCACATCCCTTGCGCGTTCGGCGGCCGCCGACGGCATCGAGGTCGTGGCCGTCGCAGGCGGTGACGGCACCGTGAACGAGGTGGCGAACGGGCTGGCCGGTTCGGCGACGGCGCTGGCGATCCTGCCGGCCGGCACCGCCAATGTCCTGGCCGCGCAGCTCGGCCTCGTGCGTTGGCCCAGCCCGTTGCGCACGCCCGACCTATCGGCCGCCGCCGATTCGCTCGCCGCTGGCGTGATCCGGCGTGTCGACCTCGGGCTGGCCGAGCCGACGGGCAGACCCGGGCGGCACTTCCTGCTGTGGGCCGGCGTGGGCCTCGACGCGGCCATCGTGGCGACGATCGAGGGCCCCGGGCGGCCATTGAAGGAACGCTTCGGTGCGCTTGGCTTCGCCTGGGTCGCGCTGCGGAGCGCCATGCGCGAGCACGGCGGCGAGGCCGTCGTGCGGATCGACGGCGTGCGAACGCGCGGTTGGCTCCGCGGCATCGTCCTCCACAACATCCCGCTCTACGCCGGCCTCGTGCACCTCGCCCCGGAGGCGCGCCTCGACGACGGCCGGTTGGACGCCGTGGTGCTCATGGGCGACACGCAGCGGGGAGCGCTCGGCGCGTGGCTCCGCGCCGGCCACGCCGCGTCGCCCGGCGCGTTCGTCCGTCGTGTCGTCCTCGGACGATCCGACTCGGACCACCCGCTGGCCACGCCGGCCGAAGTCGTCCACGTCGTGGGCCGTCCGCCGCAGGCGGTGCACGTCGACGCCGAACCGTGGGGCACGACGCCGGTGCGCTTCAGCGTCGTGCCGGGCGCGCTGGCGCTCGTCGTGCCGGCCGGCGCACCGGCCGCGCTCTTTCAGGCGGGGGCGACGCCCGGGCCGCGAGTTGCAGCCGGCGCGTTCGTTCGGCGCCGGCACCCGGCGGCGGTGGACCGATGAACCTCAAGCCGCTCCGGTCGTTGTACGCCCTGCTGGTGTGCGTGCCGCTCACGCCGGCGCTCGCGGCCGCGGGGGCGGACTCCATGTGGGTCTTCGGAACGGCGGTGCTCGGGCTCATCCCGCTTTCAAGGCTCGTCAGCCGGGCGATCGAAGAGGCGGCAGCGCGCGCCAGCGCGCGTGCGGGCGGCCTGCTCACCGCGACGCTGGCCTACGCGCCCCAGCTGATCGTGTGCGCGATGGCGCTCGCGGCGGGGCGGCACGGGCTCGTGAAGTCCAGCATCACCGGCGCCTTGCTCTCGATGTTGCTGCTCGTGATGGGCCTGGCGTTCTTCGTCGGCGGGCTGAAGCACCGGCGCCAGTACTTCAACCGCGAGCAGGCCGAGCTCTCGGCGACGATGATGGTGCTCTCCGTCATCGCGCTGTCCGTGCCGGCGCTCTACGGGACGTTCGTGCCGCACGTGCGGAACAGCGGCCCGGTCGAGAGCCTGAGCGAGGCCGTCGCGGCCATCATGTTGATCGTGTATGCCTTGGCGCTCTACTTCGCGCTCTACTGGGACGGCGACGGCACCGGCATCACCCCACCCCGAGCGGCCGCGCCGCGCTGGCCGCTCGGCCGTGCGCTCGGCACGCTGGCCGTCGCGCTGCTCGGGATCGGCTGGCTCGGCCACGAGCTCGTCGATCAGATCGGACCGCTGACGCGCGACCACGCCGTGTCCGAAACCTTTCTCGGCCTCGTGATCATCCCCCTGGCCACGAACGTCTCGGGCCACCTCGTCGGCGTCGAGATGGCGTGGCGCAACCGCTCGGACGTCAGCCTGGCGGTCACGCTCGGCGCCGGGATCCACATCGCCCTCTTCGTCGCCCCGCTGCTCGTGTTCCTCTCGCTCCTCCTCGGCCAGCCGATGGACCTCATCTTCAGCCCGCTCGAGCTCGTTTCACTGGCTGCCGCCAGCGGCGTCGCCACGCTCGTGGCGCACGACGGGGCGTCGAACTGGCTCGAGGGCGTCCTGCTCATCGCGGTGTATGCGATGCTGGCGATGGCGTTCTGGTGGGTGCCCGTCGTCGGCTAGCGACGGTCCGGAGCGCCGATCCGGCCCCCGGCGCAAGCGGATGCGTTGACCGGACGAGCGATGCGCGGCTAGAATGCCGATCTTGCCTGAACGGGGCCGCGGTGCGGCGCCGGTGGAGGATCACATGGGATTCGTGGATTACGTCAAGATCGCGATGATCGTCATCGCGACGTGCCTCGTCGGCCTCGTCATGCTCCAAGCCCGCAACGGTGGCCTGGGGGACATGTTCGGCGGAGAGAACCTGTATCGGACACGGCGCGGCGTCGAGAAGACGGTGTTCGACATGACCGTCGTCTTCGCGGGCCTGTTCCTGCTGCTGGCGTTTCTGTCCGTCTACTACAGCAGCTGAGCCTTGCTCCGCAACCTGCGCTGGCAGATCGCGCTTGCCGCCGCCGGCGTCGCGCTCATCGGCCTTGTCCTGCTGTTCGTCTCCAACCGCGCGTTCGAGGATCGACCGGCCCGCGGTGGACAGGTCGTCGAAGCCGTCGTCGGCCGTCCGGGCACGTTCAACCCGGTGCTGTCCACGAGCGATGTCGAGATCGACGTCGCGCGGCTGCTGTTCAGCGGGTTGACCCGCCCCGACAGCGACGGCTCGATTCGGCCCGACCTGGCCGCGGAGTGGTCGATCAGCGACGACGGCCGCGTGTACACCTTCCAGTTGCGCGATGCGGTCTGGCACGACGGCTATCCGGTGACGAGCGACGACGTCGTCTTCACGGCCCGGCTGGCCGGCGACGACGCCGTCGGGACCGCCAAGCACCCGCTCGCCGCGGCGTGGCGGGACGCCGTGGTCGAGGCGGTCGATGCCACGACGGTCCGCATCACGCTGCGCGAGCCGTTCGCGCCGTTCCTGGCGGCCACGACGATGGCGCTCGTCCCGGCCCACATCTTCGCCGCCGTGCCGATCGGTGAGATCGCCCGCCACGAGGCCTCGACGCTGGCCCCGATCGGCACCGGACCTTGGCGCCTCGACCTGCCGGGCGGCCTCGAGCAGGACCAGATCCGGCTCGTGCGATTTCAGCGCCACTGGGACATCACCCGCCGCCAGCCCTACCTTGACGGCATGACGCTGCGCTTCTACGACAGCCAGGCGGCCGCGCTCGAGGCGCTCGGGCGGCGCGAGGTCCAGCTGATGGGCGGCGTGACCCCGGACGCGCTCGCGTTGCTGGGCGATGACGTGCGCCAGCTCAACGCCGTGACGGGCGACTACACGCTCGTCTACCTGAACCCGGCCAAAGTGCTGTTCGCCGACGCACCGGTCAGGCGCGCCCTCGGCCTGGCGATCGACCGGAGCGGGATCATCCAGGACGTGCTGCGCGGCCAAGGCGCCGTGGCCAAGAGCCCGATCCCGCCCGGCTCATGGGCGTACGACGCCACTGTGCCCGCGCCCACGTTCGACCGCGCCGCGGCCGAGCAGCTGCTGACGGACGCCGGTTGGATCGACATCGACGGCGACGGGATCCGCGACCGCGACGGCCGCCCGCTGCGCTTTGCGCTCGACGTGTTCACCGGCGACACCGAGCTCCTGGCCGTTGCCGGCCGTCTGCGCGACGACTGGCAGAACGTCGGCATCGGCGTCGACGTGCGGCCCGTCGGCCAGGAGGAGATCCGCACGGCGCTGACGGAGCGGAGCTACGAAGCGGCGCTGTACGGCGTCCGCGCCCGCATGGACGACGACCCGGACCCATACCCACTGTGGCACAGCTCGCAGTCGGAGTCCGGACTGAACTTCGCCGGCTACGCCGACGCCCAGTCCGACCAGCTGCTCGTGGCGGTCCGACAGATGACCCCCGAAGACGTCGACGGGCGGCGCAGGTTGTACGGCCTCTTCCAGGCCCGCTTCGCCGAGCTCCAACCCGCCCTCCTGCTCTATCATCCGGTCTACACGACGGCGGTGGTCGACCCGAACCTCGGCGGCGTCCAGCTGCCGGCGTTCCTCGCCGAGCCGGCCGACCGCCACTTCACCGCGCGCGACTGGTTCGTTCGGACGGAGCGCATCTTCGGGAAGTGATCTTCGGGAAGTGATCTTCGAACAGTGATCTTCGATCCGTGATCTTCGGACGTTGGTCTTCGGACGGGTAATCTTCGGACAATAGGTCGATCCGTTGCCCCGATCGACCGTACTGCGAGGTGAGCCGATGGGACCGTCGACACCGCCCGGGACGACGCCGGAAGGGCCATGGCCGGTCGAGCCGACGCCGGCCGAGCCAACGCCGGCCGAGCCAACGGCAGCGACGTCAGCACCGTCCGCGCCCATGCAGTCTGAGCCCGTGCGGTCGGAGCCGCCGCGGCGCCCGCCGCCGCCCGCGCCGCCCCTCTCCCGCGCCAGCAGCCCGGGCGCACGCCGCGTCGTCGTGCTGGCCGTGTTGGCGCTGCTGTCGGTGTACACCGTTCGGCTCGCCCGCCAGTTCGCCGTGTCCCAGAGCGCCGAGGCCAAGCGCCTCTCGCTGGCGGCGCGCGTCGCAGCGCTCGAGACCGAGACGGCCGCCATCCAGACCGAGACCGCCTTCGCCGGCAGCGACGCCTACGTGGAGCGCTGGGCACGCGAGGACCAGCACATGGTCCGCCCCGGCGACCAGCCCGTCCAGGTGGCGCTGGCCACGCCGAGCACGCCGGCGGCGGGGACGCCGGAGGAGCCGGGGTTGTTCGAACGGTTATGGGGGTGGTTGCGGCGGTAGGGGCGCACGATTGGCTTGTGTTGTGGAGTGGTGCACGTCGTCGGCCGGCCGAGAGGGGATCGTTCACCCGTGCAGGGCGGCCACGGGGGGCCGCCCCTACGGCTCCACCGACGGCGTCGGCCCATCGCCCACCGTCCACGTGAACGCGATCCAGTTCACGTCGCCGGACAGCACGGTCGGATCGTCCGAGCCGAGCAGGCTGTCGCCGATCCGGCCGACGGCCACGGCCCAGACGAGTTCACGGCTCGCCCCGAGGGCCGGGCGGAAGCGCGCCGGTATCCGCGCCGCCGTCGCGCCGCCGCGGACGGTCACGCGCACGGCTTCGTCGATCGGCGCATCGGCCTCGTTCAGCAGAACGATGTACGCGATGCCGGGCGGCAGCCGCCCGATGGACGACCAGCGCAGCATCGGCGCATCCCCCGTGATGGCCGTGCCGAAGAGTGGCGACAGCGCGAGCGGGGCGGCGTAGCGGTCGGCGTCGTCCGTCAGCGGCTCCTGCTGCGCGGCCTGCCCGGCGTCCGAGCCGGGCTGCCCGCCGGCGATCCCGCCCGGCAGCGGCGTCGCCGTCACGACCTCGGCCGTCTTCATCACGAGCACCTGACCGAGCTGGAGGATCGCGTCGGCGTCCGCCAAGCCGTTTGCGGCCACAACGTCCTCCACCGTCACGCCGTTCGCTTCCGCCAGCGTCGACAGCGTGTCGTCCGCCGCGACGGTGACGGACACCGCCTGGACGACGACGGTCAGACCATCGGCCGCACCGGCCCTGGCCAGGATGTCCGCGGCCAGCGTGTCCGTCGCGGGCGCAGCGGCGTCGACCGCTGGAGGCGCTTCCTGGACGAGCGCGTCGGCCGGCGGCAGGGCGTCGGACAGCGGGATCTTGATCACCTGCCCGATCGACAGACGGTCGAGCGTCAGCTCGCCGACGTTGGCCGCCAGGATCGCCTCGACCGTCGTGTCGTTCTCGGAGGCGATGTTCCAGAGCGTGTCACCGGACGCGATCGTGTGCTCGAGGGCCGGCGGAGCGGCCGGGGTCGGCAACGGGGGCAGGGTGGCGGTGGCCGTGACGACGGCCGTCGCGACGCTCACCGCCATCGTCGGAGGAACCACAACCGCCACGTCCGTGCCGCGAAGCACGACGGCGGGCGGCGCCGGCAGCTGGCCGGGCGCTCCCGACCGCCACACCAGGATCGCCGCGACGATCGCCGCGAGGCCGACAACGGCCGCCGCGCTCTCGACGAGGACACCGCGGCGCGTCAGCCGCCATGGCACCCGCGTGCCGCACACCGAGCAGTTGCGCTCGTTGGCGAGCAGCGTCGAGCCGCAGCCGCTGCAGCGCCGCGCGCTGCGTCGAGGGAAACCGTCGATAAGCCCGACCTCCTGGGTCCGTCGGCCGGCGCGCGCAAACGGGGGGGGGCGCACGCCGAATGCGCGGCGCGAAGGCTAGCATAGGTGCGAACGCGGCCGCAAGGCCGACCGGCCCCGCCGATCCTCGAACAAGGGCGACCGAAGGGCATCAGCCCGCCGTGTACCGGCTGGCCGCCCGCACGAGCGCCGCCGTGACGGTCGGCTGGCGGAAGACTCCCTCGAGCTCATCCGCCAGCCACGGCCAGCGCTCGACCGTGGTCTGCCGGCGCTGCCGAACGGCCTCGAGGTCGGGCACGGCAGCCGCGAGCTCGATCCGCAGCGCCTCGAGCGCGCTGACGACCTCGGCGCGCTCGGTGGCGGGCACGGCCAGCTGGCGGTTCGCGAGCACCTGCAGGCCGGTGAAGACCTCCTCGAGCGACGCGTCGCGGTCATCGCCGGCCGGCGCACCGGCCCGCGCGGCCGGGGCCTGCATCGCCGAGCCCATCATCTGCGCCAGGATCGCGCCCATTCCGGCGCCGGCGCCGAGGCCCATGCCCGCGGCAGCCGCGTCACCGGCTCCGCCCCCGCCGCCGCCCCCGCCGCCGAGCATCCGGGCGGCCTTGAACTTCAAGTAGGCATCCATGTCGCCGATCGCACCCATCGCCGCGCGCTCGTCGATGGCGGCCTGCGTCTCCTCGGTCGCCGAGATGTTCGTGATGTAGACCTGCTTGAGCGCGATCCCGACGGACAGGAAGGCGTCGCGCAGCCGCGCCGCGAGCCCGGCGGCAAGCTCATCGTACTTGGACGGCAGATCGAACAGGCCGATGCCGCTCTCGCCCAGCAGGTCCGACAGGCGCGCGACGACGATGCCGCGCAGGTAGCCGACGATGTCGTTCGTCGTGTACAGGCCCTGACCGCCGACGATCTTGTTGATGAAGAGGCCGGCGTCGTCGATATCGATCGCCATCGTCCCGAACGCCCGCAGCCGGGCGACGCCGAGGTCCGGGTCGCGCAGCGCCACCGGTTGGGTCGTGCCCCACTTCACGTCGAGGAACGTGCGGTGGCTCACGAAATAGACCTCGGTCCGGAACGGGCTCTTTCCGCCGAACGGCAGCCCCATGAGTCCTGTGAGGAGCGGAATGTTCTCGGTGGACAGCGTGTACCGCCCAGCCGAGAACGTGTCCTGCGCCAGGCCGTTGTGGAAGAAGACGGCCGACTGGAACTCGCGCACCACCAGCTGCGAGCCGAGCCGGAACTCGCCCGAGCCCCACTCCGGCACGCGGTGCACCATCTCGTTCGGTCCCGGGTTGTCCCATTCGATGAGGTCGAGGATCGCCATCGTTCGTTCTCCTTGTGGTCGGCGGCCGGCACGATGCCCACCGCCCTCGTCCGCGCGCTGCTCGCGCTGCCCGTCGCCGCTACTCGGCGCCGGGTGTCACCCGCTGCCGGACCCCGCGTCGGCCTCGACGCCGACGCCGCGCCAAGCGGCCGGGCCGTCTCCGGGCCGCGCCACCGCCAGCCAAAGCCACCCGCCCGCATCGCCGGCCATGAACGCCCGCGGCGCAGCGACGCTCCGCCGCCCCGCCGGCCCGCGCACGACCGCCGCGCCGTCGTCCGACCACGCCGCACGGAACGTGTCGTCCGCCAGCTCGAGCACCGGCGGCGGCGGCCAATCCGGCGGTCCGGCGGCAGCGGCCTCGAACGTGATCCGACGCCCGTCCCGGTCCTCCCAGAGCACGAGCCCGTCCGCCAGCGACACGCCGACGTCGCCCCGCGCGAAGCGCGCGACCTCGACGACGCGATGGAAGCGCCCGTCGTCGCTGACCTGTTCACCCGGCGCCACGGCCGCCAGCCCGGCCTGGACGGCCCGCGGCGTCCAATCGCGCGCCGCCAGCGCATCCCGCCGACCGTCCAGCAACGCGCCGGCCTCACCGACGACCCCGTCGCACGCCTGGACATCGGCCGCCGTCGGATCGCCGCCGGCCGCCGTCGTCGCCAGCTCCGCCAGCGCCAGCGAGAGCCGGCGATCGGCATCGGCCAGCCACGCGGCGGCGTCCGCCGGCAGCGCCTTGGCGGCGAACCACGGCCCGGACTTCGTCGGCGACGACAAGCGGTCGATCACGCGGTTCAGCCGGCCGAGGACCGCCTCGATCCGCGCCGCTTCCGCCATCCGTCCGGCATCCACGCCGCGTCGCTGCATGTCGCCCACCCGGTCACGGGCAGTGCGCGCGGCCGCGGCCAACGCGGCGCGCGCCGCCCGTTCCGTCGCATCGCGGCGCGCAGCATCGGCGTAGCCGGCAGCGGTCGAGGGCGGCGGCGCGTCTGCGTCGGCGGCGCCGATCGGCGTGCCATCCGCCGGGGCTGCGCCGGCGGCGGTCGATCCGTGGGTCGGAGGTGGCCACGGCGTCGTCACGGACGCGCACCGCCGCCCGGTCCATCGTCGGAGCTGCCGTCGGAGCTGCCGTCAGGGCTGCCGTCGGGCCCGCCCCCGGCACCGGTGCCGGCTTCCGCGCCATCGTTCGGTCCGCCGCCGTCGAACGCGATCGCTCCGTCGGCCACCTTGTCCGGGCGCAGCGCATCCGGCCCGCCGCCGGCCGGCGGCGCGACACCGCGCACGGTGGCCTGGCCGTCGCCGAGCGCCTGGAAGATCTCGGTGCCGCAGTACGGGCACTGCAGCACGCCGCGGCCGGCGATGTCGATCGTCCCACCGCAGTTCGGACAGGGTTGGACGCCGGCGGCGCCCTCGCGGCTGTAGAGCACGCCTTCGGACCAGTTCACGTAGCCCGAGAACAGGCCGCGGCCGACGGCCTCCAGCAGGAGGGCCCGCACCGTCTCGCGCGGCGCTTCGAGTTCGGTCACGGCCTCGCCGATCGAGACCTTGCCTTTCGTCAGCACCAGGTTCAACAGCTTTCGCAGCTGGGCCGCGCGCGCCTGCGCATCCGTGTCGGCGCTGCCGCGGGCGAAGAGGAGCACGGCCATCCCGCCGAGCGGCAGCGTGGCCAGCAGCGCACCGAACAGGCCGAGCGCATACCCTCCGCCGGACAGCACGCCGTCGGCCCGAGCGCCGTTCAGCCAGCCGAGCGCCGCCATGAACAGCCCAACGGCCGCCACGCCGACGACGATCCCGAGCAGTCGTGCATTCCGCATCATCCGAAACCTCCTCCGCCTCCTCCGCCGCCACCGCCACCGCCGCCGCTGAACCCGCCGCCCGACCAACCGCCGCCGCCCGAACCGCCCGACCAACCGGAACCGCCGGACGGCGCCGGCTGGCTGCCGAAAACGACGGCGGCGCTCGAGAGCATGGAGGAGAGACTCCCCGAGAGCGCGGACAACCCGCCCCCGAGGCGATCACTGGCGCCCTGCAGGTCCGGCATGCCGCCCGACGCGCCGTCGCCGGACGGGCCGAGCGGGCCGCCGCCCATGCGCCCCGAACCGGCGCCGTGGTCGAACGGCCGCGGTCCGCGGCCCCAATCCACCCACGGCCGGCCGCGTGCATCCTGACCGGCCGGAACGTACCACGGCGGCGCCGCGGCGTCCACGCGGGCGAACGCCGCGATCCATTGGCGGTCGATACCGAACGCCACCGCGTAGGGCAGGTAGCGATCGAACAGGTCGCCGGCCGTCTCGAGATGGCCGCGCTGCTGCTCGATGTTGACCAGCCAGTCGCGGAAGGCCCGCCAGCGCGCCGCGGCCTCGGCCCCGGCCGGCGTCTTGCGCGGCATCGCCGACGCGGTGAGCAGCGCGGCGATGCTGACGATGAGCAGCACCCCCGGCAGGCACATCGCCAGCGGGATCGTCTCGACGAGCAGGATCGTGGCGACGAACAGGACGATGCTCAAGACGACGCCGCCGATGCCGAGCCCAATGTACTGCCCGCGCGTCTTGTCGGGACGCGCCGTGAACAGGCCGGCGTCCACGACGCTCTCGTACAGCTGGCTGTAGAGCGCCGGGAGCTCGCTGTAGAAGGCGTTCTTGAGGTCGGACAGCTTGCGCCGGTCGCTGCGGCCGAAGACCGCCTCGACGAGCGCCGCTTCGAACTTCGAGAGCGTCGATGGCGCGCCTGCGCTGCCCGCGTCCGGCGCCCGCTCGAACAGGATGTCCTGACGGACGCCGATGCCGAGGAACCCGCCCTCGCTGACCTCGACCATCCGCAGCTCGCCGCGCCGTGCCAGGTCGACGAGCGTCGCAAGGACGTCGCGCAGGTGGGCTTCCTCGTCCAGCAGCGTGCCGACGACGCCGGGCGCGAGGTCGCTCGGCGGCTCGGCCAGGTAGTCGACGCCGAGATCGAACTCCGGGTCGCGGCCGCGCTGGTACCACACCCAGTAGACGCCGAACAGGCCGCTGGCCAGCGCGACGACGCTGAGCAGCGCCACGATGAGGTTGAACAGGGCCAGCCAGCCGTCGGCCTGACCGGTCGACGTCGCGCCGCCGCGGGCCGCGTCGATCTCGGCCTGCTCGTCCACCCGTTCGGCATCGAGGTCGGCCTGGAAGGCGGTCTCGGTGGCCTGAACGTAGCCGTGCGGCCACTGGCCGCGCACTTCGACGGAGGCGCCGTTCTCGACGTCCTCGACCCGGATCCGCAGCACGCGGTCCGAGACGCGATCGGCCGGGACCGGCCGCCACGCCGCGTTCGGCCGCGGTTGGACGTAGCCGCTGCCGTCCGTCCAGCCCGGCACGGCGTCCGGCAGCGTGACCGTGATGACGGCGTTTTCCACGAGCGGCCGATCGGGCCGGATGACCGTCCACCACAGCTGGTCGCCGCCCTCGTACGCCCGCAGCGCGCCCGTCACGGTGTACTGGACGATGAACCGGGCGGAGCGCGGCGCCCGGATCTCGGGGAACCACCACTGGACGCGGATCAGGTCGCCGCGTGGCGTCACGCTGAACGTGTTCGGATCGCCGTCGCCTTCGGCGTACGGCTGGTCGGGCGCGTCGACCCGGGCCCCGTGGATGCCGGCCGCGCCTTCGCGGGACAGGTCGACGTAGCCGGTCGTGAAAGCGCCCGCGTCGAACGACACCGTGATGTCCTCCACCACGTCGAACGTGCCGTCCGGCTGGACGGCGACGTCGACGGCGTAGGTCTGGTAGTGGGCCTGCTTGCTCTGCGCGGACGCGCGACCGCCACCCGTCCACGCGAGGGCGACGACGGCCACGGTGATCGCGCCAAGGATCCGTCGTCCGATCGTCTGACTTCTCACTTGCCCTCCTCCACGTTCGGCCATCCTCTACGCCCCCGCCGCCGCACGGTTGCGCCGCGCGACGACGACGAGGATGTCCGCCGGCCGCCGCCGGGTCCGATCGCCGGGGTTCAGCGAGAACGCGGTCCGCCTCGACCAGCGCCACGCGGACGTCCGGCAGGTGGTGGAGCACGCCCTGGCAGACGACGGCGTCGACCGCGCCGTCGGCCAGCGGTAGGTGCTCGGCATCGGCGATCAGCGGCCAGACGCCGGCGATTCCGGCCGCGTTCGCCTTGGCGACGGCCTGCTTGAGCATGCCGCGCGACATGTCCAGCGCGACGACGGCCGGTCCGGCAGCGGCGACGGGCAGCGTCGTGCGCCCCGTCCCGCAACCGATGTCCAGGACGACGCGCGCGCCGTCCGCCGCCAGGCGCTCCGCCCACGGCCGTGCCGTCCAGAGCTGCTGGTACGGGGCGAACTCACGGCCGATCAGACGGTCGTAGCGGGCAGCCTCGCGGTCGTGATGGATCGCGTCGCGGCGCTTCCAGGCGGTTGGGTCGGACGGGACCGGCACGGCGCCGGTGTGCGCGACGGTCGTGCGCTCGGCCGCGCGGCGTCGAGGGGAGGGGGGTTCGATCATCGCCGCGTCCAGAACTGCAACAGCACGCTCCCGTACTTCCGCTCGTCGAAGCGCTCGAAGTGCTTCACGTCCGGCACCACCGCCTCGCGGGGGTGGATCTGCACGACGACCTGCCCGCCGTCGGCGGCGACGATCTCGGGCCGGGCATCCAGCGCCAGCAGGGCGCGCAGCCACATGCCCTTGTACTGGGGCGGCGCCACGAAGACGATATCGTACGGCACGTCGGGCGTCGTGGCGAGGACGTCGAACGCGTCGCGGCGCATCACCCGCGCGCGGTCGGCAAGGCCGGTGGCGGTCAGGTTTGCGCGCACCGTCTTGACGGCGGCCAGCTCGCGGTCGATGAAGTCGCACCATGCCGCGCCGCGGCTGAGGGCCTCGATCCCGACGCCGCCCGTCCCGGCGAAGAGGTCGAGGACGCGCGCGCCGGGCAGGTCGGGGCCGAGCATGCTGAACAGGGCCTCTTTGGCGCGGTCCGTGATCGGGCGGGTCGCGTCGCCTGGGACCATGGCCAGGCGGCGGCCCTTGGCGGAGCCGGCGATGACGCGCACGGGTCAGCCTTCCGATCCGGCAGCGCGGTGGGCACGATCATCGCCATCGCCGTTGCCATTTCCATTGCCATTGCCGTCGCCGCCGTCGGCGTCGTCGGCGTCGACCCGCTGCGCCACGGCCGTGACCCACGAGCCGCCGAGAGCCCGGTCGAGCAACCGGAACAGCGGCTGGGCGACGAGGCGGACCGGGCGGACGTGGAGCACGAAGCGCAGGCTTCGCGCGATCGGCGACGGCAGGCGCTCCTTGGCGGCCAGCGAGATCGCGAGCGCGGTCAGGAGATAGCTTTCGCTGAGGTACGTCCAGTGCGAGAGCCGGAACCCGGCGTCGGCCAGCGTTCGCTCCAGCGTCGACCGGCTGAACACCACCAGGTGCCGCGGCGTGTCCCAGCCCGGCCAGCGCGTGCGCCAGAGCCTGGCCTCCCAGCCGTCGAGAACGGGCGTCGTGACGACGAGCCACCCGCCCGGCTTGACGGACGCGGCCACGTGCCGCAGATCGTCGGCCGGATGGTCCAGGTGCTCGACGACGTCCCACAGCGTCGCGACGTCGAACGCGGCCGCCGGCAGGTCGGCCCGGTCGACGGTGGTCGACCAGACCGGGATCCCGCGCGCCCGCGCCGCCTCGGCCGCCCACGGCGCCGGCTCGACGCCCGCGATCACGAGCCCGGCGGTGCGCGCCGCATGAAGAAACGCCCCCGTAGCGCACCCGACGTCCAGCACGCGCCCGCCCGCCCCGGCGAGGCCGCGGACGAGCGCGACGCGGCGGCGCAGGTCGCGGGCGCGAAACCAGCGGAGCAGCCAGGCGGGACCCTTGCCGCGCCGGACGTAGTCGGGCGGGTAGTAGTCCGCCATCGCCGCGGGCGCCGGCCGCTCGCGCAGGTAGGTGAGGCCGCAGGACGCGCATCTGGCGTAGCGGAACGTGCCGGGGCCGTCGAACCAGCGGTCGCGGGCGACGTGGAGGGGGGTGTGGGCGTCCGTGCGGCAGGCGGGGCACGGGACGGTGATGGGTGTCGGGGCGGGGTGGGTCATGGGGGGTGGATGATACACGGGGGGTGGGCGCACGGATGCGTGTGCCGCTATGGCCCCGTTCTCAGATCACCATTCGTAGACCGCCAGACCACAGTGACCTGCGCCCCGATTGCCGGCGATCTCGCCTCAGATCACCTGTGATCCGCAGCCGGACCAACGTTGTCTGAGCGGCCAACCATCTGCCTCCCATGAACGCAGCGCCCACCCGATCCGCATCCCAATCCCGGCGCGGACGCGCCAGCAGGACTGGGCCCGCGCTTGCACGCGGGGCCCGGCGATTTCCGGTGATCGGAGGTTAGCCCCTCAGTTTGGCGGCCCTTCGGCCGCCGGGGCAATGCCTTGAGGTCGGCCTTGATGCCGTTGTAGGTGGCAGCGTCGACCGAACCGACTTCCGAGATGTCGTTCACGATGACGACGATCGGCTGGTCGCTGGTGACGACCGCGGAGCCAAACGAGTTCACCGGCATCGCGTTCGGCGAGTTGCTCGGGAAGAACGTCCAGGCGTTCAACGGCTGGACCACGACCTTGCACGCCGCGCCGCAGGAGCTCAGGCCAACGCCCTTGTCATCCGCGAACACGACTTCGATGTTCGCCGGCCCGGTGCCGATGTTCATCACCTGGATGCCCGTCGTGAACTTCGCCGTCGTGTGACCGCGGCGCGCCAGCGGCAAGGCCACCTTCGTCGCGCCCTGCGCCGCCGGAACCGCGTTGTACGCAGCCGACGTCTCGGTCAGGTTCTTCGAGTCGTTCACGATCGCCAGGATGTTGCCATCCGACTCGAGCACGGCCGAACCCACGCAGCCCTTCGGCAGCGTCGCCGCCGTCGGCTGGTAGAACACGTGGCTCGAACCCGCCGGAATGGCCGCCGGGCCCTCCGTGTACGAGTTGCCGGCGCACTCCGCCGAGCCACCGTAGTACTTCGCCGTCACGTTCACCGGCGCGTTCGTCGGGTTCACGACCGAGATACCGGTCGAGAAGCCCTTCGCCCCGCCCGCGTTCGTCCCCGCCAGCTGCTCCTTGCGGATCAGCGGCGCGTACAGCTTCATCGCGGCGCCTTCCGGCGGCACGCCTTCGAACGCGTACACGGCCTTCTGGCTGCTCTCGATGTCGACGAACGACTGGACGCCCACGTCCACCGCGCTCGTCACCTTCATCGAACCCAGGAAGCCGCCCGGCGTGTTCGGCTGCACGCCGATGAACGCCGCGTCCTTCGAAAGGTCGAGCGTCACCGACGAACCCGGCTGCACCTGGTACGTCTTGTTCACCACCGCCGTCGTGTTGCCCTGCGCGAACAGCTCAACGGTCACCGTGGCCACCTGGCCCGTGTCCGTGTTCTGGATCGACACGAGCGACGTCTGGCCGTAGTACTTGATGACCGACAACGGCACGAACACTTCCTTTGCCCGGCTGAACGTTCGAGTAGATCGCCGCAGCGCCCGACGTCGTCCAGTCCGTGCGCGCGATCGCCGCGATCTGGCGGTCGGCGCTGATGATCGCCGCGTACGCGCCGTTCGTCAGCTCCGTCACCGTCGGCAGGTACATGTTCACCGCGCCGCCCGCCGGTACGTTCGGCCGCGACACCTGGATCGCCGTCACCGCCGACGTGCTCTGCTTGTAGAAGTCCGCCAACACCGTCGCCGACTGCGTCGCGTCCAGGTTCTGCACCTGGATACCCGTCGCGCCTGCTCCCTGGATCCCGGCCAGGCGGCTGGCGCCACACCGCCGGCTGCCCACCCTGGAACATCCCGGCCGCGGCCATCGCCACGCCCGCCACCACTCCAACACCGGCCGTCATTACGACGAGCTTCTTCATCTCGGGTCCGCTCCTTGTGGATTCCTGTGAGATCGGGTTCGGCACCTCATCGGCGCCTCTGGGGGCCTCGACACCGGATTGCGGTGGAGGCATCCCCACCGACGGGAGCTCAGTGTAGGCGGCCGATCGGCCGCCGCCCATGGTCCGTGGGGTGCACCGTGGGCCGAATCGGCTACGACTTTCGGTGTATTGCCGAGGGAAAGCCCACGAATCGGCGCCTCAACGCCCCGGATTCGGCTGCGATCACGGCGCTTCGATCGTCGCGGTGTCCGTCACGGCCAGCGTGTCCGTCAGGAGGGCGGTGTCCGTCAGGACGTCGGTCACCGCGGGCTCGTCGTACGCGTCCGGCGCCTCGGGCGTGTAGTCCGACAAGTCGTCGTCGGCGCGATCCGTCGGGCGGCTCTCGAGCAGCTTCACCTGCGAGTCGGCCATGTAGTACGCGCTGCTGCCGTGATCGGCGATCCGCTGGATCGTCTGGAAGTCCTCGTAGGCGGCGTTGAACCGGCCGAGCGAGTAGTTCAGCATCGCCCGGTTCTGCCACGCGTCGATGTTGTTGTCGATCGCGATCGCCCGATCGAAGTCCGCCATCGCCTTGACGTTGTCGCCCCGGTTCTGGTGCGCGAAGCCGCGGTTGCCGAACGCCTGCGAAAGCTGGTCGTTGATCGCGAGCGCTTCGTCCAGCTTCTCGATCGCCGTCACGTAGTCCCCGTCGTCGATGTACAGCCGGCCGATGTTCGCGATCGCCTCGGCGTAGTCGGGCTTGAGTTCGAGCGCGGCATCGAGGTCCGCCCGCGCCTCGTCGCGCCGGCGCAGGTTGATGTAGGCCACGGCCCGGTTGTTCAGGACCTCGTAGCGGTTGTAGCCCTCCGGCGACGACGCCTCGGTCAGCTCGAGGGACTTCGTGCAATCGCCGACGGCCTCGTTGTGGAGCAGGAGCGCGTCGTTGGCGATGCAGCGGTTGGCGTACGCGAACGGCAGGTCGATCCCGCGCTCGATCGCCTTGTCGAACGCCAGGAGCGCCCGTTCGTTGTCTCCTTGCGCCAGATAGTTCTGCCCCGTGATGAGCGGGCTGCGGAAGGCGGAGCAGCCGGCCGTCAGCAGGGCGATAAGGACGGATGAGGCGCTGACGACGCGGCGGATCGAGGGCTGGGTCAATTCAGGACTCCCGGGGATGGCGCACGCGGACGGAATGCTTCATCGAGCGTGCCGGAGGAGCGTACTGGAGGAGCGTGCCAGAGGCGTGCGGACGGCGCAATACGCCGAACGTCGTAGCGCGGTCGATCCGCGTCGATCCGGCGATGGGTCCCGGCACGTCGAGGGGTCCGATGGTGGTAGTGACCCCCTAACCCCCTTCGTCGTCCGGGCGGGCGATCCGAACCCACGCCGTCGCCAACACGAGCCAGCTGACCTCGACGGCGATCATCCACAACCGCCATGCCACGACGAGCCCGAGCGCCACGGCGCTCGATCCGTACAGTGGCTCGAGGAGGAGGACCATCCCGAGATCCTTCACCAGCCCGGTCAGCGGAAGCGGCCCCATCAGGTTGCCGAGCGCCACCGCCAGCGAGCCGATGCCGATCGCGTCCGGCAGGGAAGCCGTCGGGCTCACGGCGCGCATGAACGCGTACAGCGCCACGCCGGAGAGCATGAGCACGCCGACGCCGCGCGCCAGCCAGAACCGCACGTGGCCGCCGTCGAACGCCGGCAGGGTCGAGATGGCCGTCCGGCGCCCGGTCAGGCGGCCGCCGAAGGCGACGAGGCGCCGGAACACCACGGGCTGCACCGCCGCAAGGGCGAACGCCGCCACGACGACGAGCACCCAGACGCCGACCGGCGGAGCGGACGCCGCCCACGGCAGCGTCGCGCCGTACAGGACGAGGCCGGCGACGCCGAGCACCACCCACTCGATCGTCGTCGCCGCACCGACGGCCAGCGCATCCGCGCGGCCGTACGCGGCCAGGCGGCCGAGCGGCGTCCAGATCCCGCCGGGCACGACATGCGCCAGCGCCGCAAGGGCGTAGCGCTGCGCGTGCTGCGCCGGACGCGCCCGCACGCCGAACGCCGCGACGATCCGCCGCCAAGTGTCGACCATCAGGATCGCGCCGGCCGTCTGGACCGTCCACGTGACGGCGAGCCACCGGGCGTCGAGCCGGAACGCACTCGCCAGCGTGCCCCGCACGCGCCGGAGCTCACCGTACAACCGCACGCCGACGACGCCGACGACAACCGCCGCCAAGACGACGCCGGCCGCGAGCCGGAACATCCGCCAACGGCGATCCCGGAGGCGCCGAACGGGGAACGCCGCGCCGGCCCCGGATTGCCCGTACGCGGCGCCCGCGTCGGTGCCGCCGGTCTCGACGCCGGCCGCCCCGGCGCGCTTCAGTCCAGCACCACGCGCAGCCCGTTGGGCGGCGCCGGGTACATGTGGCGGTGTTCGTACAGCCACTGCGGGTGGGCGACGACGGCCTCGCCGTGTGCGTGCGCGGCACACGCGATGAACTCGCGCTTGGCGGCGAGCCACGGCACCGGCAGCGCGCTGACGCCGTTCAGCACGGCGTTGCCCGTCCCCCTTGACGAGCGAGCGCACATTGCGGCCGCGGTACGTCGGCCAGACGTTGGCCGTCGCGAGCTCGGCCACGCGGTAGTGGCTGGCCTCGAGCAGCCGCCGCACCTCGACGGGCGCGTACTCGCGCTGGTGGCGGCCGTAGATCCCGTAGCCGGAGTACGGAAACTCCGTCGGGCGGTTGAAGAACAGGTTCACGAGGCGCTTGATGTTGATGAAGTTCGGCACGGTGATGAACATCAGCCCGCCCGGCGCCAGGACCCGGTGGCTCTCGGCCAGCGTGTGGCTCGGGTTGTAGCCGAGGTGCTCGAGCGTCTCCATGAACAAGACCGCGTCGAAGTGGTCGTCCGGGTACGGGAAGGCATCGCGCTCGATGTTGAAGATCCGGACGTCGATCGTCAGGCGGGACGGCGGCCCGCCGAGGGCCGGCACGTCGAGGACGACGCGGCCGGACGGCTGCCGCGGCGCCTCGCCCGGCCACGACCCGGCCCTCGACGCTGACGGCGTCGATCTCGGCGCCGAACGCGCTGTGGACGAGCGTCGTGAAGAAGTACGGCGCCGCGCCGAGCTCGAGGATCCGCAGCGGCCGGCCGACGACGGGCGGCAGATGGCGATCGATCATCCGCAGGCTGAGCGCGGCCGACTTGCCGTGCAGCCAGGCGTACTTCTCGAGGTCGGCGCGCGCCCGGACCAACAGGTCGCGGTCGAGCGTGTCCTCGACGATCCGGACCTGGCCGAGCACCGCCGCAAGCGCGGCCGGATCCTTGGCCAGCCGCAGCACCTCAGCGTTCATCGTCGCCCATCCCTTCCATATGTGCCGCTTGGGTCGGCGACGTCCGCTGACCCGATGGCGGTCGGCCAGGCCGACGCCTGCCGCGACCCTACGTCGCGGCAGCCCGCCGCGAGCCCGCGCACGTAAGCCGCGCCGGTCGCCGGACGGCCGCCCAGGAGCGACCGCGCCAGCGTCAGCCCGAGGCTGACGATCCGATACGCGACGACGACCGCGCGGTGCGCGCCGCGGCTGTGGGCCGCATAGTACGGCACGCTCGAGCGCGCCAGCAGGTACGCCTGCCCCGGCGAGCCGACGCCGGTGGACGCCGCGACGTGGTGGGCGATGCGCGCGCTCGGCACGTGCGCCAGGCGGAAGCCGGCCGCGCGGGCGCGCAGGCAGAGATCGTGGTCCTCGTAGTAGACCCGGAAGCGCTCGTCGAACAGGCCGATCCGCTCCCAGAGGGCGCGGCGGACGAGATGCAGCAGCCGTTCGCCCAGTCGATGTCGTACGGATGGGGGGAAGGCGGGTCGGCCGTCGTGTCGTGCGCGTCGAGGGTCCAGGGTCGCCGGAATCCGGCCGATGGCCAGACGGCGCCCGGCGGATCGAAGTACGTGACGGTCGGCGCGACGAGGCCGATCGGACCGCGACGCGGCGCACGGCCGGGCAGCGGCGCGGCGGCGAGCTCGGCCACGGCGGCGCCGGCGTACAGCTCCGTCAGCAGGGACGGCGCGGCGACGGTGTCGTTGTTCACGAGCAGCGTCCAGGCCGCACCTTCGTCCAACGCCCGCCGGATCCCGACGTTCGCGCCGGCCGCGAAGCCGAGATTCTCGGGGAGGGCCACGAGCACGACATGCGGAAACGCCGCGCGCCCGCCTCGGCCGAGCCGTCCGTCGACCCGTTGTCGACGACGACGATGCGGTGTTCGACACCGGCCGGGACGGACATCGCTTCCAGGCTCGCAAGGCACGCCAGCGTCAGCTCGCGGCGGTTCCAGTTCAGGACGATCGACGCCACGACGACATCGGGCGGCTCGGTGCGCATGATGGGTCGTGTCACCGTCGCCAGAGAGCGGATGAAGGAGTCGTTCATCGAAGCCGGCCGTGCATCCGCGGTCCCTCACCCGGCGCGCAGTGGCGCGCCTGCCCTCTCCCGCGGGGGCGGGAGAGGGCGGTCCAGCCGGGGGCCGACGCGTCGATCCACTCGATCCCCCACGCAATGGATGGATCCTTTCTCCCGCCCCCATGGGAGAAACGCGGTACCCAAACGCGCCTGCCGGCGCGTTTGGGGCCCAATGGTGGCAGCGCCGCAGGCGCTGACGGATAGAGGGAGAGTTCGGCGGGCATGACTTGACCGGCTCTCTAGAACCCTTGACGATCGAAGAACAGCTTGAACATCGCCACCTGATCGCGCAGGCTGCGGCTGCGGTAGCAGTTCAACAGGCACGGCGCCTTGCACGGCTTCATCTTGTCGCGCACGTCCTGGGCGTGGGCCGACTCCCAGATCTGGCGGGGGTGGGTCGTCCGGACGTTGCCGACGAGGTCATCGACGGTGTAGCAGAAGTTCACGTCGCCGCGCGGGCCGATGTTGAACGTGCTGTAGCGGACCATGCACTCGTCCGGTCGCGGGTGGCTGGAGGGGCTCGCGGAAGTAGTGCTGCATCGCCACGAGGTGCTCATCGGGGTTCCAGACGGCTTTGCCGGCGCGCTTGAGTTCGCGCACGGCCTCAAGGGCATCGTGGACCGCGTCGGGGTCGCGCGGCCAGTGTGGGTTGCGCTCGAACCATGCCGGGTCCATCCCCTCGTCCGTCGCGAACGTCGGATACAGCGGCTGGAACAGGACGCGGTCGACGCCAAGGCCGAGGGCCCACTCGGCGGTGGCAGCCATGTCGGCGTACGTCTCCTCCATGATGATCGACGCCACGCCGAGAACGATGCTCGGGTCGCGGCGCAGGTTCAGCACGGCCTCGACGCAGCGGTCGTAGAGCGGCACGCCCCGGCAGCGGTCGTGCACCTCACGGTTGAGCGTGTCGATCGAGATCGACAGGAAGTCGGGTCCGACCTCGCGAATGCGGTCGCAGGCCGACGGCGTGAGGTACATCCCGTTCGTCGACATCTTCGTCTTGATGCCGATGTCGCGGCAGTGCGCCAGGATGTCGAACATCCCGCGCTTCTGGAACGGCTCGCCGCCGGAGATGACGATGAAGAACGGCCCGAGCCAGGAGCGCAGGTCGTCGAGGACGCGCTTCCATTCGTCCACGTCCAACTCGTTGTGCGCCTGGAGCGTCCAGATGTCGCACATCGTACAGCGCGCGGCGCACGCGTCGGTGATGATCACCGATACCTTGTCGGGCTTGCCGAGCGGGCGATCGAGGCTGTAGCTTGCCTTCAGACGCAGGTGGTTCAAGCCCTGCGTGGCGGCGAACTGCACATCGGCCAGCTGGATATCTGTGCGCATGGTGTGACCCCGTCAGAGGCGCCGGTTCATCGAACCAGCCGGTCGAACATCGTGGGCGATCATCGTCGCCGCGCATTGAGACAGCGGAAACGACCGCCGCGGGTCCGCATGGCACGGACCGGCGTGATCCCGGTCATCGTGCCCCGGACTCGTCCGGGGCACGATCATAGCGCCGGATCGGCCGCACCGAGGCACCATGCCAGCTTGGTGGCGTACACCGCCGGCCACGTCAGCGGGTAGCGCCGCCCCGGGCGACCCGCACCGTACAGCCGCGCCGTCGCCACCGCCGCGATGGCGGGTGCCAGCGCGTACAGCGCGAGCGGTCGGTAGATCCACGTCACACCGTCGAAGGCCGTCGGATGGCGCTGTCGCACGCCGACCATCCACCGCCCGCTCATGTACCAGTGGCGCCACATGTCGGCGGCCGTCGTCCGCGTCGGCCGGTGGAAGATCCACGCCGCGGGGTCGAGGAACGGTCGATGGCCGGCCGCCGCCAGCCGGATCGTCCAGTCGATGTCCTCGCCGCAGCGCAAACCGGGGTCCATCGCACCGACGTCGTCGACCGCCGTGGCCCGCACGCTCAGGTTCAGCGTCGGCAGGAAGGGGCGCGGGCCGGCGGGCAGGTGCGCGTCCACGTTGTGGAACATGGACAGGTTGTCCGCCAGTTGCCAGTACGGCCGCGGATCGTAGAGGACGGCGCCGCCCACGACGGTCTCGCCGGCGGCGTGCCGGGCGAGGTGGGCGGCCAGCCAGCCGGGTTCGGCGACGCAGTCCGCATCGAGGAAGACGTAGACGTCCCCGCTCGCCGCCTGGATGCCGCGGTTCCGCGCCCCGGCCGGCCATTCCGGCCGCTCGGTGTACAAGAATCGCACCCGCGGTTCGCCCGCCAGGCGCCCCGGACCGTCGCGGCCGACGACGATGACCTCGTGCGCCCGCGCGCCCGCCTGGGCGAACACGCTCGCCACGGCGCGGTCGACGACGGGCGAGTCCAGGTTCGGGATGATGACCGAGGCCTTCATCGCGCCGTCCCGGGCGCCGGCGCGCGATCGACGGCAGCGGCCTCGCCGACGCCCGCGGCCCCGTCGCCAACGCCCGCGTCGCCGACCAAGCCGACGAGCGCCGCCACGTACGCCGCCCAGCCGATCCGGCCCCGCGCCGCGACGGACCCCGCGCGCAGCCGCGCCGCCAGCCCTGGCTCCTCGCACAGCCGCACCACGGCCGCGGCCAGCGCCCGGGCATCCCCCGGCGGCACGACGAGCCCGGCGTCGCCGTCGACGACGACCTCGGGCAGCCCGCCGACATCCGTCACGATCATCGGGACGCCGTGCTCGATCGCCAACGTCAGGACGCCGCTCGAGGTGGCGGCGCGGTAGGGCAGGACGACGGCGTCGGCGGACGCGAACAACGGGGCCACTTCCTCGTTCTGCACGTAGCCGTCGCGGAGCGTCACCGCGTCGCCGAGTCCGAGCCGATCGGCCTGTGCGCGGAACGCATCGGCCCTCTGCCAGAACTCGCCGGCGACGACGAGCCGCACGCCCGGCACGGCCTCGCGGGCGATGGCGAGCGCGTCGATGAGGACATCCAAGCCCTTGTACGGGCGGACGAGGCCGAAGAAGAGGAGCGTCGGCGCCGGCCCGATCGGCAGCGGTCGAACTTCATCGGGGGCGGCATCGCCTGGCGCGGTGGCGTCGAGCGCGGCATCGCCGGGCATGGCGCCGTCCGCGCCGTCGCCCGCCAGGTGGTGGAGCGGCAGCGCGGCGCGCGCCACGGCGCCCGGCATCCGCGCCCGCTCGCCGACGATGCCCTCCAGGACGGCGACGAGCGGCGTCGCGTGGACGAGCCAGCGGTCGCCGCGGCGGAGCGCGAGCGCGGTCAGCCAACGGGCCAACCGGCCGGGCGCGTCGTGCGGCAGGACATTGTGGCAGATCAGCACGATCGGCGGGCGCCGGCCGCGCCGGCCGAGGAGGGCGCTGAAGCCGACGACGAACGGGGCGAAGAACGGCACCCACCAGACGAGGAGAACGGCATCCGGCCGTGCGGCGCGCACGCGGCGGGCGACGGCGGGCCAGCCGATCGGCCAGAGCGGCGCGATGATCCGTTCGGCCGGAACGCGCACCGGCTGTTCGGACGGGTCGATGACGGTCCGGCCCGGGAAGAGCCAAGCGGGGTAGAGGCTGCGAAAGGTCAGCGTCGTGACCTCGTGGCCGGCACCGGCGAGCGCCCGCGCCAGCAGGGCGGTGTGCTGGGCGATCCCGCCACGATACGGCCACACCGGTCCGATCAGGACCCAGCGCATCAGGCGGTCGACGCGGTCTAGGGCTGGTCCAGCCGGAAGCCGTAGCCCCGGATGGTCACCACATAGCTGTGCCGGGCGTCGTGCTCGGCCAGGCGCTGCCGGCAGCGCTTGACGAGAGCGTCGATCGAATCGTCGCTCACGCCGTCCCGCTCGGTCTCGGGCCAGACGGCGCCGACGATCGACTCGCGCGGCACCGGCCCGCCGTCGGCGTCGAGGAGGACCTTGATCAGCCCGAACTGCTGTGCCGAGAGCGGCGGCGCCAGCACCTGGCCGTTCACGAAGACGTGCATCGTCTCGGGGTCGATCCGGATGCCGCGACCGGAGAAAGCGAGCGGCGCGGTGGCGTCGGCATCCACGTACCACAGCTTGTAGCGGGCCGAGATCGAGATGTCGTCACCGTCCTTCAGCGGTCGCGGTTCGCCGGTCACGGGCTGGCCGTTCAGCCATGTCCCGTTCTTGCTGCCGTTGTCCACGAGGACGTAGCCGCGGCCGCTGCGGCGCACGGCGGCGTGCTGACGCGACACCGAGCGATCCGGCAAGCAGATCGCACACTCGGCGTCCCGGCCGATGACGATGACCTCGCGCCCGGCCAGCGGCCAGGTGCGCTCGGCAGCGCCATCGCGGAGCACGATCATCGCCCCTTCTTCTGCCACGGTGCCCTCCCGCGACGACTATAGCACGACCGCGGGGCCGCATCGGCCGACGCGGAGCGCGCCGGGAATCGCGCCGCACGCGCTTGACCCGCCGGCCGCCGTCGCCCTACCCTGCCCGTATGCGCAACCTCGAGCCCGACATCGTGCTTCGCGACCGCTACCGCTTGGTCGAGCTCGTCGGTCAAGGCGGTGCCGGCGCGGTCTGGCGTGCGGACGACCTGCGTTTGGCCGGCCGCGTCACCGCCGTCAAGGCGATCCTGCCGGACGTCGGCTCGGCGGCCGACCGGGCCGATCGCCAGGCACAGTTCCACCGCGAGGCCAGCATGTTGGCGCGCCTCGACCATCCGGCCCTGCCCAAGGTCTCGGACTATTTCGAGGACGACGGGACGGACTTCCTGGTCATGGACTACGTCGACGGGCCCGACCTTCGCCAGGTCGTCGATGCCGCGCTGGCGGCGGGCGAGCTCCTCGACGTCGAGCGTGTGCTCGGCTGGGCCGATCAGCTCCTCGACGCCGTCGCCTACCTGCACGCCCAGTCGCCGCCCGTGCTGCACCGCGACATCAAGCCGGCGAACATCAAGCTCGTGGCGGGCGAACGGATCAAGCTCGTCGACTTCGGCCTCGTCAAGGCGATGGACCCGGCCGACCCCCGGACGCTCACCGTGGCGCGCGGCGTCGGATCGCTGCCCTACACGCCGCTCGAGCAGTATGCCGGCGACACCGGCCACACGGACGTCCGGGCCGACCTCTACGCCGTCGGCGCGACGCTGTACCACCTCATGACCGGCCGGCCGCCGGACACCGCCCAGGACCGCTTCCTGCTGCCCAATGCGCTCACCCGCCCGCGCCGGCTCAACCCCGACGTGCCGTCGCGCGTCGAGTCCGCCATCCTGACGGCGATGGCGCTCCACCCCGAGCGCCGGCCGCCGACGGCCGAGGCGCTGCGCGCGCTCCTCGTCGGCGACGCGCCGGTCCTCGGCAGCGTCGAGCTCGGTACGGCGGGGCTGGCGTGGCGGCAGGCGATCTGGGACAACGCCGGCCTGATCGCGCTCGTCGCGCTGCTCGTGTTGCTCACCGTCGTCGCGACCTGGCAGGCGACCGCCGCGAGCGCGCCGGCCGCGGCGCCGACGGCAAGCGCTGGATCCACCGCCACCGCACCGATCGCCACGCCGACGGGGCCAGCGGCAGCAGCGCCAGCAGGAAGCTGAGCACCGGCGCCTGGTAAGCCGGGTTCCAACTGCGCGGCCAGAGTCGGCCGCCGCTCGGCAGCCAGCTGGGCATGCGCAACCCGCCGACGAGGACGAGCAAGTAGCCCGCCAGCCCGCAAGCGAGGCTGAGCAGGAAGAGCCGCACCGCACGTGAAGGCACGCGCGGTCCCTCGCCGGCACCGAAGACGATCACGCCGGCCAGCAGGATCAGCGTCAAGCTGAAGAGCAGGATGCTCCAGTCGGCCGGCAGCTGTCGGATCGCCAGCGGCCCTTGGCCGGCGGTCGGCGTCGGGACGTCGAGGACGCTGCCGCTGACGTGGACGACGAGCGGTGCGCTGGCCAGCCCGCTGTCCAGCACGGCGGTGATCTCGATGTCGCCCTGGCGATCCGCCGGGAGCGTGACGGTTGCCCGGCCATCGACGGTCTGCCCGACGACGTCGCGCAGGTAGACGTCCTCCGCGGGGTCGTAGCCGCGGACGGTGACCGTCGTGCCGTCGGGCACGGGGTGGCCATTGGCGTCCCGGATCTCGCCCGTACGCACCGTGATCCGCCCGCCGTGGGCGACCGCGGCGTCCGGCCGGCCGCCGACCAAGCTGAGGTCGATCACCTGGCCGGATGCGGGGAGGAGCTGGGTGGCGAGGTCGTAGCCGGCGCCCGGCACCGAGACCGGGCTCGCCCCGACCGCCGCCTCGTCCCCGAACACGGCGCGCAAGGCCACGCGCACGAACGGCCCCCCCGGACTGTAGACGGCATAGTAGGCGGCCAGCCGGGAAATCTCGCTGGCGTCGAGGCCGTACGGCGCGTCGAACGCAACGGCCACCAGTCGCTGGCCGGCCGACTCGGTCTCACTGGCCTGCAGGAACAGCCGCGGCGCATCCGAGCCCGGCGCCTCGGTCGGCCGGACGTCCCGCATGAAGAAGACGATCCAGTCGGCCTGGGCGACACCGCGCGCCACTTCGTCCTGCCGTGCCGCGCTCAACGGCGGCACGAGCGATGGGTTGTTCTCGGCAGCGATCCGGCCGGTGGCCCCGAGCCATGCCCGAAGCTCGCGGGCGGTCACGACGCCGACGTCCTCGGCGCGGACGATTCGCCGCGTGCCCGACCCCGTCGGGCCGTACGTCAGCAGGCACGTCGCGAGGACCTCGTCGGGGTCGAGCACCCACTGGGGCGGACACCCGTCGCACTCCCGGCTGTCGCGCGCGTCGACGACGAACAGCAGGCGATCGCCGGATTGCGGCGACGGCACCGGGGCACGGCCACCGCCGGCCGTCGGCGGGGCGAACAGCGTGAGCGCGGCGCGGGCGACGGCCTGCGCATCGTCGCCCCCCAGTCCGGTGGACGCAGGCGCGGCCTCGGCATCGACGGCGACGCCGTCCGGCGTGGCCGCAGCGTACAGCGCGCGCTTGCGGGCCAGGACGCGGCGCAGCGCCCGGTCGACGGCCTCGCGAACGTTGTCGTCCTCCTCGTAGGCCGCGGTGAGCCAGGCGAGCGCCTCCTCGATCTCCGCGGGCGAACGGGTCGGGTCGTCGGGCACGTCGAAGCCGGACAGGTTGAGGACGTCGTTGCCGGCCAGGAGCGCCTCGCGCACGACGCGGCGCACATTGAACGCCGCTCCCTGCGGGTCGGTGTAGCGCCGCACGCCGGCCAGCCCGAGTCCGGGGCTGAAGAGGAGCCCGCCGCCCTCCCGCCAGGCATCGAGGCTCGGTAGCTGGCCGCGCAGGTAGGCAAGGCCGCTGCCGTCGAGGGACAGCGGCCGATCGATCTGCCGCTGGACACCGCGGAACCGGACGTGGGTCGTCACGAGCGCGTCGACGACGCTGGAGCGGTTGTCCCGCGGCTCGACAACGGCCACGAACGGCACGAGCTCGGTGCGCCGCAGGTCGTCCAGGCTGCTCTCCACGATCGGCAACTCGGCGGTTTGGCTCCGGTCGGCGCCGCCGACGCCCGGGAAGCTGCCGGCGGCCACGGCCACCCGCCCGTCGCTGCCGCGGTGGATGCCGCCGACGATCTCCCGGCCGAGCTTGGCCACCCACGACGGGTTGCCGCCGAGCGCCCGGGCGCCGAGGTCGCCGGTGCTGCCCGGGCGCGGCTGGGCGACGACATCCAGGTTGGGACCGAGCCAAAGGTTGACGCCGACGGCCCGCAGCTCACGCCCGACGACCTCGCCGACGCGCCCGGCCAACGCCGGGTCCCACGTGGCGCCGAGGGCCATCGCGCTCGGTACGTCGGTCATGCCGCCGCGCAGCGGGCTGAGCGGGAACGCCGCCCCGTCGCTGTCGACGGCAATCCACAGCGGGACGAACGCCGCGTGTCGTGCGGCGCGCGCCTGCAGCGCGTTCGCCAGCAGCGCCACCTGGCGCGGCGTGTCAGGTGCGTTCAAAAAGTTGCCGGCGCGCGGGTCGACGATGACGCCGCCGACACCCTGATCGACGAGGCGGGCGATCGCGCGATCGTCGGACACGCCGTCGCCCCGGAACGGCACGAGGAGGAGCTGGCCGACGCGCTCCGCGGGGGTCATGTCGGCGATCAGGGCGTCGATCTCGCCGGCGGCCGTTGCCGCTCGGGGCGGCACGGCGGTCGCACAGGACGCGGCGAGGGCCGCGGCGAAGCAGAGAAGTGTTCGGGTGCGCACGGTGGGCAAGGATAGGGAATCCGCGGCCGAACGCCAGCGCCGGCCGCGCGGGGCGGTCGGGCGCCGACGCCGTGTCGGCCGTCGGACGCGACCGCACGACCCGGTTGACAGAATGGCCCGCGGCATGTTAATGTAGTTGTAACTCGCACGCTCGCACGGCGGCCGACGAAGGGTTGCGACAACGCCCTTCACCGAGTTGTGCGCGTGGACCTGAGGGCCGACTCGGGGTCGTTTGGCGGTCGAGCCGGCCCAACGACAGTCTACGGAGGTCATCCGGCCCGTGTGCGCAGCGACCGGTGTTATGCATGAAGAGAGGCGCCTGGCGACGAAGTCCTGGGTCTGCCCCTGCCCGAGCTCTGACGGGACCGCGCGCCGGCGCCTCTCGCCCGTGCATAACGGTGTTGGGAAATTGGGCGTTACGCACGGTTGTCGATTGCGACTTCATTCCTGGACGATCCCCCATGCGTAGGGAGTGACGCAATACGGCCGATAGACACGGACCGCGGAGCGGCCCGTCTTCTCAGTTCGGGTCTCCTCGGTGCGATTGCGTTGAGGAGCGACGAGTCCGGCAATGGCGGGCTGTCAGAGATTGCCGTTTCCGCTGCCCCGGACGGCGAACGCGATGCGGAGGAACAAGGCATGAGCCATCGACACGCGGCGGTGTTGCTGACAGCGGGAGCCGCCCTGCTGGTTGTCCTGACCGGCTCGACCACGACGCGCGGGGCGGCGCCAAGCACCGCCGACCACCCGACTTCCCTTCCGGCCCCGTGGTCGGCCGACGGCGGCGGCTTGCCGGGGGTGCTCGGTCCAGGCGACGCCGCGTCGGCACCCGCCGGCCTCGGCCTCGTGCCGCGATCGCGCGGCGCCGGTTCGCCGGGCGTGGCGGCCGGTGGGCGGGCCGCCGAGCCGCTGCAATCGGACCAGGTCGACGACCCGGGCTACATTCCGAACCGCCTCGTCGTCGGTTTTCGTCCGGAGGCGACCGACGAGTACAAGCGCAAGCTACACGAAAAGTACGGCGGTCAGGTCATCGACCAGATCAACAACCTGAACATCCAGGTCCTGCGGGTCACGGACACGGACCTGCTCACCCAGGTGCGGGCCTATCAGTCCGAAGTGCAGGTGGCCTTTGCCGAGCCGGACTACTTGGCCCACATCCTCGGCAGCCCCGACGCGGTGGCGCCCCGTGCGGACACCGCCGCCGGGCAGGCCGGCGGACGGAACCCACTGGCCCGACTCGGCCTCCAGATCACACCGAACGACCCGATGGTCGGCTCGCAGTGGCACCACACCAAGATCGAGTCGGCGGCCGCGTGGGACCGCCAGCGCGGCGCTGGGATCACGATCGCCATCGTCGACACGGGCACGAACTGCAGCCATCCGGATCTGGCCGGCAAGTGCGTCGCGGGCTATGATTATGTCAACCGAGACAACAACCCGGCCGATGACCAGGGCCACGGCACCCATGTCGCCGGCATCGCGGCGATGCAGACGAACAACGGGGTCGGCGGCGCCGGCGTCGGTTGGGACAGCCGGATCATGCCGGTCAAGGTGCTTGACCGAACGGGCAACGGCGGTCATTCCGCGATCGCCAGCGGGATCACGTTCGCGGCCGACAACGGCGCGCAGGTGATCAATATGAGCCTGGGCGGCGCGTTCACATCCTCGGCGCTCCGGAATGCGGTCGACTATGCGATCCAGCGCGGCGTCGTCGTCTTGGCGGCGGCCGGCAACGAGAATACGTCGAACCCGAGCTATCCGGCGGCTTACAACGGCGTGATCGGGATCTCGGCCACCTCGCAGTCGGATCAGCGGGCCAGCTTCTCGAACTACGGCAACGCGATCGACGTCGCCGCGCCCGGCGTCGCGATCCTCTCGACGGTCATGACGGGCGGCTACCAGCCATGGAGCGGCACGAGCATGGCCTGTCCCGTCGCGGCCGGGCTCGCAGCGCTCCTCGTGGCCCAGAACCCGAGCCGTACGCCGGCCCAGGTCGAACAGATCCTCGAGCAATCGGCCGACGACCTCGGGGATGCCGGCTGGGATCCGTATTTCGGCTGGGGCCGGATCAACGCCCGCAAGGCCCTGAACCTTGCGCCCGGCACCACGACGCCCGGCACGCCCGAGGGCGGCGGCACGAGCACCGCCCCGCCGCCGATCCAGGCCACGGCAACGCCCTCCGGCAACTTCGTTCTCCAGGTCGAAGAGCTGATCAACCTGAAGCGCGCCAGCGCCGGCCTCAACCCGCTGGCCTCGAGCCAACAGCTGCGCAACGCCTCGACCCGCCACTCGAACGACATGGCGTCCGGCAACTTCTGCGGCCACGACGGCACGGATGGCAGCACCGCCCAGTCGCGGATGTTGGACGCGGGCTACGGCCAGCCGTACGGTGAGATCGTGGCCTGCGGCCTCGTGTCGCCGGCGGCGGCCGTCGAAGCATGGTGGAACAGCCCCGCGCACAAGGCGATCATGTTGTGCACGACGTGCACCGAACTCGGCGCCGGGTACCGCAACATCGGCACGTACGGCCATTTCTGGACGGTCGACTTCGGCCGCCGGTCCGTGTCGGGCGCCACGCCGACGCTGGCGAGCACGGTGCCGCCGCCGGTGACCGGCACCGCTGCGCCGTCCGCAACGCCGCCGCTGCCCACGCCGACGCTCCACGCGCCGCCGGGTGGCGTGAACGTCGAGATCGCGCCGCGCAACAACAAGGCCGGCTGGGTCGTGAGCAACGTGCCCAACCAGAACTTCTTCACGGATGAGGAGGACACGTTCACCGGAACGTACGCCAACCGGACCTATCACGGCGCGGCCCAGTTCGAGCTCGGCGTGATCCCGGCCGGCGCGACGATCAACAGCGCCCGGCTGGAGATGATCGGCCGGGACGCCTCGTTCCTCGGGGTCGGCGGCACATGGACGGTGAACCTGCTGCGGACGGACATCGACGGCGGCTTCGCCGGCCAGGGCTACACCGGGATTCACAATGCGGCCATCGACGTCACGCTGATGCCGCTCCTCGGGCGCGACCTCTTGGGCGAATCGCAGAAGAACGCGTTCAACATGGACGATGGCGCGCTGAACGTGCTCCGCGCGCGGCATCTCGGCTCGCGCGCCCTTTCGATCCGGATGGACGGGCCGCCCCCCGGCGGCAACGTCACGAACCTCTTCACGTGGGACACCGGCTACGGCCAGACGACGCGCTACGCCGGCGTGCGGCTGTTCGTGAACTACAGCACGGCCGGTAGCGGTCCCCCGCCGTCCGCCACGCCGTCGCCGACCGAGCCGCCGGCACCGAACACGGCCACGCCGACCGTCGGCGCATCCCCGACCCCGACCACGACGCTTGTCCCGCCGACAGCGACGTTCACCGCACCGCCGCCGCCGCCGACCGTCACACCGTCGCCGACGCTCGTCCTGCCGCCGACGCGCGAGCCGGACGGCAACGAGATCGACATCCTGCCGGCATGCCTCGACGTCGGCTATGTCCGATCGTACGAGGCGTTCAACCACTTCTGCGACGACGACATGTTCACCGGCTATTATCAGGGCCGGATCTACTTCGGCGGCGTTCAGTTCGACCTCTCGGCCGTGCCGGCCGGTCGGGCGGTGCGCAGCGCGCGGCTCCTGATGAATGGCCTGTCGACCCGCTACCTGTCCGATGCGGGCAATGGCGTCTGGGAGGCGAACCTGCTCGAGGCCGCCGTCGACGGCGGCTGGCGCGGCGTGTCGTACGAGTCGCTGCGCAGCGCCAGGATCTCGTCCAAACTCCAGCCGCAACTGCACCAGTACGACCTTGGCGTCGGCATCCAGAACGTCTTCACATTCGACGCGACGCAGCTGCGCGAGCTCGAGTTCCGCAAGGAAGCCACCGGCAAGGTCAGCTTCCGGATGGACGGCCCGCAGGTCGGCGTGAGCAACGTCATGGACTGGGACACCGGCTTCGGCGCCGGGCAGCGGAACCCGCCGATTCTGCGGGTCACGCTCGGCCCGCCCGGCAGCGGCGAGCCGGTGCCGACGAAGTCAACGGACGACTTGGCGAAGATCAACGAGATCGTGGCCGAGATCAACCGGGTGCGCGTGGCCAGCGGCCGCGGCACGGTGGCGGTGTCCAGCGAGCTGCAGTCCGCGGCCGGCACGCACAACACGGACATGATCCGCAACAGCTTCTTCAGCCACACCGGCAGCGACGGCTCGTCGCCCGCCCAGCGCGTCGCACGCACCGGCTTCCCCGCCACGGCAGTCGGCGAGCTGCTGGCCGCCGCCAACGGCACGCCGGCGGTCGTCGTGCAGGCCTGGCTGGATCAGGGGCAGCGGGACACCGTCCTCGACCCGACGTACACCCAGATCGGCGCCCACTACCAGTTTGTCCGCGCCGTCGGCTACCAGCATTACTGGACGGTGGTGCTCGCCGCACGGGCCCGTTGACGGTCTGACGGACCGGACGGCGCAGGCGATCAGACCGATTCACCGCCGCTTCGATTTCTGACGACAAGACGGCGCCCTGGATCCCGCAAGGGAACCAGGGCGCCGTTGTTCGCGTCGTGAGGACGAGCTGCCGTTACGGGATCGGGGTCTCGAAGGCGGACACCGCCGGCCGCGTGCGCGACGCGATCGGCTGCGAGCGCACGAAACCGCTCGTGCGCAGTGCGATCGGCAGGAAGATCGTGCCCGTGCTGACGATCGACACGCCCGCGACCGGGGGCTTGCCGACCTCGACGATGTTCGAGTTCGCCTTGGCCCCATCGGCCTCGACCTCGACGATGACGTCGCCGTCGCGACCGTCCGACACGATGTAGACACCGGCCAAGTTGGACTGGCTCGGCGGCACGATCGTCCGGCCGCGGTCGGTGATCAGGTCGATCGACGTGCCGGAATTGACGACCTCGGGCTCGTTCTGGCCGGGCACGCGACGCTCGTACGCCAGGTAGCCGACGCTCGGCGGCAGAAGGCGGAGCTTGACGGGGGTCCCGTCGGCCACGTTGTTCCCGTTCAGATCCTTGATCTCGACGGTCACGCCGCCGCGTCGATCCCGGATCCGGTGGATCGCCTTCGGGTTGACGATGATCCGCATGTTCACCGCCGGGCCGACGACGTTGAACTTCGTTGCCGCCTCGATGTCGCCGGCGTCGGCGCGCAGCGTGACTTGGCCGTGATCGGGCTGCGGCGCCGGGACGGCGCTGCCGGCCGTATACGTCACCTCGGCCACGCCCTCGACCGGCGTCACCTCGGCCGAGCTCAGCGTCCCGAACCCGGTCGGATCGAGCGAGAACTCCACCTTGGTCCCGGACACGGGCAGGCAGTTGCGGTCCGTGACGAACGCGCTGAAGCGCGCCTGATGGTTCACGCCTGGTGCGGTGACGCTCGTGGCGAATACGGCCGTGGCACCGTCGGGATACGTCAGGCGCAGCCCGCCGAGGTTGCCGCGGTCCGTCTGGTCGGGGCTCGGGAAGATGAGCGCCGGTGCGCCCGGATCGCCGACGGTCCAAAGCGCCGTGTCGGCCGGCGTCGTACGCTGCTGCCCGCCGACAACGTCGAACAGGTCCGTGTTGTACTGGACGCACGCCTGCAACCGGCTGCCCTGGTAGCTGGCGGTGGTGCGTGGGATCGCCCAACCCGTCGTGTCGCTCGGCACGGCCGCGAGGCCGGTGGCGACCTTGGTCTGCGCGGTGGCGATGAGGGCCGTCGCTTCGGCGACGATCATGCAACCGCGCGCCGGGTCCGGCTTGATCGGCGGCCCCTCGTTGGCCTGCTGCGGCTGGAGGAGGCCGGGCACCTGCTGCAGCTTGACCAGCGCCTGTTCCAGCGCGTTCCGGGCCGCCGACAGGTCGGGCACGGCTGCGGCGCCGGCGCGGCCGGGCGCCATGTCCGGCAGGCCAAGCATCGCCTGCAACGTGCGGCTGAGCTCACTCGTCGTCAGCGCCGAGGCGTCGAGCGGATCGAGGATCGTCGGCAGCCAGCGCTGGTAGGGGTGCGGGGGCGAGGCCGTCGGCGTTGGCTGGCCGGGCTGCGGCGTCGGCAGCTGGATCGGCCACGTGTCCGGCGGCGGCGGGAAGTTCTGGCACTTGGTGCCGACCGAAGCGATCGACTCGGACAACGCCAGCTGGGTCACGCTGATCGCCGATCGATAGCTCGACACGAAGTCGGCGGCCGAAACGGCGATGGAGCGCTTGCCGGCACCGGCGCTGAGCGCCGGCAGCGACTGCTTCTTGACCACGACCCCGGAGAGATCGCGCAGCTGGACCACGAACTGCTCACCGCCGGCGGCATTGTCGTAGGCCACGACGGCGAAGAGGCTGGTGGCGGCTGCACCGAAATTGCGTCGGGGGTCACCATCACGCACGTCGCTCATGTAGAGCTGGGCGTTCACGCGATCGGTCTGGGCGAGGGGCGCGGCCGCGGCCGGGTGGGCCGGGCCGCCGACGACCATCAGGACACCGATGGCGACGCCGAGGGTCGAGAGCACGGTGACCAGGACGGCGGACAAACGTGGCATGTGGGGCATCTCCTTGGGTACGGATGAAGGCAACCAGCGAGCCTGACTGCGGACGCAGAGGATCGCAGGCGCGGCGTCCGCGCGGGCATCACATGCCAGCAGCGGCGCCGGAACACACGGTGGTCTTGACGTCAAGACGCACAGGACGCGGTCAAGGTCACGGGGCGCGTCCCGCGCGTCACGGAAGGGCGCACTATAGCCGGCGGCGGAACCAAAGGGCGAGCCCCACCAACACCGCGATGCCGGCTCCGAGGACGATGAGGTTCGGACCGCCCCCGCCCGCCGGTGTCGAACCGCTCGATGTTGCGTTGCCCGCCGGCACGGTGAACGTCGGCAGCGGCACGCTGCCGGATGCCTCGTTCCCGGCGGCCGACCCGCCCGCCAGCGGCTGCGCCCCGCCGGCATTCTGCGGATCGCTCGCACCAGGCGGCACGGCGGCGCCCGCGCCGTCCTGCGGCGTCGGGAGCCCGAGCGCGACGGACGTGGCCGCCTTGCTCTCGACGAGCGCCGCCATCTGGGCGGACTGCGTCGCCACGACGGGCTTGCCCACCTCGACAGCCGCCGTGCTGCGGCCTGCCTGCGTTGTGTCGGCGGACACGGCTGTCGTCGGGACGGGCGTGTTCTGTCGCGTGCCCGCGCCGGAACCACCGCCACCGCCGGTGAACGTGGCCGGCAGCCGGGGCGTCGCCGACGGCGCCGCCGTGACTTCGGCGGCGGCGTTGTTCGGGCTCTTGTTCGACGCCTGGATGACGACGAGATCCGCGCTCCCGGCCGCCGTGGAGGCCATGCCGAGCTCGTCGACGGTCACCGAGACGGTGTAGGGCGCGCTCTCGGCGTACAACGCCGCCATCGTGAACGACGTGAGCTTGCCGACCTCCTCATCGAGTTCGCCGGCCGCGGTGGCGAGCTCGATCGCCACGGGCGCGAGCTGCGCCAAACGGGCGCGCGTTGCCGTGACATCGGTCACGGCGATCCCAAGGATGTCGGACACCGCTTCCTGCACCTCAGGGTAGAGGCGGTCGATCGTCTGCTTGGCCCCGAGCGCCGCGCCGGTCAAGCCGGCGCGGTCCATCGGCACGAGCACGCGCCCGAGAGAGCGCAGATCGCGCTCGAGGCTCGTCCGCGCGTTCACGATCTCGCCGTCGACGCGGCGCGTGTCGGCGCCCATCTCGGCCAGTTCGAGGATGTCGTCGCAATAGAGTTCGACCAAGCCGGCCGCGCCGTGGACGAGATCGGTGGCCCTCAACTCCACCCGGGCCGTGCCGGCGCCGCTGTAGCGCTCGGCCTCGAGATCGAGCAGCGGCTCGCCGCTGTTGTCGAAGACATCGACCTTGATCCGCGTCTTGTTCGCATCCGTGTAGTCGAACAACGCCCAGGCGCTCGTCGCATCGGTCGGCACGTTGCCGGACTCGACGGCGTCACCGCCGGCCTCGGTCGTCGAGATCCGGACATTCGAGACCTTCGTGATCGCCTGCGCCGATTGCGCCCACAGCGGGGTGAGAAGCAGCGCCGCGGCAAGGCCGGCGCCTGCGAGCATGCGTCGCATTGGGTACATCGTCCACACGTCCTTGTCTGTATTCGTTGCGGTTCGGTCGGCACGGCGTGCCGCGAGCCGCGGTCGGGGCGATCAGCGCTGCTTGAGCGCCGACATACCAGCCCACACCACGATTGCCAACAACACGATGACGCCAAGGCCGCTCCCGAGGAGCAGGAGCTGGCTCGGCTCGCCCGCCCGCGGCGCGGCGGCATCGTTGCCGCCGGCGGGCGGATTGACCACGGGCGCCGCCGGATTGACGCCACCCGAGTTCGCGTCGACCGGCACGTTCTGGACGTTGCTCGCCGGGATCACCTCGGCATTGCCGACGAGGAGCGTCAGGCCGTCGGCCGGGCTCTCCCGTCCGTCGACCTCGACGTAGGCGTTCACGAGGTACTCGGCATCCGCGAGGGGTTCCTCGAAGGTGAACTCGACCGAGTTCGTGCCCGGCACCGAGAGCTCCGCCTCCTGCATGCCAGCGATGACCCCTTGCGGCGCGATGACCTTGATCACGGCGCGCCGGGCGGCCGTGCCGTCGTACTCGAACCACACCTTGAACTGCTTCGTGCCGGCGGGCGCCTTGAAGAGCTTCTCGCCGGCCGGTGCCGGCTGCTCCCAGACCGTCTGGCCGGTGTCGTCGCCGATGCGGATGTTGCCGACGGTGGCGCGCCCGGACTGCGCAAAGACGGGCACGACGAGCGTGCCGGCAGCGACGGCGGCGCACAACAGCGCGCCGATGCGGCCAAGCCACACACGCAGGAAGGCGCCTTGGTCCGCACGCAGGTCGGCACGATGGCGGTGGATGCTCATGCGTTTCTCCTCGCGCCGGCGCTGGCGCGCGGCGCATGATCTGACGATGTCGAGATGGACGTCGCCGAGCGCCCAGTGTCGGGGCACGGCGTAAGCCTTGGCTGAAGCCCGGGTAAGCGCCGCCTGAGCGGACGGTGGCCCAGGCATGGCGCGCCGCAGCGGCCATCGTCCCTACGGTGCGACCGAGGGCAAGGGATGGCGATCATATCACCCGGCGACTCTGACGCCAAAAGCCGGACACGGTGGCGCGCCCGCCCTGCCGCGCTGGCTTACGCTCAGCGCTGGCGGAGGATTGCGCCCTTGCTCACGACCGGCAGGTGGATGCGGGCCGGCCCCCACACCCAGAACTCCGCGGTGACGGCGATATCGCCCGCCACCTCCACCTGGACCACAAAGGTGTCCGTCGCGTGGTGCCCGGTCGCCGGGAGCGGCAGATCGCGCTGCTGAGCCGCCTGCGCGCTCAGGTCCGTCGACGCCAGCACGACCTCGCCGAGCAACGTATCCACCTGCGCCGCCCGACGCTGCTTGCCGGCGACATCGTCCGGCGGCAGCTCGATCGCCCGCGCGAGGATGAGGATCGCGTCACGCAGCGACCCGTCGATTTCGGCGACCGCGGCGGCAGGCGCCGGCGGGAGATCGATGCCGCCCAGCAGCTCCGCCGTCCACACCAGCCGCAGGACGGCCGCCTCCGCCGACCGGAGGTACTCCTGCACGCCGACGCTGCGCTCCGCGGCCTGCTTCGCGCTCTGCTTGGCATCGCGCGCATCGGCGCTCAAGCCGCCTGTGAGCACGCCGTACACCGCCGTACCTTCGATGTCGATCGTCGCGGTGCCGTCGCCGCTGTAGCGCGCACCGTGGCTGAACGCCGTCACGCCGCCGCGGCCCTTCACGACGACCCGGATCTCCTGGTCGGCCGCTTGCTCGTACGCAAAGCGGGCGTACACATGGCGCGTGCCTTCGTCGAAGAGGGCGGCCTCAGCCGTGGCGGTGGACGTCGGAACCGGCGGCGGGCCCGCGTCGGGCCGGGCGGCCACATAGAGGGACGTCACGCGCACGGCGGTGGTGTCCGCCTCGGCCGGCCGCCCGCCGGTGATCGCGGCGAGGGCGGCGATGCCGAGTGCGGCAGGGCACGCGCGGCGCAGCAGGCGGCCGGCAAGGGTCGGTCCGGTCATCGGGATCCTCCGTCTGGGGTCGCGTGGCGGGCAGGTCGGACAAGACACACGCCGGGGCGGAGCGCGTCGAGCGTTCGAGAGTCCGGTGATGGTAGTGCGTGCGGCACGGCGCAAGCAAGGTCGGTGACGCCGCGGTTTCGATCACGGGCACGGCAGCCGCAGATCGCCGTTACGGGGTCGGCCTCACGGACAGCCTCTAACGCAGTCGGGGCGGACGCCGGACGGTGAATGCGCGCACGACGAGCGGCAAGTAGACCCGCGGCCCGTGCTCGGGCGAGAGCCCGAACAGGACGGTCGTCGTCGTCCCGTCCGTGACGAAGGCGCCCTGTTCGGCCGGGCCGGTGACCACCCAGCCGGAGGGCGGCGCGACGCTCACGAAGAAGACGCCGGTCGGGAGGGTCGCACAGACAGGACGGTCCTCGCGGCTGCGGAGCTGCCGGTAGGTCGTGTGGCGGTCCGTCAGCACGTCGATGAGGACGTCGCTCTGCGCCGCCTCACCGGCGTCGCGGAAGCCGTCGCGGTTGCGGTCGTCGAACACGTCGACGCAGACCGTTCCTTGCGGGCCGTTCACGGTGGGTTCGGGCGTCGGCGAGAGGGTCGGGGCGCGCGTCGGCGGGAGCGTCGGGCCGCGGGTGGGCGTGGCGGTCGGACGCGGCGGGCTCGGCGTCGCGCTGGGCGTCGTCGGCGCGCGGGCGCCGAAGGCGAACGTCACGGACGCTTCGGCCATCGGTGCGCTGAAGTCGTATGCCCGCGCTCCGGAGGCCACGAGGTTGCGCGGCAGCTCGACGAGCTCGAGGCGGTAGGCGCCGTCCGCGAGGCCGCTCCAGCAATGATCGGGATCGTTCGAGCCGTCCGTCGTCCACGTGATGAAGACGCCCGAGAGCTGGTGCGTCAGCCGAAGCGTTGCCCCGGCCAGGAACCGCTCGCCGGCGTCGCGCCGGCCGTCGCCGTTGCGGTCGTCGAAGGCGATGATGCACGCCTGGCGGCCGGTAAACGTGGCGGGATCGCGCGTCGGGGTCGGCGGCCCGCTTGGCGTGTGGGTGGCCGTCACGCCGGGCGGCGTCGGCGTGGCGGAAGGGGTGCGCGGATCGACGGTCGGGCCGTCGGTCGGCGGCGGGACGGTCGGTTCGGGCGGTCGGGTCGGAGTGGCGCTCGGCGTCGCACTGGGCGTTTGGGCGAGGGCGGTCAGGGCGAGCCACGTGGCCGTGGCGCCCGGCCCTGCCGACGCCGTGACGGCCGGCGCCGCGGTCATCGTCGCAATCCAGGCCGAGGTAGCGGTCGCGGCGGCAGCCGTCAGGGTCGGTCCGGCGATGACCGTCGCGGCGACCTCGGTGCGGAACGCCGCGATCGTGGCCGTGGCGCCGGCGACGGCGGTGGCGGTCTGGGCGATCGGCGGGACCGTGGCCGACGGCGTCGGGGACACGGACGGCGTCGGCGACAGCGTCGGCACGGCCGAGACCGTCGCGATCGATGTGGACGGCGCTGTGGCGGTGATCGACGGCGTGGCGCTCGAGCCGCCGCCCGTCGTCGGCGACGTCGGCGGCGTCGGCGACGCGGTCGGGACAGGGGTCAGCGTGGCGGCGAGGCCGATCGCGTAGCTGACGACGAGCGCCGGGCCGCTGGCGGGATCCGGCGGGGAGGGCTCGCGGTTGTAGACGTCGACGCCGGAGTGCCACGCCGCCAGGTTGTTCTCGTCGGGCAGCGGACCGTCGACCCGGAACGAGGCGCGGCCCGTCCCGTCGACGCGCGCCTCGAGGAGCGGCAGCTGCGCCGGCGCGAACCCGAACGCGTTCTTCCGCCCGGGCAGGAGGTCGGTCTCCTCGAGCGAGAGCCCGATCTGGGCCGCGATGGCCGCCGTGCTGACGGTCGTGAACGTGGCATCGCGCCAGCCCGCATCGATCTGCTCGTTCAGCAGGGCGAGCTTCCACTCGCCGGTCTTCAGGAACTCGTTCGTCTGGCCGATGAGCTCGACGCGCGCGCCAAGGATGTTCGCCTCGGGCGGGATCTCGGACAGATCGAACTGGATCATCCCGTAGTGCGGGTTGTCGCCGCGGCCCCACATGCCGGCGTAGATCGAGGCGTAACCCAGGTGGTTCTTCCGGTCGCGCTGCGCCGAGACCTTGGGCACGTAACCGACGTCGGCGGGCGCGGGCCGGAGCGTGATCGTGTCGAACGACTGGGCGGGCGGCGGCGTCGGCGTCACCGTCGGCGGCGGGCCGGCGTACGTCGGCAGCGGCGTCGGGGTGACGGTGGCGTTGCCCGCCAGCCACTGGGCGGCGTCGGTGTACTCCGTCTTGCAGTCGCGCGGGCAATACTTCACGGTCACCGTCGCGCGGTCGACGACCTTGATGATCCCTTGCGCCTGGTTCGATTCCTGCGTCGAGAACCGCAGCGGCTGGACCGCCCGGAACAGCGGGAACGATGCGGCGTCCTCGACGAGCTCGACGAGGATGCCGACCGGATCGGCGTCGCTGACGACGCGAACGGTGATCCGGTCCTTCTTGGAGGCGTCGAGGTTCGCCGCCGGGTCGCGCGCCGTGATGTCCGCCTGCGCCGCAGCGCCGTAATAAACGTCGGCGTCGAAGGCGACGTAGAGGCCGACGTACCACTCGATTCCGGCGCCGATGCCCGAGAACGGACCCTCGGGCCAAACCGCCGACGTGTAGTACGGGCTGCCGCCGGGCGGAATGCCGTTCTTCTTCTCGAACGTGATCGTCTCACAGCCCACACCACTGTACACGATGCCGTCGGGGTGGTTGACGAACTGCCGGCCGCCGCCCGAGTCCTTGACGAACACGCGGACGAGGTCCTCGAACGAGTGGCAGTAGATGATGTGGACGGTGTCCGTGCCCGCCGGGAACTCGGTGACGCCGGGGCCCTGCATGCAGTGGTTGTCGTCCAGCTGGGCCTGGTAGGTCTCGTCGCACATGTGGAGGTGCCAGGCCGGCGTGATGACCGGGGTCGTGCAGTACGGCGGGCAGGCCTGCGCGGCGGCGCGCGGCGGCACGGCCGTGGACACGACGTCCAGCACGAACAGCAGCGCCGACACCGCAATGCACAGGCCGAGCGGCCCGAGGCGGCGTGCGGCGCTCCGCAGGGGGGCGGAGGGCTGCGGGAAGGTTGCCATGGCTCGCGGGTTGAGACGTGCAGGACGGCGCCGGCGTTACGGTCAGCCGATGGACGGATCGGGTGAGGGATCGGGGGAGGGATCGGGGAGGGATCGGGTGAGGGATCGGGTGAGGGATCGGGCAAATGATCTATCGCGTCTCTGATACGGCGCGGCGACGTCTTCATTGGCGGGCCGTCTGGCCGCCGCTTATACTTGCGGCCAGTGCGATCAAGTGAGGAGACGCCCGAACATGATGCCATTTGACCGGTTCACCGAGCGCGCGCAGGACGTGATCGCCCGATCACAGGAGATCCTGATGCGCTACAACCACAACCAGATGGACACCGAGCACGTCTTCCTGGCGCTCCTCGAACAGCCGGACGGGCTGGCGAACGAGATCTTCGAGGAAGTGCTCGGCGTGAACACCGAGCTGTTGGCGATGCAGCTCGACGAGTACCTCACGAACAACCGCAAGCTTCACATCCCGGGCCGCACCGGCTCGGGCAATCAGATCTATGTCACGCCCCGCATCCAGCGCATCGGCCAGGTGGCGATGAGCGAGGCGCAGTCGCTGACGGACGAGTACATCTCGACCGAGCACATCCTGCTGGCGATCGCCTCCGAGGAGCGCGGCCACGCGGCGCGGCTGCTCAGCGAAGCAGGCGTCGACAAAGAAGACATCCGGATGGCGATCGAGGAGGTGCGCGGCGGCCAGAAGGTCACCGACCCGCGCGCCGAGACGCGCTACCGCGTGCTGGCGAAGTACGGCCGCGACCTGACCGACCTGGCGCGCGCCGGCAAGCTCGACCCCGTCGTCGGGCGGCAGGAGGAGACGCTGCGGATGATGCGCGTCCTCATGCGCCGCACGAAGAACAACCCCGTCCTGATCGGCGAGCCCGGCGTCGGCAAGACCGCGATCGTCGAGGGCTTGGCGCAGATGATCGCCGACGGCGAGGTACCCGAGATCCTCATCGACAAGCGCGTCGTCGAACTCGACCTTGGCGCGATGGTGGCGGGCAGCAAGTTCCGCGGCGAGTTCGAGGAGCGTCTGAAGGCGGTGATGGACGAGATCCGCAACGCCGAGGGCAAGGTGATCGTCTTCATCGACGAGATCCACAACGTCGTCGGCGCCGGCGCCGCGCAGGGCGCGATGGACGCGTCCAACCTGATGAAGCCCGCCCTTTCGCGCGGCGAGCTGCAGTGCATCGGCGCGACGACGCACGACGAGTACCGCCAGCACATCGAGAAGGACCGCGCCCTCGAGCGCCGGTTCGCCCCGATCTGGGTCGAGCAGCCGTCCGTGGACGACGCGGTGCGGATGCTCAAGGGACTGCGGCCGCGCTACGAGGCGCACCACCAGGTGAAGATCACGGACGAGGCCGTCACGGCCGCGGCCGAACTCTCGGAGCGCTACGTCACGTCCCGCAGCCTGCCCGACAAGGCGATCGACCTGATGGACGAGGCGGCGGCCAAGCTGAAGATCGCGATGTACAGCATGCCGCCGAAGCTGCGCAAGGACGCCGCCCAGCTGGCCACGCTGGCCGCCGAGGAGGAGGAGGCGTGGCAGGGGCGCAACTACGAGCGCGCGGCCCGGGTCAAGAGCCAGCGGATGCAGCTCGAGAAGAAGCACATCGCCGAGGTCGAGGCCTGGCGCAAGGAGAACGGGCTGGACGACACCGTCGATGAGGAGGACATCGCCGACGTCATCAAGAGCTGGACGGGTATCCCGGTGAACCGGATGCTGGCCAAGGAGGCCGACCGCCTGCTCAAGATGGAGGCGCACCTCCACGAGCGTGTGATGGGCCAGGACGCGGCGATCAACGCCGTGGCGGACGCGATCCGCCGCAGCCGCAGCGGGCTCAAGGATCCGCGGCGGCCGATCGGGAGCTTCATCTTCCTCGGCTCGTCCGGCGTCGGCAAGACCGAGCTGGCCAAGGCGCTGGCCGAGTTCCTGTTCGACAGCGCCGACTCGCTGCTCCGGATCGACATGACGGAGTACCGCGAGCGGCACACCGTGAGCCGCCTCATCGGCGCACCGCCCGGCTACGTCGGCTACGACGAGGGCGGACAGCTGACGGAGGCCGTGCGGCGCCGGCCGTACCGGGTGGTCCTGTTCGACGAGATCGAGAAGGCCCACCCTGAGGTCTGGAACATCCTCCTGCAGGTTCTGGACGACGGCCGGCTGACGGACGGCCACGGCAACGTCGTGGACTTCCGCAACACGGTCATCATCATGACCTCCAACCTCGGCACCGAGTTCTCGATGCGCGGCGGGACGATGGGCTTCGGCAATGTCGAGGCGATCGAGGGCGACAGCCGCTTCGCCGACGACGTGCAGGCGGCACTCAAGCGGGCGTTCCGGCCGGAGTTCATCAACCGCATCGACGAGATCATCGTCTTCCACAAGCTGCGCCCGGAGCACATCGAGCGGATCGTCGGCCTGCAGGTCGATCGCGTGGCCAAGCGCGTGGCCGAGAAGGGCCTGCACCTCAAGCTGTCCGACGAAGCCCGCGCCTGGTTGGCCAAGGAAGGCTACGACCCCGGCTTCGGCGCGCGGCCGCTGCAGCGCCTGATCCAGCGCCAGATCGAAGCCCCGCTGTCCAAGCAGTTCATCGGCGGCGAGTTCGAGTTCGGCGACTCCGTCCTCGTCGTCGTCGACGCCGAGGGCAAGGGCCTGGCGTTCGAGCGCAAGGAAGCCGAGCCGATCCCGCTGGAGCACGTGCTGCCGACCGAGGCGACCGAGGCGACCTAGTACCCCGCCACTGGACATGCCTGGGGTGCCCGACAGCGTACGGAGGCCGGAGATTCTGCAGTGGCAGGGCACTAGTACTCCACCACTGAACATGCTCGTGGCGGCCACCAGAGTAGGGAACCCCTAGAATCCACAGTGGTGGAGTACTCGGAGCACTTGGCGCGCAGTTTGCGGCGGTGGTCCTGCACGTACGCCAGGGAATCGATCACAGTACGATCGATCACGGTACGCATGTGGAGTTGGTGCAAGATCACAGTGATCTTGGGTCAACTCCACGTGCCGTTTCTAGGGCGACATCCCACCGCGGTCTGCGTCGATATGCTGCGGGCTCACCGAATCGCCTACCGCCCCTACCGCCTCTCCCGCCCCTCCTCGACCACCTCGTGCTCGATGTCCACCCCCCCGCGCCGTCGCCCCCGCAGCCCGCGCGCGATCCGCGGCCCGGTGGGCTCGGGCGCGCGGCCGAGGAGGTAGCCGAGGCCGGTGACGACGGCGGCGCCGGCGACGACGGCGAGCCAGGCGAGGAGCGGCGTGCTGTCGCCCCCGCCCAGTCCGCCGAGCGCCGCGGTGAGGCGGTTCACCACGTCGCGCGCCATTCCCGCGACCGCGCCTCCGCCGGTGCCGCCGCCGCCCATCTCCGAGGCCGGCGCGGACGCAGCGACGAGGCTGTCGGACTGGGCGGTGACGCCGTCCGCCGTCGCTTCGGGCGGTCCGTCGTTGACGATCACGTTGACCGGGGCGTCGAGAACGACGTCGTGCTCCACCCCATCGGCCGTGGTCACGGACGATGCGCCGGCGTTCAGCGTCAGCTCGGCGCTGCCGGCGGTCAGGGCCGCGAACGTGACGGTGGCGATGTTGGGGGTACCGGTGGACAGCTGGGAAGGGTCGGTGGCGGTCAGCACCAAGGAAAGGCGCAGGCGGCCCGGCTCGAGGCGGTGCTTGAAGTCCGCTTGCGCGCCGCTCATGGTCAGCAACGGGTCGACGGTGATCGCGGTCACCGCCACGCGGTCGGCGTCGAAGTGGAGGTCGAGCGCAACGCGCTGCACGGGCGCATCCGGCGACTGCAGCGCGACCGACACCGCTCGACCGCCCTCGGCCGCCAACATGAGCATCGTCGGCGAGAGCATGACGCGAACGGCGGCCGCGTCGCCGGCCGGGGCCTCTTCCGTGGCCGCATCCCCGGCGGCGCCGGCCTGCCCCGTGAACGGGGCTCCGAGGCCGGATGTCGGGTCGGTCGTCGGCACTCCGAACGGCATGCCGCCGAACGCGGGCGTCGGGACGCCGTACGGCGCCCCGCCGACGCCGAGGCCGTTCGGCGCCCCATCGCCGGACGGCGGCGGGTAGCTGCTGCCGGGCAGGTTCAGCGGCGCCTGGGCATCCGCCGTCGCGCGCGTGCCGACGGCGACGAGCACCGCCAGGCACACCACTGCGAACAGGAACGGCCGCCCGGCCACCCGTCGCTCGTCGGACGAAGGCGCCGGCCTAACGGGATCGGATCGCATACGGCAGGTAGATGTGCGGCTGCGGCACCGGCGTCGGCTCGATGATCGCGAACTCGGCGGCCTCGAGATCGGCTGCGATCGGCTCGTTGGCGGTGTTCGTCAGGAGGAGCTGCCGGAGGACGACGACCGCCTGACCGGGTGCGATCGCCCGGAAGCGGAGCGTGGCCAGGTCGCCGTTGCCGCCGACACCGGGGACCGACGAGCCCGGCGGCTGCGGCAGCGTGTACACCAGGAAGTCGATCGAGTGGTCCGTCACGCGCGGCGGGATCGTCTCGATCTGACGGCCCGTCGTGCCGAGCCAGTCCGTCGGCTCGACGGCCTCGAGCTCGACGAGCGCCTCGTCCCAGTCGATGCCGGCCTGGTAGCCGGCCAAGTCGGTCACCCCGCTCACGCCGAGCGTCAGCGTGACCCAGCCGCCCGGGGCGATGCTCTGCTCCGACGGGGTCAGCCGTGCCGTCGCACCCTGCGCCGTTGCCGCCGGCACGACGTGCAGCAGCAGGGCGAGCGCCACGCCAACGACACCGAGGCACGCGGCGTGCGCGGCCCGGTTCGAAGCGGAAGAGGCGGGGGTCTGTGGCTCCATCGGCGCCGGCGATTGTAGTGGGGCGGCGGAGACAGGGGCAAGCGCCGATCGGGTGGCTCGCCGTCGCGCCGCTTCGTCGTCGCCCTTCGGTGCGCTATGCTCCGGCGCGCTGCGCGACACCCCCAGCCGGAGAATCGCCCGATGCGGATCCTCTTCACCCTGATCACCACCGCGGCCGTGGCGGCGCTCGCGGCGTCGACGGCGGGCTGCAACGCCGGCGGCGCGGACGGAGACGGTGCGCACGACGTCGGCACCACGGTCGGCGACCGGTCGACGGCGGGCGTGCCGGCGGATGCGATCGGCGGCGCACCCGGCATCGTCGATGACGGCGGATCTCCTTCCGCTGCGCAGCCGGAGGCGGCGGCTGCGGTGAACGACTTCGCGGCAGCCGAGGGCATCGAGCCGGGGTCGGTGACGGTGGTGGAGGTCAAGCCGGTCACGTGGCCCGACAGCGCACTCGGCTGTCCGTCGCCCGGCGAGATGTACACGCAGGCGCTCGTGCCGGGCTACGAGGTCCGGCTCAGCGCCGGCAACAAGACGGGGGTCTACCACACGAACCGCGGCAAGAGCGGTGCGATCGCCATCCGTCGCTGCGGTGCGGCGACGATCGCGTCAAGCGACGATCCCGTCGTGCTCACCCGGATCCGCGCGGACCTCGCCGGCCGGATCGCACCGGGCACCCCCGTGGTTCTCGAGCGCAGCGGGCCGGTGGCGGCGACGACCCTCGTCTGCCCGGGCACGCCGGATGCGCCGGCCGATCCGAGCGCACCGACGCTGCAGTTGGCCGTGTCGGAAGCGCTGTTCCGCGTCGGGTCGGATCGACATGCCTACCGGGTGTGGAATGGGCAGTTCATCTACTGCGGGATCGCGCCGCCCGCCGAACCGGTCGGCGCCGGAACGCCGACGGTGGCGACGTCGTAGGACCGGCCGTGGAATCCCCACCGCCGGCGGCAAGCGGCCGGATCATCCGTCGAGGTCGATCAGCCCGCGCCGGATCGCCACGCGCACGAGATCGACGAGGTTGTGGACGTCGAGCTTGGCCATGAGCTGCGTGCGGTGGCGTTCGACGGTCTTGATGCTGATCGCGAGCGCATCCGCGATCGCGCGGTTCGTGTGCCCGTGGCCGATCAGGCGCAGCACCTCCTGCTCCCGCTGCGTGAGCGTCGCCGGGACGGTTTCCGCCGCGGCGCCGGCGGCCGGGTACGGCGCGGTCAGGAGCGCGGCCGAGACCGCCGGGCTGAGGTAGGTTCCGCCGCGGCGGGCGGCGCGGATCGCCAGGAGCAGTTCGTCCGTGACGGAGTCCTTGAGCACGTAACCACGCGCCCCGTTGGCCAGCGCGCGGCGGGCCAGCGCCTCCTCCGCGTGCATCGTCAGGACGACGACGGCGGTCGGGATGCCCAGCGCCGTGACCTGGGCCGCGGCCTCGAGACCGGACAACCCGGGCATGCTGATGTCCGTCACGAGGACGTCGGGGGACAGCGCCTTGACCATGGCCAGCGCCGACGCACCGTCACCGGCCTCGCCCACGACCTCGATGTCGTCCGACTTGTCGAGCAGCGCGTGGATGCCCTCGCGTACCAGCCGATGGTCGTCGGCGATCACGACCCGGATCATCCGCTCACCTCTTCCGTGATTGACCGTCCGCTCATCGATCCGCTCATCGAAACGGACTGTCCGGTCATCGAAGCACCGTCCGCACATCGAAACGGGATAGGCGGCTTCACGTGGAGCCGCCTTCCGCCCGATCCGGCGCCACCGGCGCCTTCGGCGGGCCGAAGGGCAGCGTTGCCACCAGCCGTGCGCCGGCGGCGGCGCGGCTGTCGATCGTGAGGTCGCCGCCGAGGAGCTCGAGCCGCTCGCGCATCCCGACCAACCCGAGACCGTCGCCGGTCCGCTCGCCGCGCGCGTCGGGCGCAAACCCGACGCCGTCGTCCGCGACGGTCACGTGGACGAGGTCATGCTCATGGCCGAACGTCACCAGGACGTTGGCGGCCTGGGCGTGGCGAGCGACGTTCGTCAGCGCTTCCTGGACGAAGCGGTAGAGGCTGATGCTGGCCGCGTCCTGCAGCGGCACGCGGTCGGCGGCCGGCGCGGCGCGGAACTCGATCCGCAGGCCCGTCCGCTGGGCGAACGTCCGGCAGTGGTCTTCGATCGTGGCCACGACGCCGAGCGCATCCATCGCCGGCGGCCGGAGCCCGTGGGCCAGCGCACGGAGCGACTCGCGCGTGGAGTCGACGAGTCCGATCACGTCGTCGATCTCGCGCGCGACGCGGGTCAGGCGCGCCGGCAAGTCGTCACGAATCAGCTGAAGGCTGATCTTGAGCGCGGTGAGCGCCTGCCCGGCCTCGTCGTGCAGCTCCCGGCTGACCCGGTGCCGCTCCTCCTCCTGGGCCATCACGACCTGGCGGGCCAGCGTCTGGATGGCCGCCTCGGCCCGGCGGCGAGCGGTGACGTCGTGGGCATAGACGCGCACGACCATTCGCTCGCCTTCCTGGGTGCGCGTGATCTGCTGTTCGAAGATCGCCGAGCCCGTGTCGACCTCGCGCCAGACCTTGTCCGTGGCGCCGCGCTCGAGCTGTGCGATGACGTCATCGATGCCGGCGAGGAACGGGTGCCGCTTGCCGCGATCGCCCAGCTCGGGCAACAGCGCGCCGGCCACCGGGTTGCAGTACGTCACGCGGCCGTCGCGGTCCGTTTCGATGACCAGGTTGGGGTTCTGCTCCGGGAACGTCGCCAGCCGCTCGAGCTTCGCGCGTTCGTGGGCATGCGTGGCCGCCGCCTCCTCGAGCGCGGCCAGTCGCTCGAGGAGCGCGCCGACGTCGACTTCGGCGCCGTCGTCGGCACCGCTCGGCGCCCCCATCGCCCTCTGTTCTGCGTTCATCCGTGCATTATGGCGCATCGCTGCCCGGGCGCCGATACCCGGCGGTCGACTCGGTCCCGAGCGGCACGAAGCCCTCGCCGAGCACCTGGGCCACCGGCATGACGATGACGAACGCCTTCGGATCGGCCGCCTCGACACACGTGCGCAGCTGTGCGACCTCGGTCACGGTCAACGCGCACAGGAGCACCGAGCGGTCGGCGCCCGAGTACATGCCGGTGGCCGCCATGCCCGTCACGCCGCGGTGCATCTCGGTCATGATCCGCTGGCTGACCTCGGTCGCCCGGTCCGTGATGATCAGCGTCGTCAGCTCGGCGCGGCGGCGGCTGGGGCGGTACCACGCGCCCCGGTCGCTCATCGGCCCGGTCAGCTTGGACGATCCGCCGCCCTGGCCGCCCTTGCGCGCCGCGGTGCGCGCCCGGCCGAGCAACTGGCGCTCGACGAACCGCGGCAGCACCTCGCCGGCCGAGTCCTGCAGCTGGACCGTCCACAACCCAACCGCCCCGACGACGACGTAGAACGCCACGCCGAGGGCAATGACGACCTCGCCCGCCAGCGGTCCGAGCCGGGCGTTCCCGACGAACATGGTCCACGTCGTCGCCGGCTCGGGATGGAGCGAGACGCTCACGGCCCAGGCCATGGCCAGCAGGACGTAGATCAGCATGTAGTTGCGCCGGAAGCGGCGGCCGATCGCCTCCCAGTTCGAGATCGGGAACGACGGGTGGAGGAGGTTCTCCGCCAAGCTCTCGGCCCAATCGGGGGCCGGCCGAAACGGCGGGACGAGCATCGCCGCGAAGAAGTCCGTCTCGAGGAGCCGGACGCGGTACGCCCACATCTCGTAGTACCGGTAGCGGCGGGCCTCGATGAGCAGAAAGATCGTGATGAGCACGGTGTTCAAGATGATCACGCCGTGGTCCTGCGGGCCGCGCGAGCTGAACGCGAACGAGATCGCGGCACCGGTGGCGATCACGGCCCAGTTCGTCGTCGTGTCGAGCCGCGTGCGCCACGTGTTCGATCGCTGCACCTCGGCGCGGAAGAAATGGACCATGGCCGTGTTGAACTCGGCCGAGCGCATCTCGTAGCCGCGGTACGTCCAGACGGCGTTCTCGGACGTCCGGCGGGCCGCAGCCTCCGGTGTGTCCGGCGTCGGATCGGACGGTTCGTCTGTCGCCATTCTCGGAACGTTCCCCCCTCGCACGCGGCACCGATGGGCACCGTCGCCGGTCCGCACGCGCGACGGTAGCGTAAGGCGGGCGGTGGGGCAACCCCTCCGACGGACATCTCCAGGGCGCCCGCCGCGTCTGCGGAAACGCACAGCTTCCCCCAATCCGCCCCGAGCCGCTACGATGCCTCCATCCACTGCCATCCGCTCGCCGTCCCAACTGCGAGAACCCCCTTGCCCACCCCCGCCGTGCTCGCCGTCGCGATCATCGCCGTCGCCATCGCCGTGATGCTCACCTCCCGCGCCCGACCGGACGTCGTCGGTCTGACCGCGGCGCTTGCGCTCGGCGTCGTCGGCGTGCTCACGGCGGACGAGGTGTTCGCCGGGTTCAGCCGATCGTCCGTGGTCACGATCATGGCGGTCTTCGTCATGGCGGACGGGTTGCGGCGGGCCGGCGTGACGGACGCGCTGGCGGCGCTCCTCCTCCGGTTCGGCGGCCGCCGCGAGCCCCGCCTCGTGGCGACGCTCATGCTCACAGGCGCAACGCTGAGCCTGTTCATGAACAACATCGCCGCCGCGAGCGTCGTGCTGCCGATCGTGCCGAGCGCGGCGCGGCGGACGGGCGTCCGGCCGTCCCGCCTGCTCATGCCGCTGGCCTTCGGCACGACGCTCGGCGGGATGGCGACGCTCCTGACGACGACGAACATCGTCGTCAGCGGTGCGCTGCGCGACCGCGGGCTCGCCGCGTTCGGGCTGCTGGACTTCGCGCCCGTCGGCGGCGTGCTGGCGTTGTGCGGCATCGCCTACATGACGCTCTTCGGACGCCACCGCCTGCCGGCGCATGACCTCGGCGGACCGGACGGTCCGGACGCGCAGGCGCTGCTTGAGCTGTACGGCATCCCGGAGCGGCTCCTCCGGCTGCGCGTGCCGGAGGGCACGTTCCTGCACGGGCGCACGCTGACCGAGAGCACGATCCGCGAGCGCTTCGACGCCCATGTCGTCGCCGTCGAGCGCGACGGCGACGTGACGCACGCTCCGTCGCCGGACTTCGTCCTGCGCACGGGCGACGTGCTCGTCGTGCAGGGACGCCTCGAGGACCTCGTGGCCCGCGACGTCGCGCCGTACTTCGAGGTGCTGCCGGTGGGCGGATGGGCCAAGGGCGCGCTGGCCGAAGGCGACGCCGTCGTGCTCGAGGCGGTCCTCGCGCCGCGGTCGGCGCTGATCGGTCAGACGCTCCGCACCGCCCACTTCCGCGCCAAGTACGGCTTCAACACGCTCTCGATCTGGCGCCGCGGCGCCCCGCTGGCCGCCGGGCTGGCGGATCAGTCGCTCCGCTTCGGCGACGCGCTGCTGCTGCGCGGACCCGCCGCGAACATCGCCGCGCTGCGCACCGAGCCCGGCCTCATCCTGCTGGCCGAGCCCGACGTGCTGGCCGCCGAGCCGCCGCTCGTGGCGTGGCGCGGCCGGCTTGCCCTGGCGGTGTTCGTCGGCACGATCGTCCTCGCCGCCCTCAACGTCCGTCCGGTCTCGGAGGTCATGTTCGCCGGCGCGCTGCTCATGGTCATGCTCGGCACGCTCTCGATGGACCAGGCGTACCAGGCGATCGAGTGGAAGACGGTGTTCGTGGTGGCGGGGATGCTGCCGCTCGGGATCGCGCTGACCAAGACCGGCGCGGCGACGGCGGCGGCCGATGCCGTCGTCGGCGCGCTCGGCGCGCTCGGGCCGCGGGCGGTGCTCGGCGGCCTCGTGGTCGTCACCGTCCTCCTGGCGCAGGTCATGCACGGTGCGGCGGTGGCGACGATCATGGCCCCGATCGCGCTGGATGCCGCCGCGGTCGTGCATGCCGACCCGCGGGCGATGGCCCTCGGCGTCGCGATCGCCACCTCGATGGCGTTCATCACACCGCTCGGCCACCCCGTCAACCTGCTCGTCATGAGCGCCGGCGGCTACCGCGGCCGCGACTTCGCCGTCGTCGGCGCGCCGCTGGTGGCGCTGCTCGTGCCGTTGCTGCTTGTCCTGTTGCCGTGGTGGATGCCGTTGATCGGTCCGTGAATCCAGCAGGCCGTGAGTCAGGCCGTCCGCGAATCGTGTAGAATCGCCCGCCCGCCCCCATCCCATCGCCGCCCGAAAGGCCACCGCCCGTGTCCATCGAAGCCGACCTCGCCGAACTCAAGGCCCGGCTGCAGGAGATCGACGACCTGCAGAGCACGAACTCGGTTTTGGGCTGGGACCAAGCGGTCTACATGCCGCCGGGCGGCGCGGCGGCCCGCGGCCGGCAATCGGCGCTGCTGAGCCGGCTGTCGCACGAGCGCATGACGGACCCGGCGGTCGGCCGGCTGCTCGACGCGCTCACCGCGTGGGCCGCGGGACTGGATCCGGACAGCGACGAGGCGTCGCTCATCCGCGTCACGCGCCGGGACCACGACCGCGCGACGCGCGTGCCTTCCGCGTTCGTCCAGCGCGTGAGCGCCCATCTGGCGGCGAGCTACCACGCCTGGGAACGCGCACGGCCGGCGAACGACTTTGCGAGCGTGCGGCCGTTCCTCGAGACGACGGTGGCGCTCAGCCGCGAGTACGCGGGCTACTACGAGGGCTTCAACCCGGCCTACACGCACCCGTTCGACGCGCTGATCGATCTGGCCGAGGAAGGGATGACGGTGGCCAGCGTGCGGGCGCTGTTCGACGAGCTGCGAGCCGGCCTCGTGCCGCTGCTCGCGCAGATCCGCACCCGGCCCGAGATCGACGACGGCTGTTTGAAGGGCGACTTCCCCGAGGACGCGCAGCGGACGTTCGGCGAGACCGTCATCCGGGCATACGGCTACGACTTCACGCGCGGCCGCCAGGACAAGACCGCTCACCCGTTCATGACCAAGCTCGGCCTAGGCGACGTCCGGATCACGACGCGGTTCAAGTCGGACGATCTGTCCGAGGGGCTGTTCTCGACGCTGCACGAGGCCGGACATGCGATGTACGAGCAGGGCGTCGCCGACGAACTCGACGGCACGCCCCTCTTCAGCGGCGCGACGTCGGGCGTCCACGAGAGCCAGTCGCGGCTCTGGGAGAACCTCGTCGGCCGGAGCCGGCCGTTCTGGCGGCACTACTACGGTGCGCTGCAGTCCGCCTTCCCGGCGCAGCTGATGGGTGTCGACGACGAGACGTTCTATCGCGCGATCAACCGGGTTTCGCCGTCCCTCATCCGCACGGATGCCGACGAAGTGACCTACAACCTCCACATCATGCTGCGGTTCGATCTCGAGCTGGCGCTGCTGGATGGGTCGTTGGCCGTCGCCGACCTCCCCGAGGCATGGCGGGAGCGGATGCGCTCCGACCTCGGCGTCGTTCCAGCGGACGACTCCGACGGGGCGCTGCAGGACGTCCACTGGTTCGGCGGCCTGGTCGGCGGCGCGTTCCAGAGCTACACGCTCGGGAACATCATGAGCGCGCAGTTCTTTGCGGCGGCACGGCGTGACCTGCCCGACCTCGACGGGTCGATCGCTGCCGGCTCGTTCGGCGAACTCAGAAGCTGGCTGACGGCGCACGTCTACCGGCACGGCCGGAAGTTCACGGCGCCGGAGATCGTGACGCGCGCGTGCGGCCAGCCGATGTCGATCGCGCCGTACATGGCCTACCTGCACGCCAAGTACGGGGCGCTGTACGGTCTTTGACGGCCGGGGCGCCGTTCGGACCGGAATCGGACGTGCCTCGACGCCGATTCGGGCCTCCAGCGGGGTGCCGTTGGTTGACCGTTGCTCCCCGCCAACCTTAGAATCCCCCGCCGCACACGGGGGCCTGGCCCGATGCCCACACGGGTGCCGCGCCAAGCCGCCCCGTGCGCAGAGGCCCGATGTGCGGCCTTCCGCTTCTCTCAAGACGTCGAATGGGAAACGCGATGCCCAGCAACAGCCCGACCCGTGACAGCTCGACCGGTGGCGGCCCGTCCGGCCACCACGCACCGGACACCGGTCGGACCACCAGCCGGATCGTCATGGTCGCGCTCGGCGCAGCGCTGCTCGTCGGCCTGGCGCTCGTCGGTCTGCTGGCCTTCGCCGCCACGCCATCGAGCGCTCTCTACGGGACGGCGCGAACACCGTCGCTGTCCCGGACGGCGTCGGACGTGGCGGCCGATCTGAGCACGCTCTACAACCGGGTCACGTGGATCGCCGTCGTGATCTTCGTCCTCGTTCAAAGCGCGATCCTGTACGCCGCGCTTGGCTTCCGCCGCAAGTCGGACAACGATCCCGAGCCGGTCCAAACGCACGGGAACAACACGCTCGAGGTGATCTGGACGGTGGTCCCGTCGCTGATCGTCCTCGGGCTGGCGTTCCTGAGCTACCGCGAGATGCGCGCAGAGTACGTGACCGAGGTGCCCGACGACCTCGTCATCACCGCCACCGGCTACAGGTGGTATTGGGCCTTCGACTACGCCGACAAGACGCTCGGCGGGCCATCGGCGCCGTTGACGCTGACGACCTCCACCGAGCTTGTGATCCCGGTCAATCGTCCGGTCAAGGTCCTCATCGACAGCCAGGACGTCATCCACAGCTTCTGGGTGCCGCAGCTGGCGGGCAAGCGCGACGCGGTGCCCGGTGCGCGCGACGGCGGGTACGGGATGAACTCGGTGTGGTTCGAGGCCGACACGCCCGGCCGCTACGAGGGTCAGTGTGCCGAGCTGTGCGGGACGTGGCACTCCGGGATGCGGTTCTCGGTCGTCGCGCTGCCGGAGGCGGAGTACGCGGCGTGGGCCCGCGCGATGGCCGAGGTGCCGAAGGCGCCGACGGATGCGGCCTCGCCCGCGTACGCCGGTTACACATACGCCAAGGCGGTGTGCAGCGCCTGCCACATGCTCGACCTCGTCGGGCCGGGCGGCGGACACGTCACGGAGACGCTGCAGGCCGGGAGCTCGTCCACGCGCGGCCCGAACCTGACCCGCGTCGCATCCCGCAGCCACTTCGCCGGCGGCATGTTCGAGACGACCGACGAGAACCTGCACAGCTGGCTGGCGGACCCGCAGGCGCTCAAGCCCGGGACGCTGATGAGCATCAACGTCGCCGATGAGAAGACCGCCGCCGACGTCATCGCGTTCCTGAAGAGCCTCGCGATCGACGAGGCGGTGCTGGCGCCGGTTCGCGCCGCCGGCCCGCAGAACGTGCCGAACGACCTCGACGGGCTCGGCGAGATCGGTGGCGGCGCGGCGGATGAGCACGGCGGCGACGGCGAGCACCAAGACGAAGGTGACGGCGAGCACGACGCCCGTGCACCACGGGACGACACGCACCTGGCAAGCACGTTGGAGAGAACACGATGACGACGATCAGCGGGGACGTGGCCGTCCTGCGCAAGCCGGGCGTGTGGGACAAGGGCATCGCCTCGTGGCTCGCGACGGTCGACCACAAGCGGATCGGCCTGATGTACATCGTGACGTCCGGCATCTTCTTCGTCGCCGGCGCCTACCTGGCGCTGCTCGTGCGCCTCGAGCTCGCGCTGCCCGGGCGACAGCTCATCGGCCCGGACACGTACAACCAGGCGTTCACGATGCACGCCACGACGATGATCTTCCTCTTCGTCATCCCGATGTGGGTCGGCATCGGCAACTACCTTGTGCCGCTGATGATCGGCGCGATCGACATGGCTTTTCCGCGCCTCAACGCGCTCTCGTATTGGGTCTTCCTGTTCGGCGCGCTGTTCATGTACTCCAGCTTCCTCGTCGGCACGCCGGCGGCCGCGGGCTGGACGAGCTACCCGCCGCTGACGAACAACGTCTACTCGCCCGGCGTCGGCGTCGACTTCTGGATCGCCGGCGTCCTGATCGTCGGCACGGCGTCGATGCTCGGTGCGGTGAACTTCCTGGTGACGATCTGGAATCTTCGCGCACCCGGCATGACGTGGATGCGCATGCCGATGTTCGCATGGGCCCAGTTCGTCACGTCCCAGCTCGTGCTCTTCGCGACGCCGATGCTGACCGGCGGCCTGATCCTGCTGTTGTTCGATCGGACGCTCGGCACGCACTTCTTCACCGCCGACGGCTACCCGGTCCTCTTCCAGCACATCTTCTGGTTCTACTCCCACCCGGCGGTCTACATCATGATCCTGCCGGCCTTCGGCGTCGTCTCGGAGATCCTGCCGGTCTTCAGCCGCAAGCCGCTCTTCGGATACAAGGCGCTCGTGTTCGCCACCGCCGGCATCGGCATCCTCGGCTTCCTGGTCTGGGCGCACCACATGTTCACCGTCGGCCTCAACCCGAACGCCCAGCTGGTGTTCATGACCGCCACGATGTTCATCGCCGTCCCGACCGGCGTGAAGTTCTTCAACTGGATCTTCACGATGTGGGGTGGTTCGGTCCGTCTGGCCACGCCGATGCTGTTCACGGTGGCCTTCCTGAGCATGTTCCTCATCGGCGGCATCTCCGGCGTCTACCTGGGCAACGTCCCGATCGACTGGCAGCTGCACGACACGTACTACGTCGTCGGCCACCTGCACTACGTCCTGTTCGGCGGCTCGGTGTTCGGGATGGCAGCCGCGTTCTACTACTGGTGGCCCAAGCTGTTCGGCAAGATGCTCGACGAGGGCATCGGCAAGGTGCACTTCTGGTTGCAGCTCATCGGCTTCAACTTGACGTTCTTCCCGATGCACATTCTGGGCGTCCGCGGTATGCCGCGCCGGATCTACGACTACGCCCCTGACCGCGGCTGGGTGTTCTGGAACTTCGTCGAGACCATCGGCACGCTGGTCCTCGGCGTCGCCTTCCTCGTCTTCCTCTACAACGTCTGGATCACGCGCAAGCGCAACGTCCCGGCACCGTCCGACCCGTGGGACGGCTACACGCTCGAATGGGCCACGACATCGCCGCCGCCGGCCCACAACTTCGACCGCCTCCCGCCCATCCTCAGCGAGCGTCCGCTGCGCGACCTGCGCTTGGCGCGAGCTGCGCGCGCAGCCGCACCGCAGTCTGGAGAACGATGATGGATGACTTCGAGGGCGAGGAACTGCATGTCCATCTGCCGCCGCCGACGCCGTGGCCGCTCGTGTTCGGCCTCGGCATCGCGCTGATGATGGCCGGCTTGGTCGTGTTCGCCCGCGAGCCGAAAGAGCTGGGCGAGTTGGCCTTCCCGTTGTTCGGGGCCTTCATCTTCTTCTTCGCGCTGGTCATGATGCTGCGCGACGACGTCAAGGCGAGCAGGCATGGCGACCCGCATCACTAGCCCCGGCCCGCTCGGCCACCTGCCGCGGCGGCCCGTACCGCCGCCCGGCCTCGAGCCCGAGGCGCTGGCGGAGGCGTACCGCGCCGCCGGCCCGCGCAACCGGCGGCTGGCGATGCGCTTGGCGATCGTGGCCGAGGCGCTGTTCTTTGCCGGGCTGATCGCGGCGGTGTGGCAGATCCGACGCGACGCGACGGTGTGGCCGCCCGCCGGTGCGCCGCTGCCGGATCGAACGCTGCTCCTGACCAACACGGCGGTCCTCCTGGCTTCGGCCGTCACGGCCTGGCTTGGCCTGCGCTCGTTCGAGCGCGGCCGTGCCCGCGCCGGCTTGGCATGGACGGGCGCGACGACCGCGCTCGGCGTCGGGTTCCTGTACGGCCAATGGCGCGAGTTCGTCCACATGGGCGGCTGGCAGGCCGGCGAGGATCTCTTCTCGCCGTTGTTCAACATCCTGTCCGGCTTCCACGCCGCGCACGTCTTCGCCGGCCTCGTGCTGCTGCTCGTGACGCTCGCGTTCGGGTTCGGCGGCCGGATCACCGCCGGCGACCACCTCGTCGCCCGACTGAGCGCCTGGTTCTGGTGGCTCGTCGCCGCCGTTTGGCTGGTGCTGCTCTTGTCCTTGTTGTCGTTCTGAGCCGAGGATGTCGCCGCCTGCGGTCGGCTTCGCGGTCGCGGTTCGAATCGTCCACGACGTTCTCGTCATCCTTCCGGGAGGGTCTTGCCCATGAGCGCTCATGTCGATGCCCCGGCACTGGCCGCACCAGCGGCCACCGCCACCGGGCTGCCATCGCGCAAGCTGGCCGTCTGGCTGTTCCTGGGCAGCGAGATCCTGTTCTTCTCCGCCCTGATCTTCAGCTACATCGTCCTGCGCATGACGTCGCCGCTGCCGACGGCCGCCGACCCGAATCCGGTGGGCATGTGGCCAACGCCTCATGAGATCCAGCATATCCTCAACATCCCGCTAACCGCGCTGAACACGTTCCTTCTCATCGTCTCGAGCGTGAGCGTCGTGATGGGGCTGGATGCGATCCAAAAGGGCAACAAGAAGGCGCTGACGCGCTGGCTGGGCGTCACGCTCGTGCTCGGGATCACCTTCCTGTCCATCCAGGGATACGAGTACTTCAAGCTGCACGAACACCATCTGTGGTTCAACAGCATCCCGCAGGAGCTGAGCGACAAGGGCCGCAACGTCCTGATGGGGACGACGTTCTACGCGATGACCGGCTTCCACGGAATGCACGTCTTCGCGGGCGTCGTCATGCTCCTCATCTTCTTCGTGAAGTCGGCCCTCGGCCTGTACACCCAGCAGGATCACGAGGGCATCGAGCTGTTCGGCCTCTATTGGCACTTCGTCGACCTCGTCTGGATCATCCTCTTCACGATCGTCTACCTGCTGTAGCCGTCGAACTGCTGTAGCCGTCGAAGTGTAGCCATCGCATCCCCCGGAGTACGCACGTGTCCGAGCAAGCCACCGCCGCGGAGTCCCACACCGCCGAACTGAACGCCGTCGCCCATCACGGCCCGACGGTCAAAGCCTACTGGATCGTCTTCGTGCTCCTGGCCGTGCTGACGCTCGTCGAGATTCAGATACCGACGATGATCGACGCAGGCGACCGGGCGCGGCCGAGCGGCTTGCTCGTCATCGGGCTCATGGTCACGGCCCTCATCAAGGCCGGTCTCGTAGCGGCGTTCTACATGCATCTGAAGTACGACAGCCGCACCTACACCTATATGATGATCGTCGCCACGATCGTCATCATGTTCTTCCTTTGGCTGCTGACCTGGGGCACGGTCGGACCGTTGGACTTCGATCTGTTCAGCAGCGGGATGGCGGCGATCGCCTCCCGCTCGGCGTAACCCGCCCGCGATGCCCTGCACCGCACGTCACGGACGCCCTTGTCTTTGACGAGGTCATTGACAAGGGTTGCGGCCCTCGCTATAGTCGCCGACCACTCTGGGCCGCCTCCCACGCGGCGCCGATCGCACCCGCGATCGCGCATCCGCGGCATGCGATGCTGCCCGCACCACCCTGAGGAGATCACGCATGTCGCGCACCACCCTGCGGGCCGTGCGGGCGCTGGCCGCCGGCGTCCTGTTCGCCGGCGTAGCCGCCTGCGGCGAGCCGCCAGCACCGCTGCCCGAGTCCACGCCCATGACGGCGTCCTCCGCGCCCACCGAAGGACCCGAGGTCGGCAAGACGCCGGCCGACACGCTCGTCTTCGGCCACGCCGACGATGCGACGAAGCTCGACCCGGCCGACGTGACGGACAGTGAATCGCTCCTGGCCACGTGGCAGATCTTCGAGGGCCTCACGCGCTACAAGGCCGGTGGCACCGAGGTCGAGCCGGCTCTGGCCACGGAGTGGTCGGCCAGCGACGACGGTCTCACGTGGACGTTCAAGCTCCGGACGGGCGTGAAGTTCCACGACGGCACGGACTTCAACGCCGACGCCGTGGTCTGGAATTTCAACCGCTGGTTCGATCCCACCCATCCCCAGCACTTCGCCGACTGGGAGTTCGAGTACTGGAAATCGATGTTCCAGGGGCTGAAGGACGAGAAGAACGACGACGGCACGCCGAAGTCCGTCTTCGCCGGCGCCGAGGCCGTCGATGCCTCCACCGTCAAGCTGACGCTCAACCGTCCGAGCGCGCCGCTCCTGCAGAACCTGGCGATGGGCAACTTCGCGTTCTCGAGCCCGGCGTCCGTCGAAGCCGCCGGCAGCGCGTACGGCACGCCGAATGGCAGCCCGATCGCCATCGGCACCGGGCCGTACAAGGTGGCGGAGTGGATCAAGGACGATCGGCTGCTGCTCGAGACGAATGCCGACTACTGGGGCACCCCGCCGGCCACGGCGAACCTCGAGCTGCGCTCGATCCCCGACAACACGTCGCGTTTCCTCGCCCTCCAGAACGGCGAAATCGACGGCATGACCCAGCTCAACCCCGACAACATCGCCACGGCCCAGGAGGACACCAACCTGACCGTGACGTTCGAGCCGCCGAACAACGTCGGCTACATCGGCTTCAACCAGGCCAAGGCGCCGTGGGACAACATCGACTGCCGCAAGGCCGTTGCGCAGGCGATCGACAAGTCGGCGATCGTCGACACGATGTACGCCGATGATGCCGAGCCGGCGGCGCAGATGATGCCGCCCAGCCTCTGGGGCTACAACAAGGCTCTCACGGACCATGCGTTCGACATGGCCGGCGCCAAGACATCGCTCGAGGCGTGCCTCGCCAAGTCCACGCTACCGGAGAAGGTGCAGTTCTACGTGATGCCGGTGGCCCGCTTCTACTTCCCGCAGCCCAAGGAGTTGGGCGAGTACATCCAGGCGCAGCTCCAGGAGCTGGGCGTCACGACCGAGATCCAGTCGCCCGATTGGGGCACGCAGTACTTGCCCGACGTTCGGGACGGCAAGGCCGAGCTGTTCATGCTCGGCTGGGGCGGCGACAACGGCGATCCGGACAACTTCCTGTGCCAGTTCTTCTGCGGCGCCGAGTCGTCGTTCTTCAGCAAGGACGGCCAAGCGGCGCCGCCGGACGAGGCGCTCGCCACCCTCCTCAAGGAGGCCTCGGCGACGACCGATCCGGCCAAGCGAACGCAGATGTACGAGCAGGCGAACCAGATCGTGCACGACCTTGTCCTGGCCGTGCCGCTCGTCCATCGATCGCCGCCGATCGTCTTCCGCGCCACCGTCACCGGCTACACGGCCAGCCCGCTCCAGCACGTGCTGGTAGGGGTCAAGAAGTAGCATACGCGACCGGTCTCGGCTGGTCGGCACCAGCGCCGACCAGCCGCGCCAGCGCCTGACCCATGCTGTCCTACATCGTCCGCCGCGTCCTCGCCGTCGTCCCGGTTCTCATCGGGATCTCGTTCCTGACGTTCGCGCTCCTGCACGTGATCGGCAACCCGTGCGTTGCGCTCCTCGGCGATCACTTCACGCCGGACGCATGCGCGGACATCCGTCTGCGCTATCGACTCGACGATCCGCTGCCCGTCCGCTATGCCCACTTCGTCGGACGGATGCTGCACGGCGACCTCGGCAACTCGATCACGACGAAGCGCCCCGTCGTCGCCGAACTGGCCGAGAAGCTCCCAGCGACGTTCGAGCTCGCGCTAGCCGCCATCGTGCTGGCCGTCCTCGCCGGGATACCGCTCGGCATCGTGGCCGCCGCGCGCCACAACTCGGCCATCGACGTCGGCGCGATGGTCTGGGCGATGCTCGGCGTCTCGATGCCGGTGTTCTGGCTCGGCCTCATGCTGATCTACGTCTTCGCCTTCCAGCTCGGCTGGTTCCCGAGCCTCGGCCGGCTGCCGTCGGGGCTCACGATCCCGCGCTGGAGCGGGATGTACACGCTCGATGCGCTTCGCACCGGCGACATGCAGGCTTTCAAGATCGTGCTCCAACACCTCGCGCTCCCCGCGTTCGCCCTCTCCACGATCCCGGCGGCATTCATCGCCCGCATCACGCGCTCGAGCATGCTCGAGGTGCTCGGTCAGGATTACATCCGGACGGCACGGGCCAAAGGCGTGACGGAGCGGGCGGTTGTGGCCCGCCATGCGCTGAAGAATGCGCTCCTGCCGCTCGTCACCGTCATCGGCCTCCAGACCGGGGCGCTGCTCTCGGGCGCCGTGCTGACCGAGACGATCTTCGCCTGGAACGGCGTCGGCCGCTGGACGGTCGATGCGATCACCGGCAGTGATTACCCGGTCGTCCAGGCCGGCGTGCTCGTGTTCGCGGTGACGTTCGTGTTCATCAACCTCATCGTCGACCTGTCCTACGTCTGGCTCGACCCGCGCATCCGCTACGAATGAGCGCCCTCGACCTGGCGCTGCCGCCGCGCCCAGCACCCGCCCGCTCCCCGCTGCGCGACGCGATGCGCCGCGTCCGGGCCAGCCGCCTTGCGGTGGCCGGCCTTGGCATCATCGGCTTCCTGACCTTATGCGCCATCGCCGCACCGTGGATCTCGATCCAGCACCCGGACGCCGACGGCATCTGGTCGGCCTTCATGCGCGACGCCAAGCAGCCGCCGTCGCTCCGACACTGGATGGGGACGGACAAGCTGGGACGCGATCTGGCCAGCCGCATCGTCTACGGCGCCCGCACGTCGCTGCTCATCGGCGTGACGAGCGTCTCGCTTGCGATCGCCGTCGGCGCGGCGCTCGGCGCGGTGGCGGGCTTCTTCGGTCGCTGGGTGGATGCGGTGATCATGCGCCTGATGGACGTCATGCTCGCGTTCCCAAGCCTCTTGCTGGCGCTCGGGATCGTGGCGCTGACCGGCCCGCGCCTGCTGAACGCCATGCTGGCCGTGGGCATCGTCTCGATCCCGACATATGCGCGGATCGTTCGGGCCAGCGTTCTGGCCGAGGTTGGCAAGGACTACGTGACGGCCAGCCGGGCACTGGGCGCGAGCCCGATGCGCCTCCTGCTCCACCATGTCATGCCCAACGCGCTGGCGCCGCTCATCGTCGCTGCAAGCCTCGGCATCGGCACCGCCATCCTCGAGGCCGCCGGCCTCGGGTTCCTCGGCCTCGGCGCCCAGCCGCCCCTCGCGGAATGGGGGCTGATGCTCGCGGACAACCGCCAGAGCATGACCAGCTTCTGGTGGCTCGTCACATGCCCCGGCGTCGCGATCATGCTCACCGTCCTCGGATTCAACTTGCTGGGCGACGGCCTGCGCGACGTCCTCGACCCACGCCTGCGCGGCGGTCGACGATAGCCGCGCGGCCCCATCCGACCCACCACGACCAAGGAGCGCTCTCGTGAACCCAACCCTGCACCCGGACACCGCGCGACGACATCCCAGCCGGCTCACCGCCGCGCTGCTCGCGCTGTGCGCCACACCTCTGCTCATCACCGCCTGCCGCCCATCGCCGTCCGGCGATGCGGTTGGCGACGGGGCGAGCACCGCCATCACCGCCACGCTCGGCGCCGATGCCTCCGGCAGCATCACTCCGCCGGCCGGCGCCGCCGCGACGGGTGCCGTGACGTCGACCGCGGCCGCCATGCCGACGACGGCCGAACACCTGACCGCCGAAGACGAGGCGGCCATGATCTCGCTCATCCGCACGCTGTTCGGTCCGGTGACGGGCTCCGCCGAGCCCGACATGCAGGACACGATCGTCCGCCAGATCTCCACCATTCAGCTGCGGGCGCTGCGCGGCGAGGAAGGGCCGACGGCAGGCGTCTACGGCTATTCGGCCGGGCTCGTTTGGATCGTCGGCTTCAAGACGTCGGCGCCGCTGACGCTCTCGACGTTTGCGGCCGACGAGTCGACGCTGATCGACCTGAAGGACCTCGGCCCGACGGCATCGCTGGCGGGGCCGGACGGCAAGACGAGCGTCTACTACATCGTCTCGACCCAAAGCGTCGAGGGTGACCGTCGGTTCGTGCCGATGAGCCAGGGCGTGCTGGTGGAAGGCAAGTCGAAGTGGACGCTGGACGATCTCGCCAAGCTGCCCGCTACGCCGTGAGGGTCGGTCGGTGCGGCGCCTGCATGCTCACTCGTCCCCGTCCGGCGCCGTCGGCCCTGGCCGCCGTGGCCGGCTCCGCCGCGTCGGGTGGGGGCTGGCCGGCTCGTCGCCGGACTCCCGCCGCCGCGCGCTGAACGCGGCCAGCCGGGCCTCGACCGCCGCGTTGGCGGTGCCGTCCGGGTAACGGCCGTCGGCCGCGCGTTCGCCGGCCGGCAGACCGGTCAGGAGCGACAGACCGGAATCGACGTGATCGACGGTCCACACGTGGAACTGACCGGCCGCGACAGCCTTGACGACGTCAGGGCGCAGCATGAGATGTTGGGCGTTGGCGGCCGGGATGGCGACACCTTGCGTGCCGGTCAGGCCATGCAAGCGGCAGACATCGAAGAAGCCTTCGATCTTCTCGTTCACGCCGCCGATCGCCTGAACCTCGCCCGACTGGCTGATCGCACCGGTGACGGCCACGTCCTGCCGGAGGGCGACGCCCGCGAGCGCCGACAGCAGCGCGTACGCTTCGGCCGACGAAGCGCTGTCGCCGTCCACCTGGCCGTACGACTGCTCGAACGTCAGGCTCGCCGCGATGGCCAGCTGGTCCTCCGGCAGGTAGCGGCCGGCAAGGAAGCCGGAGAGGATCAGCATGCCCTTGCTGTGCAACGACCCGCCAAGCTCGACCTCCCGCTCGATATCGACGACCTCGCCGCCGCCCTGTCGCACGCGGGCCGTGACGCGCATCGGCAGTCCGAACTCGAACTGGCCGCGGCTCACGACAGTGAGCGCATTCACCTGCCCGATCGCGACGCCGTGGGTCGCCAGGTTGATCAGCCCGCGGCTGTAGTGGGTCAGGATCTGCTCGCGCGCCAGATCGGCCCGCCGCTCGGCAGCAGCCAGCGCCTGCGCCACGTGACCCCGCACGACGAGTGTGTTCCCGGCCTCGCGGGCCCAGTGGTCGGCCTCGCGCAACACGTCGGCGATCGCCACGAAATCGGTCGTCAACCGCTTCTGGTCCTCGACGAGCCGTGAACCGTACTCGATGACGCTCGCCACGGCGTCGGCATCGAACCCCAACAAACGCTCGCGCGCCGCCAACGACGCGACGAAACGGGCGTAGTGCCGGCTGCCGACCTCGTCGCGCACCATCTCGTCCGAGAACTCGGCGCCCACCTTGAACAGATCGACGAAGTCCGGGTCGTAGTCATGCAGCAGGAAATAGGTTCCGGCGTCACCGATCAGGATGACCTTGCACGTCAGCGGGATCGGCTCCGGATCCAGGATCACGGTTGTCATCGTCGATGCCGGCTCAACGGGCGGGCTGATGTCGATACGCCCCGTCTTGAGCGCCCGCTTGAGGGCCTCCCAGCTGGCCGGGTGCTGGGCGAGCTCGTCCATCTCCAGAACAAGATAGCCCCCGTTGGCCCGATGCAGTGCGCCGGCGCGGATCAGCGTGAAATCGGTGAACAGCGCCCCCATCACCTGTTGCTGCTCGATCCGCCCCACCAAGTTCGGCAGCGACGGCAACGTCTCGAAGACCACCGGCGTTCCGGCCGACAGCGAGGCATCGACGATGACGTTCACCCGGTAGCGCCGGAATCGCAGGTCGTCGCGTACGTAGGACGGCGGCGGCGTCGGCCGCGGTCCCTCGCCCTCGCCATCCTGCGACGGCACGAACAAGTCGAGGTGGTCGAGGAGGTCGTCCGACATCGCCGCCAGCCAGCCGATCACGCCGTCCACGGACTTGAATCGTTCCCGCACCGGAACGATGCGCGCCGCGATCTCGGCCGCTGCCGCATCCCGCTCGAGCTGCTTGATCTGCCGCACGCCCTCGACATCGACCGCCCGCACCTGCCGCAACGTGGCCTCGAGCTCGTCCTCGAGTTCCTCGAGCTGCTCCCGAAGGACTTCCTGCTCCTTCTCGGACAACTTCGCGAACTCATCGGGCGGCATGACGTTGCCGGACGGGTCGAGCGGCATGACCGACAATCCCCCCGGTCCTTGCACCAGGGCGAGGCCGCGCGTCTTGGCGTGCACCGACACTTCACGCAGGAGCTTGTCCTTGCGCCCGTCGAGCTCCGTGACCAGCCGGTCGCGGCGACCGACGTAGACCTCGCTCTCGAACGCCTGGGGCAGCACCGTCAGCAGGTCGATGAGCAGCGCATCCATCGCAGCGGCCAGGATCGGCGCCCACCCTGTCGGCAACCGAAGCGCGCACGGCCGGTGGGGCTGCGCGAAGTTCGCGACGTAGCACCAGTCGTCCACCTCCGGCCGCTCGCGCGCGACCTCGCTCAGGAGGTGCTGCACCGTCGTTCGCTTGCCCGTGCCGGGCGGCCCGTACACGAAGATGTTGTAGCCTGGCCGGCGCACGGCGATACCGAACGCGATCGACTCGACCGCCCGCGGCTGGCCGATGATCCCCTCCAAAGGGGAGAGTTCGGACGATGTCGTAAACCCGAGCGTCGCAGGGTCGCAGGCAGCGAACAATCCGCTTACCGTGACGGGCGTGGCAGCTTCCAGCGTCAACCTCCAGGCACATCGCACGGCACCAAACGCCGTTCCGTTCGGCGCCGGTCGGAGCGGCGATTGTACACCACGCGCTCCGCCTTCCGATCCGCAGGTCCCCGCGTTCGCCGGCACAGCGTCCACCGCCGGTGATGCACGACGCCGCGACCCGTTGCCGGGCGCGGCGTCGTGAACCGAAGGGAACCCGGGAGGTAAGCTAGGGTGTGAGGGCCGCCGCCAGAACGATCTTGTCGGATGCGGCGTCGACGAGGCGCTGTCCGCCGGCGGCGAGCCACGACCGGTACGTTGCGCTGTCGGCGTCCCGCCGCTCGCGCCACATGCCGCCGACCCAGCGCTGGTAGCTGGCCGTCTCCGCGAACAAGGGCTGGCCAGTGGTCAGGTGCTGACCGACGTGGCCCGGACCCCCGTTGTAGGCTGCGGCCGCAAGTTCGACGGACCGCTGCCAGTCCGGATCGTCCGCCAGTCCGAACGCGCCGAGCATCGAAGCAATGTAGGCCGTGCCGAGCGTCAGGTTTGTGTCCGCGTCCGCCAGCGCGGCGAGGTCGAAGTCGCGCATCCCCGCCCGGTTCGCCATCTCGAGGGCGGTGCCCGGCATGAGCTGCATCAGCCCCCGGGCTCCGGCGGAGCTCGTGGCATCCGGGTTGCCGCCGGACTCGACGAGCACGAGGATGGCGACGAGGTCGGGATCAACGTGCGCCGCGGAGGCGACGGCGGCAATCTGATCGCGGTGGCCGAGCACCGAGTCCGGCAGCCACGAGATCGTCACCGTTCGTGCGTCGGCAGCCGATGCGCTGTTCACCGCCGCGGCTCCGCCCGGCTCCGACGGAACCGCGCTCGATGGTCCAACGGGCGCAAGCCATTCGGCCGGAGCTGCGGCGTCATATCGCAGCTCGGGCACGCGCCCGGCGGTGATGATGACGGCGTCGACCGGCAGGAAGCCGTAGGCGCTGGCTCCGGCCGGCGTGACCACCTCCACCCAGTACGCGCCGCTGTCGTCCCGACCCGTGCCGGCCGGCCCCGTGCCGAATCGACCCGTGCCGGCCATCGATCCGCCGACGGCGACGATCTCCCCGACGCCCAGCAGGCGGCCGGGCGCGCCGCCGGGCGCGTCGGCGAGGGCGGCGCGTTCGCGAAGCGTACCGGTGGCCTGCGGGAAGAAGACGGCGGCTGATGTTGATCCCACGCCGGATGGCACGTCCGCGTTCAGAACGCGCGCTCCGGCGCTCAGGACGAGGCAGGCCGCGACGAAGGCGACGAACTTGAGGTGGCCGACCGCAAACCCGACGAGCGGTGGCAGGGCGACGTCGGTGCCGTGGATCGGGTGGGCGGCGGAGTGTGTGGTCATGTCGACCTCCAGTGGCCGGTCGGGCCGGCGGCGGCGCGTCGTTGCGACGACGGCGGCGAGAGGAGTGCCGCGCTCGAATTAGCACGGATGTTCTATGAAGCGCGACCAGTGTATCAGGAACGTTTGTTCTATGTCAAGGGGGTGTGGATAACTCGGCGTTCGCCCCGGCGCCCTATGCCCGCCCTGCCCCGTCCGGTCGTTCGGACGTGTCGCCCGCCTTGGGCCCGTCCGACCACGGCTCGGTCGCGGCGGTCGGCTTGATCTTGTGCGGGTGATCAAGGGCCTTCAGCACGTCGCCCAGCACGCCGAGCCAGACCTTCACTTCTGCCGTCGTCAGCACCTGGCGGCTCAGGCTGGCGCGGATGCGCCCGAAGAAGCGCCGCGGGTTCTGCAACGGCAGCGCCCGCGTCCGGTCGAGCGTCAGCCACAGGCGAGCCCAGAGCCGTTCGAGCTCGGCCGCCGTCGCCGCATCGTCCGCGCCCGGCGCCGCGGGAGCCGTGGGCGAACGGCGATGGGTGTACACGTGGTGCGCCGCCAGGAGGACGGCCTGCGCCAGATTGAGGCTCGGCAGCTCGGGCGACGTCATGAGCCGCGCCCGCGCGCTGCACTGTCGCAGGTCGCCGTTCGACAACCCGTCGACCTCGTTGCCGAACACGAGCGCCACGTCGCCCTGCGCGCTGAGCGTCGTCAGGTCGTCGAGCAGCACCTCGAACGGCACCGGGCGCGCCTCGCTCCTGGCCGAGCCCGTCGTGAACGCGATGCTGTAGATCGTGTCCGCCAGAGCCGTGCCGAGGTCGCCGACGGTGTCGGCGTGCTTGATGATCTCCCAGGCGTGCATCGCTCGCCGCCGCGCTTCGGCACTTCGCGGCGCGCACACCGGCGCAACGAGCGTCAGGCGCGTCAGCCCCATGTTCAGCATCGCGCGCGCCACTTGGCCGAGGTTGCCGGCCTCGCGCGTGCCGACGAGGACGATCCGCACGCCGCCCAACCGCACGCCCTCCGCGGCCGATTCCGCCCCGATCGCCCTCCGCCGCGGCTTCACGATCCCCCGCTCGCGCGCCAGACGCTGCTGGCCGAGGCGCGGCCGGCCGGCCTCGGGCTGGCCGAGTGCGGGCCGGCCGGGCCGGGGCAGGCGGGTGCCCGAAGGTCGCTGCGTCGCGTCGTCGGCGCCGGTCGTCATGGCGGGCGATGGTATCACGTTGCCTGGCGTCGGCGCGGCCCGGGTTCATGGACGGCACTGCCTCCCCGGGCTAGAATCGGCGCCGCCGATGTCCCACCCGATGACCCGCCGCACGCTGCTGTCGCGCCTGCTCGCCCTCGCGACGGTCGGCGCCGCACCATCCGTACGCCCCGGCGGCACGTCGCAGCGCGCCGCGCTCGCTGCGGCGGCGCGGATCTACATCGCCCCCGACGATCACACGGACTACTTTTGGACGGCCGACGACGAGACCTACGCCCGGGTGTTCGTCGAAACGCTCGACTTCTACCTGGACCGGATCGACGCCTCCGAAGCGGCCGGCCTGCCGTCGGCGCACCACGCCCGCTGGAACTGCGACGGCTGGCTTTGGGTCCGGGAGTACGAGGAAGCCAAGGACGCCGCGGCGTTCGATCGCCTGATCGGCCGGATCAAGGACGGCCACATCAGCGTGCCGTTGAACGCGCTCGTCCTCGTGCAGGGCGGCGCACCGCTCGAAGCGGTGCTGCGCGGGATGTTCTACCCGGGCCGGTTGGAGCGCCGCCACGACGTTCGCTTGCCGCTGGCCGTGGCGATGGAGAACCAGACGCTGCCGTACGGTCTCGGCAGCCTGTGGGCGGGCAGCGGCGCGCGCTACAGCTGGAAGGGCATCTGCGGCTGCTCGTCGCGCGTGCCGACGGCCGGCGACCGACCGCACGACATCTATTGGTGGGTCGGCCCGGACGGGCAGCGGATCCTCATGAAGTGGCACAGCATGCTCGGCGGCAACGACGGCTCGGGCGGCTACGCCGAGATCCGCAGGGTGGCGGATGCGATCGAGTACGTGACGCCCGGCACCGGCGACGCCGCCTTCCGCGAACGCTACCCGTTCGACGTCATCGGCCTCTTCGGCCAGGGCTGGGACGATCTGGCGACCCGGTCCGATGACGTCACCGAGGCCGCGCGCACGCTGTCCGACGCCCGGCGCGAGGTGCGCGTGTCCAACGAGGTCGACTTCTTCACCGACTTCGAGGCGCGCTACGGCAACGGCATCCCCGAGCACGGCGCCGCGTTCGGCAACGAGTGGGATGTCCTCATCGCCTCGATGAACGAGACGACCGCCCGCGTCCGCCGCGCCGTCGAGCGCCTGCGCTCCGCCGAGGCGCTGGCGGCCGTCGTGGGCCTCCACTCGCCCGATGCGTTCGACGACCTCGCCTCCGCCCGCGACCGCTGCTTCGGCAACTTGGGCCTCTACTACGAGCACGACTGGACGGCCGACGGCCAGTTCCCGCGCGAAGTGCGCGCCGCCTGGCAGGTCCGGCTGGCGGACGAGATCGAAGGTTATGTCGAGCAACTGCACGACCGAGGGACCGCGCACCTCGGCCATCAGATCGGCGCCGGCGGCCCGCTGCCCGCGCCGGTCGAGCCGTCCGCTGCCGTCGAACGGTGGTTCGTCTTCAACCCCCTCGGCTGGTCGCGCACGGACGTCGTCGACCTGGCCGTCGCCGGCGGACCGCGCCCGGTCCGCGTGATCGACGTCGAGCGCGGCCGCGACGTGCCGCACCAGTGGTGGAGCGATCCGTTCGACGCCGCAGCGCCGCCGGCACTGCGCGTCCTCGCGGCCGACGTTCCGTCCGTCGGCTACCGTGTTCTTGCGGTCGTCGACGCCGGGTCCGGTTCGAACGACGCGACACATGATGGACGCGTGGCCCTCGACGGCGATGCGCTCGTGAACGACCACTTCCAAGTCGATGTCGGGGCCGACGGCCGGCTGGTGCGCTTGATCGATCGAGCGAGGGCGAACCGCAATGTCGGCCCGCGCGACGGCGACCGCTGCAACGCGCTCGTCCGACGCGACGGCGGCGATGACGGAGGCGGGGCAGCAACGGCGACGCGGCGCGCAGCCGCGACCGGCCCGGTGACCGCCGCGTTCGCTGCCGCGATCGATCGTCCGCGCCGCCACACGACGGCCGTCAGCGTGCACGCCGGCGTCGCGCGGATCGACATCGACAGCCGGATCGAAGAGAGCTTCGACGAGGTTCTCGCGTGGTCGTTCGGCTTCGGCATCGACGATCCGCTCGTTTGGCACGAGGAAGTCGGGGCGATCATAGCGGCGCGGCTGCTCGGCGACGGCGGCCACTACAGCCCGCGTGCGGCGCGCTACGACTGGCTCACGCTCAACCACTTCGCGGCGATCGGCCCGCGCACCGGCGACGGCCCGTGGATCGTGCTGGCGAACCGCGACTGCTCGTTCTTCCGCCTGGGCATGAGCACGCCCGAGCGCCTCGTGACGGACGACCCGCGCCTGTTCGCGCTCGCCGGCGGCCAGGTCGACGGACCAACGCTCGGGATTCCCTCCCAGGGCGACGTCACCGAGCACCGCTACCGCTTCAGCGTGACGACGATGGACCGCTTCGACGCCGCCGCCGCCATGCGCTTCGCCCTCGCCGCCACGAACCCGCTCGTCGCCGGCCGCGTCACCTCGTCCGTCGGCGGCCGCCCGTCCGACACGTGGGGGCTGTTGACCGTCAGCGACCCGGACGTCCTCCTATGGGCGCTCAAGCCCGCCGAGGACGCCGGTCCCGGGCACCTCAGCGTGCGCCTGTGGAACCTGGCCGATCGCCCCGCCACCCCCCTCGTCCGCATCCGGCCTCCGCACGCGCTCACCGGCGCGCTGCGCACGACGCACATCGAAACCCCGATCGCCCCCGAGGGCCTGCGCGGCGGCGCGCTGCCGGCCGAGCTCGGCAAGGCCGAACTCGGCACGTGGCAGCTGTCCATCGGCCGTCCGGCGCGAACGGGCGGGCAGGTGATCTGGCTGCCGGAGCTGCGCAACGACGTGTGATGCGCCGCCGGTGTTGCGTCACGGCCGCTGCACGATCCGCACGTAGTTCGCCCGCCCCCCCACCGGCACCCGCCACAGTCCCCCACTGGCCGTCAGCCGCACCTGCGGACAGCATGCCCCGCTGCGCAGCGCATCGTCCGGGAACGTCGTCAGCAGCGCCGTCTCGCCCGGGAAGGCGGGAACGCTGAACGTTCCGGCCGTGCCGTCGGGACGGCGGGCGATGATCGTGCGCACGCCGCTGCGCGCCGGGCGGAACTCGTAGGCCAGCGTGCCGCCCGACGAGATGTCGCGCCCATTGCCGTCCGTGTGCTGGATCGTGTGGCGCAGGATCGGGAAGGCCAGCTTGGGGGCGTGGTCGCTGCGGACGAGGCCGCGCTGGTGCTTGCCGGCTTCCTGGCCGGCGAAGTCCGTCCAGGCGAACCAGTAGACGCGGGCCACCGGACAGCACGCCAACACCTCGGGCAGCTCCTCGGTGAGGAAGCGGACCTGCCCAAGCTCGCTCGTCGCGTCGCCTTGTACGGTGCGCCGATAGGTCTCGGTGATCCAGATCGGTTTGCGCAGGCCGCGCCGCGCCAGGCGGTCGGCGATCATCGTGTACTTCTCGGGGCCGGTCGGCTCGGCCGGGAAGGCCTCTTTGAGCTCGGGGAACCAGTGGTAGCCGACGTAGTCGAACCACTTGCCGCTGTCGAGGGCGAGGAAGCCGTCGAGGAAGTCGCGGTGGAAGATGTCCGTCGTGGCGTACGCCAGGTTGCCGAACGACACCGGGATGTCCGGGTCGATCGCCTTGACGGCGCCGTACGCCGGCTTCAAGAACGCCAGGTACGCGGCCGGCCGATCGCCCCAGCAGCCGATCTGCGGCGGCATCGGCTCGTCCTTGCCCCACTCCGGCGGCCGCGCCCGGTCCGCCTCGGTGACGACCGACTTGCCGTCGACCTCGTTGCCGATCTCCCAAGCCGCCACGCGGTACGGCGCCTTCCCGTACCGCTCGGCCGCCGCGCCGACGAACGCCGCCCAGTCCGCCGCGCGTTCCGGCGTCCGGTAGTCGAAGCCGCAGCGGTAGACCATCGCCCAGGCCGGGTAGTCCACGATGCTGACGACGACGTCGAATCCGGCCCGCGAGTACGCGCCGATCAGCCGGTCCGGCGTCGACCAGTCGTACGCCGGCGGCGTGCGCAGCTCGGGTTCGACGATCGACCACCGCAGGTGCATCCGAATGCTCCGCGCCCCCGCCTCCTTCAGCCGCGGCAGCTCGGTGGCGATGTCCGCCGCGCTGAGACCCGCGTCCTCCTCGAACGTGAACTGCGCGCCCCAGACGACGGACGCCCGCGGGCTGGCCGGCACGGCGTTGCGCGTGACGAGCGGCAGCTGGATGCTGGCGGGCGACCCGACGGTCGGCGTCGGGGCGTGCGTCGGCGCGATGTCGGGCGTGCCGGAGGCGCGTGGCGTCGGGCCGATCGTCGATGTCATGGCCGGCGTCGCGGTGACCGCCGGCGTCGACGTCACCGCGGCGGTGGCGGTGATCATCGGCGTCGGCGCCAACGTGGCGCTCACGCTCGGGGTGGCGGTCGCGACGACGGTGGCCGTCAGCGCCGCCGTTGCAGTGGCCGTAACCGGTGCGCCGGGCGGCGGGTCGTCGGCTCCGCGGCGCGCGTCCGGTCGGGGCTGTCCCAGCGGCAAGCATGCCGCGCTCAGACCAAGCGCCGTGCAGGCGACGGCCAGGGCAAGCCAGCGCGGCCATCGGCGAACGAAGCGGACCGACATCAGCACCATCCTGTCAGGTAGCGACGAATGCCAAGGCGCCGCGGGCTGGGCGTGGGATCGACCAATGGACACCCGCGGAACCGCCGGCGGTTCCGACGCACGACGCGGCGGGGCGGTTACGCGCCGCCGATGCGAACGACGAACGGGGGTCGCCCGAGCGCGGCCAGGGCGGCGGCGTCGCCGGCAGCCTGGGCGGCGATGAGCGCACCGAACGTCAAACCGGCGTCCGGAATCGGCACGTCGTCGTCCGGCGCGTGGCCGACGTCGCCGTCAACGAGCTGGAGGCAGTGTACCCACGCCGGCCCGCCCTTGTGGAGCTGGCCCGTCGAGTGGAGATAGCGCGGTCCGTACGCCCACGCGATAGCCGCGCCCGTCGCGTCGCCGAGCGCCCGCGCCAGGCCGTCCAGCGCGGCGTCGTTCGCGGCCGTCGGCGGCAGAAAGGCCTGCACGGCGATCGCCCCCTCCGGCGGGATCGCCGCCAGCCATGGCCGGGCGACGCGAAGGACGTCGGCGATGTCGGCGGCCCGCGGATCGCCCGCCTGGCCACCGGCTTCCGGCCGTGCCGACCCCTGACCGGTCGCAGCCGCGCGTGCGAATCGCTTGGCCGCCTCGACGTCGGGCTGGTCGAACGGCTGCACGCCGATCACGAGCGCGGCCGTCGCCGTGGCGACCTCCCATTCGAACAGAGCGGCGCCAAGGTCGGCCGGTGACCCCATCCGCACGCGGACGCTCGCCGACGACAGCCCGTCGCCCTCCGGCTCAACGGCGTCCGTCGGGCCGACCTCGATGACCACGCGGTCGGCCCGACGGCCCGATGCGCCGCTCCACGGCCGCGCCGGGAACAGTCCACGCCCCCGCTTGCCCAGGCTCTCGCCGAGGAGCTGCTCCAGCCAGCCGGTCATCGCGTCGAACGGCGGCCGGGCATCGATCAACAGCGTGTCCAGGCCCGCCACGGCCCACTCGCCGAGGGCGGCGCCGAGCACGATGCCCGACGCCTGCTCGACGGAGGCGAATCGCTCGGCGGCCCCGTCCTGTCCCGCCCGCGCCGTCGCCGCGCCCGCCAGCACCGGCGCGACTTCGACGCCGGCGAGCATCGCCGGCAGCAGGCCGAACGGCCCGAGGACGCTGAACCGCCCGCCGACGTCGCCGGGCGCCAAGACGCACGCGCGGAAGCCGCGCTCCGCCGCGAGCGACGCCAGCGGCGAGCCGGCATCCGTGATCGCGATGCAGTGCGCGGCCGGATCCGCGACGTTGGCGCGGAGGCGCTCCCACCAGTGGGCAAAGTGCGCCGTCGTCTCGACGGTCGTGCCCGACTTGCTGGCGGCGACGACGAGCGCGCGGGACGGATCGACGACCGCATCGACGCTGCGGACGAACGCTGGGTGCGTGCTGTCGCACACGATGAGTTCGGGCGCGCCGGCGGCACGCGGCAGGCTGCGGGCAAGGACCTCGGCGCCGAGGCTCGAGCCGCCCATCCCGAGGAGGACGATGTGGCGCATGCCGTCGGCCCGCGCCTGATCGGCCAACAGCTGCCAGGCAGAGAGCGATGCGGGCGAGGTGACAGGCAGGTCGAGCCAGCCCAGCCGAGCGGCGATCGGGTCGTTGGGCGTGTCGGCGATGCCGGCGTCCGTCCAAAGTGCGGCGTCGTGCGCGAAGAGGCGGGCGGCGACAGCGGCGGTGCGCCATGCCGCAAGGCGCGCGGCGATGGCGGCCGCGGCGGGGCCGGGCTGGAGGTGGATCGGCACGGCGACTAGTACCCCGTCACTGCTGAATCTCCGGGTTCCGAACTCTGGTGGCTCCTCCGAGCGTGTCCAGTGGCGGGGTACGAGTATAGGTCGCCGCCGGTGTCGATCATCGGCCGATCGCTCGACTTCGGCGCCCGGCAGCCAGGCCCGGCCATCAGGGCGTACCGGACAGCGGTCAGCCACGTCCACCGACCGGTCGTCAGCGGTGTCGGCCGCGCCGATCACCACCCGCCGCCGAGCCGCAGCGCGGTCGGGAAGAACGCTTCGAACGGCACGTCCGTCCCGACCTGCAGGTGCGGTCCCGGCTGCGACGCGGCAAAGTCGACCCGTATCCAGCCGCCCTCGTTGCCCAGCTCGCGTTCGCCGTCGAACGCCCACGGCCGGCCGGAGCCGAACACGGGCGGCATCCCGAGCGGCGCCGCCACCGTCACGCCGCCGACCGCCGACACGCGCAGCCGGTGCGCGCCGGCCCAATCGCCGACCCGCCGCTCCGCCCGCACGGCGAACCCGGTCGCCCCCGCGCCCACCACGGGCGCGAGGCCGTGCCAGTCGAGGTCCAGCGTGGCCGTGCTGAACGCCGCCGCGGGACCGTCGAGGAGCGCACCGTCCCGGTAGATGCGGACGTTCCACGCGGCCGGCGGGCGCGTGCCCAGCGCCGTTACGTGCGAGCGCCAAGGGTCCGCCACCCAGAGCGTGCCGTCCCCGCCGTACGCCAGCCCGGCGGCGCGCACGATGCCCGTGCCGGGCGGCCCGTCGCTGCCCCAGGCGTCCAGGAACCGCCCGTCCCGCGACACGGCGACGACGCGGGCCGTGATCCCGTCCGCGATCCGGAGCGAGCCGTCCGGCGCGACGGCGATCCCGACGGGTTCCTTCAGCCCGGCCGCTGGCGTAATCGTGCGGTCGACGACGCCCAGCACGGTGCCGTCCTGGGCGTAGTGAACGGCGCGCACGTTCCCGGTGTCCGCCACCCAGAGCGTGCCGTCCGGCGCGGCGGCGAGGTGGTGCGGTTTGTACAACCGCACATCGCCCGGCCCGACGCGCCACTCCGCCTCGAACGTGCCGTCCCACGCAAAGCGCGCGATGCGGTGGCCCACGGCATCGGCGACGAAGACCCGCGTTCGACCGTCCGGTCCGGCCGCGACCGCGACCCCCGACGGCGACGTGACGTGGCCGGGCGCGTCGGAGAGGCGACGCCAGACCCGGCCGATGCCGCCGTCCGGCCGGAGGCGGTAAATGGCCGGTCGGAAGCCGCCCACGGCGATCCAGAGACCGCCGTCTTCCGCCGCCGCGACATCGTACGGGCGCGGGTCGATCGTTCCCTCCGCGGAATGCGTCTCCGGCACGCTCCAACCGCGTCGAATGACGGTCCGCTCGTCCGTCTCGAGCGCGACCGCCTGCGGACCGTTGAACGCGAACAGATACGTGCCGTCCGGTCGGAAGTCGATCGCGTTCGCAGAAAGGAAGATGATCGGGAACGGGATCGACTCGAGCAGCGTCCCGTCCACTGCAAATGTGAGCACCCGGCCCTGGTCGGCCTTCGCGGGCTTCCGCGTGACCACGACGACAACGCCGTCCGGTCGGACGCCGATCGCCTCCGGCTCGCCGTGCTTCAACACGCCGAACACGTCCGCGCCGAAGTCCCCGAGCGTCCGCCCGTCCCGCGCCAGGCGCACGACGCGCGCGGGCGCGATGTCGATCACGAGCAGCGTCCCGTCCTGCGCCACGGCGAGGCCGCGCGGCTCGGCGATGCTCGGGTCCAGCGCGATCGTCTCGATCACCGTCCCGTCGCGCCGCAGCCGGACGATGCGCCGTGCCGGCACCTCGAGCACCAGGACGTCCGCCCCGTCCGCGACGATCTCGAGGCGGTGCGACCACTCGAACTGAAATTTATAGGAGCCGATCTGCTGCGGCGCGAAGATCCCCGCGGCCCACACTTCGGCCGCCGTGCCGTCCTCCCGCAGCCGCACGATCCTGCCCCGCTCGTTGTCCGCCACGAGGCACGTGCCGTCCCCGAGCGGGAGGAGCGACACCGGCCGAAGGAGGTCGTCGTCCTTCGCCCGCCGCACGCCCCAACTCCGCCCAAGCCCCCCGTCCGCGTCGACGAGCCGCGCGAGGCCCGTGCCCGCGTCGGCGACCACGACGCCGCCGCCCGGCGCCGGCGCGAGTGCCACCGGACGCACGAGCGCGTCGCCGTCCGGCGCGGGCGCCGGCCCGACGCGCAGCGGACCGCCGTGGCGATCGAACCACGCGAGGCGCCCGCGGGCGGCCTCCGCGACGACGACGCCCCCGCCGTCCGTCGGGGCGACCGCGACCGGCTCGTCGAGGCCCCCGCCGCCCGGCTGCGCCAGAACGTCGGCCGTCCACGTGCCGAGCCATCGGCCGTCCGGGGCGGCGACGGCCACGCCGGGTCCGTCGCCGGCCACGATGAACCGCCCGTCCGGCGCGACGGCGACGCGGCGATGGTGGTCGATCGACCCGCGCGACGACTCCGGGCCGCCGAAATCGCGGATCCACACCGCCGACACCGTGCCGTCGGTTGCGAACCGATGGACGAACCGGCCCGAGTAGCTGTCCACGGCATAGATCGCGCCGTCCGGTCCGCTGGCGACGCCCGCCGGCTGGCACGGCGTGTCGTAGTACGGCACGCCCATCGGCGACGAGCCGCCGTAGCATCGACCGAACTGGCCGGGCGCCAGGCTACCCGGGTAGACGGACGTGCCGAGCGTGCGCACCACGGCGCCGCGCCCGTCCAGCACGACCGCGCGCCCGAGGCTGGGCTGGGCCGCGACGAGCCCGTCACCGTACGGCGCGAGGTCGCCGGCCCGGACATCCCAGTCCGCCAGCACGGCACCCGCGCCGTCGAAGACCCGGATCGGCCCGGCCCGAAGCGCGACAGCGATCCGCCCGTCCGCGAGCACCGCGAGGCCCCACGCAAACCCCTTGGCCGGGTCGTCGCCGGGCGCGCATGCCGCGGCGCCGGGCGTCGTGGGTGACAGCACGCAGATCCGGGATACGAACGCTCCCCAGGCCGTGAAGCGCTGCACCCGACCGTTCATCGGGTCCGCCGCGTAGACGTCGCCGTCCGCGCCGACCGCCAGCGCCGTGGGACCGCAGAAGCTTTCCCCGTCGTGGTCGATCCTGCACCCGGGCCCGAACTCGCCCGGCCCGCCCCCCGGCCCGCCCCAGGCCCCGATCACCTCGCCGGACACGGCGAAGCGAACGATCCGCCATTGGTCTTGGTCGACGACGTACGCAGTGCCGTCCCGTCCGAAGGCGACCGCGCCCGGCCGGGTGAGCGGTTGCGTCGGGGTCTCGGCACCGATGTGCCGCACGTAGTGCCGCTCGAGCCCGTTGCCGTCCGCCCCCGGTTGGGCCGCGGCGGGGCGGGCGCCGGACGCGACGAGCACCGCGAACGCCATGGTGGCGGCGACGGCTGCGGCACGGGCAGCGCCGGGGCGGGCAGTTCCGGCGCGGCAGAGGAACGGGTTCACGGGGCGGGCGACGGCAAGGCGATGCATGGTGAGCGACCTCGTGGGGCGATGTGCGATACGTTTCGGAAGCGAAAGCGCCTCGAGCGGGCGGGCCGTCGCGCGATCGCGGCGCACGCAGCTGGCTGTGCGCACCCCCCATGACATCACGACGACGCGACTGGTTCCACCCGGTCGCTCCGACAGGCAACCGCGCTCAGCGATCCTGCGGCTACGGCGCCCCCGCCACCTCCCACGCCCGCACGAAGTCCTCGGGTTCGATCCCGAGCCCGTCCGCGATCCGGTTGATGTAGTTGAAGTACCCGATCACCTGCGCCGCGTCGTGCACGCCCGCATCGTCGAACCCCGCCGCTCGCAGCGCACCGACGTCATCCGCCGTCATCGCCCCCGGCGAGTGCGTGAGCTTGTCCGCGTACGCGCACAGCGCCGCGTCCGGCGCGGCCAGCGGCGCGGTCCGCCAGTCCATCGCGACGGCGTTCACGTAGGCGTCGGCATCGGCCGCCGACAGCCCGAGGTCCGCTTCGACCTCGGCACGGAGGTCGTGGGCGTGCGCCCGCGTTCAGTAGCGGCACCCGTTCAGGCGCGAGACGACGCACGCCAGCATCTCGCGCTGCGAGCGCGTGAGGGGCGACGGGCCGAACATGATCGCACCGTAGAAGCGCATCGACGCTTGGAGTACGCGCGCGTTCTGGCTCATCAGGCTGACGATGTGCCAGATCCGGCCGGCGCGCGACAGTGCCGCGTCGTACTCGGCCTTCAGCAGCCCTTCGGCATCGTCGTGGCCGATGACCTCGATCCACGGCATCGCGCGCGCCGTTCGGTCAGGCGCTGCGTTCGGCGACGGCGGACGCCACCGCGCGATCGAGCGCTGCGGTCAGACGCGCGGCGTCATCCGCGGTGAGCGCGCCGCCGAACAGCTCGGCCACGCTGGACGCATACACCGGCCAGGCGGTCGCGAGCGCCTGCTCGCCGGCGTCGGTCAACGCGGCGTACGCCCCGCGCCGGTCGTTCGGGCAGCGCTCACGCCGCAGCAGGCCTTCGGCCTCCAGCCGGTCCACGAGCCGCGTCAAGCCGCTGCGGCTGAGGACGACGTGATCCGCCAACTCGTGCATCCGGCGGCGGTGGTCCGGCGCGTCGCGTAGCGCGAGCAGCACATCGCACGTGCCGAGGCAGACGCAGCCGGCCTCGGCCAGGCGGTGATCGACGGCTTCGACCAGGCGCGCATGTGCGGTCAGGAAGGACCGCCAGGCGCCGAGGACGCCCTCGCAGACGTAGGGTTCCATGCGGCCGATCATAGCACAGCAGATTATGTCGTTGGGACTGTCATCGCCCGGACCACTGCACGCGGTCGATTCCGGCACGAACGCACCGGTTAGGCCGACCACGGGCGCCGTCGAGCAGCGCCACGGTGCCCCCGTCGGGCGCGACGGAGACGCCGTCGCAGCTCTGCGGCACGAATTCCGTGTCCAGATCCACTCGACATGAGGCTCGCCACGAGTCGAGTGGACCTGGACATGCGCTGCTCCGCGTGTGTGATGGTGTGTAGTGCGTGGTGCAGTGTGTGGTGTGACGCGAGCGATCCGGTCACCGTCGCGTGCCAGGATACGTGTCATTCGAGCCCATCGAATGCCGCGAAACCGCCGCGCGACCGCTGATTACCCGACGCTGTCCTCGCGGCACCCGGTCCGGTCGCCGCGGTCGGCGGTCCGATGAGCCCCGTTCCGACTGGACAATCGCCCCTCCAGACTGGTATAAGCCCGTTCGCTTCACCCCCGTAAGCCCGTGCCTCCGCCGCGCAGCCGCCCGCCGCGCGCCGAGGAACGCGACGGGGATGCGCCGCCGGGCGGGCCGGGCTTCAAACGATTTCGCGCCGGCACGCCGAACACACTCGACTCAACCCACCACCAATGGAGGCCACACCATGCTGGCGATGGCTCGTTCGATTCGATGCGCGCTGCAACCGGTTTGCGCGCGCACAGTGACCCGCCTCGTCGCGGCCACGTCGGCCGTCACGCTTTGGGCGCTCGACCGCGCCACCGTCCTCGCCGCGAGCCCCCTCCAGGAACACACGGGCGGCGGCGAGCTCTCGCTCGAGCTGCCGGCGAACATGTGGACGGACGCGCCCTTCTTCGGCGGGACGATGGGCGCGCGGCCGTTGCTGCTCGGCGGCGTCGTGGTTTGCGTCCTCGGGCTGCTCTTCGGCTGGTGGACCTACCAGCGCGTGAAGGCGCTGCCGACGCACAGCTCGATGCGCGAGATCTCCGAGCTGATCTACGAGACCTGCAAGACCTACCTGCTCACCCAAGGGCGATTCCTCCTCATCCTGTGGGCGTTCATCGCCGCCGTCATGCTCCTGTACTTCGGCGTCTTCGCGAACGCCGGGCCGACGCAGCTCATCCTGATCCTCGTCTTCAGCCTGATCGGCATCGCCGGCAGCTTCGGCGTGGCATGGTTCGGGATCCGGATCAACACCCTCGCCAACAGCCGCACCGCCTTCGCGGCGCTGCGCGGCAAGCCGATGGGGATCAGCGTCATCCCGCTCCAGAGCGGCATGAGCATCGGCATGCTCCTGATCAGCGTCGAGCTGATCCTCATGCTCTTCATTCTCCTCTTCGTTCCGAATGCCTATGTGGGCGCGTGCTTCGTCGGCTTCGCGATCGGCGAGTCGCTCGGCGCCGCGGCGCTGCGCATCGCCGGCGGCATCTTCACGAAGATCGCCGACATCGGCTCCGACCTGATGAAGATCGTCTTCAACATCAAGGAGGACGATGCCCGCAACCCCGGCGTCATCGCGGACTGCACGGGCGACAACGCCGGCGACTCGGTCGGCCCGACGGCGGATGGCTTCGAGACGTACGGCGTGACGGGCGTGGCGCTGATCAGCTTCATCCTGCTGGCCGTCACGGATCCGAACGTCCAGGTTCAGCTCCTGGTCTGGATCTTCATGATGCGCGTCATGATGATCGTCGCCAGCGGCCTGTCCTACATGGTGAACAACCAGATCACGAAGTCGCGCTTCAGCGGCGCGGCGACGATGAACTTTGAGTCGCCCCTCACGTGGCTCGTGTGGATCACGTCGATCGTGTCGGTCGTGTTCACGTACGCAGCGTCGATGATGCTGATCCCGGCGATCGGCGGCGACCCATCGCTGTGGTGGAAGCTGGCGACGATCATCACATGCGGCACGCTGGCCGGGGCGATCATCCCCGAGCTCGTGAAGATCTTCACGTCCACCGAGTCCCGCCACGTCGAAGAGGTCGTCACGGCCTCGCGTGAGGGCGGGGCGTCGTTGAACATCCTGTCCGGCCTCGTCGCCGGCAACTTCAGCGCCTTCTGGCTCGGATTGGCGATTGTCGGCCTGATGGCCGTCGCCTACGGCGTCAGCACGCTCGGCCTCGGGGCATTGATGGCGGCGCCGGCCGTCTTCGCGTTCGGCCTCGTCGCGTTCGGCTTCCTCGGCATGGGCCCGGTGACGATCGCCGTCGACAGCTATGGCCCGGTGACGGACAACGCGCAGAGCATCTACGAGCTGTCCGTCATCGAGAGCATCCCGGGCGTGGCCGGCGAGATCGAGAAGGCGCACGGCTTCCGCGTGGACTTCGAGCGCGCGAAGGACCTCCTGGAGGAGAACGACGGCGCCGGCAACACGTTCAAGGCCACCGCCAAACCGGTTCTCATCGGCACGGCGGTGGTGGGCGCGACGACGATGATCTTCTCGATCATCGTGACGCTGGCCAAGGGCCTGCCCGGCGCACCGACGTCCTTCGCCTCCCCTGCCGAGCTCCAGACGGCGCTCGACGCCGCTTCCATCTACCTGTCCGTCCTCCACCCGACGTTCCTGCTCGGCCTGATCACGGGCGGGGCGATGATCTACTGGTTCACCGGCGCCAGCATGCAGGCCGTCGTGACCGGCGCCTACCGGGCCGTCGAGTTCATCAAGGCGAACATCAAGCTGGACGACGGGGGCGACAGGGCCTCGGTCGAGGACTCCAAGAAGGTCGTCGAGATCTGCACGCTCTACGCCCAGAAGGGGATGTTCAACATCTTCCTGGCCGTGTTCTTCGGCACGCTGGCGTTTGCCTTCGTCGAGGAGTGGTTCTTCATCGGCTACCTGATCTCGATCGCGCTCTTCGGGCTCTTCCAGGCGATCTTCATGGCCAACGCCGGCGGCGCATGGGACAACGCCAAGAAGATCGTCGAGACGCACCTCAAGGAGAAGGGCACCGAGCTGCACGCGGCCACCGTCGTCGGCGACACGGTGGGCGACCCGTTCAAGGACACGAGCTCGGTGGCGATCAACCCGGTCATCAAGTTCACGACGCTCTTCGGCCTGCTCGCAGTCGAGCTCGGCGTGAAGATCGGCGCGTCGCAGGGCCAGACAATTCGACTCGTCGTCGCGCTCGCCTGCCTGGCCGTGTGCCTTGCCTTCGTCTACCGCTCGTTCTACGGCATGCGGATCCGGTCCGCCGCATGATCGGCCAGTTCATCGACGTCTTCCTCCACCTGGACCAGCACCTCAATACCTGGGCCGGGGCGCTCGGCCCGTGGCTCTACGTCCTGCTGTTTGCGATCGTGTTCTGCGAGACCGGCCTCGTCGTCACGCCGTTCCTGCCCGGCGACTCGCTGCTGTTTGCCGTCGGTGCGCTGGCGACGACGCCCGGCTCGCCGATCCACGTCGTGACGGTCTCGCTGCTGCTGATCGTGGCCGCCATCCTGGGCGACGCGACGAACTACGCGATCGGGCGGCGCGTCGGCCCAAGGGTCTTCAGCCGCGAGTCGTCGTGGTTGCTGAACAAGCAGCACCTGATCCGGACGCAGCACTTCTACGAACACCACGGCGGCAAGACGATCTTCCTGGCCCGCTTCATGCCCATCGTCCGCACGTTCGCGCCGTTCGTCGCCGGCATCGGCCGGATGGAGTACCGACGCTTCGCGGGCTACAACGTCGCGGGCGGAATCACGTGGGTCGTGCTCTTCATCGGCGCCGGCTACCTCTTCGCCGACCTGCCGATCGTCAAGGACCGCTTCCACTACGTGATCCTGGGGATCATCGGGGTGTCGGTCCTGCCGATCGTGTTCGAGTTCGCGCGGGCGCAGATCGCGGCGCGCAAGCAGCGGCGGCTGCCGGAGGACGGGGCGTAACCCACCGCGATGCCGCGGCGCTGCTGTCCGCCTCCCGCCACCGCGTGGGGGCGGGCACGGGGACCCGCCCCACAGAACATCGTGCGTGGCGGATGGATTCGGTCCTTCGATCGCCGATCCATCCGCCGTGCACGGCGACGCTCAACCCACCGGCACCGCGATCGTGGCCGGATCCACGAACGTCCCCGGGTTCTCCCACGCAGTCGCCTCGGCCACTGCCGGGTCGAGGATCAGAGCGTAGTCGATCCAGGCCGGCTGCGGCTTGAAGCCGAGCGCGTAGTTGATCGCGAGCATGCCCTGATTGCCGGTGTTGTTCCAGGTCTTCACCTTCTTGAAACCGTTCGACCGGGCGTACTCGAGCGCGCGCAGCTTGAGCGCCAGTGCGATCCCGCGACGGCGGTACTCCCGGCGGACGCCGGTCAGGCCGGTGTAGACGACGTCCGGCTCGCCCTGGCTGAGCCACAGCGTTGAGATGCCGGCCATCTCGCCGTCGACGACGGCGATCATGAAGCCGTCGGGCACCAGGTTCGGGCTGTCGACGATCCGCTTGATCCAGACGTCGTAGTCCGGGTCGGTGTGCTTGTCGGCCGACGGGATGTCGGCCGCCGCTGCGTTCGAGACCTCGAACAGCCGCCGGCCCCAGCCATCGGGGTCCTCGGCGCGCAGCTCGGTGAGCGTCGCGAGGCGGATGCCCGATGCCTCGACGGCCTCCGACTTGCCGGCAAACGCCGACGGGTTGTACATGGCCAGGTCGAGGTGGTTCTCCCACTCGCGCATCAGCTCGCTGAAGCCCCGGCGTTCGGCAAAGCGAATCGCGTCGGCCTGGTCGTCGCGGACGCCGACCGAGAGCTTGGCCGGGTCGAACCGCTCAACCGAGGCGCGGATGTGGTCGAACAGCTGCGTGCCGACACCGCGGCGGCGCCAATCCGGGTGGACGTTGACGTCGACGTACAGCTTGCGCGGATGGTAGGACCAGGACGACTGCCCAGCGGAGGAGATCCCGACGAGTGTGCCGTCCGGCCCGTAGGCCATCCAGCGCTCGATGTGGATCTTCGGGTCGCGGTGCGCGTCGTCGTGTTTCGCCTCGGCGACGGTGTCGACGTAGTCGTCGGAGTACATGGCGTTCGAAAGGGCGGTGCGCGCTTCGTACTCGGCATCCGTCTGTTCGAACGGGCGAATGGAAATCGGAAGGGGCTTCATCGCAAGGTCTCCTGGTCATCGGAATGGGAACGGGCGAAGGGGCAAACGAACGCGAATCCAAACCGGTAAATGGCAAACAAAACCCGGCAAACGGCAAACAAAACGACGCGCCGGGGTGATCACCCACGGCGCGTCGTAACTGGCACTTGCCTGGAGGAGGCGAATCCTCGTTGAGGCATATCCTCATTGAGGCACAACAGTGCGACCGCTACGAAACAAAAAGACCGTGGGCGTCAGCCCCACGGTCCACACGTTTCGCACGCGGTCGGGATGGGAACTAACGCAGGTTGCGCTCCAAGCCACCAATCACTGTCATCGGTTCCCTCCTGCGGTGTGGTCGTTCGGTCCGGCGTCGAATGGGTCGCGGCCCAAAGTGGTCACGATCCATGGACCCAACCATGGCCTCAGCCATGGCAGCGGCGGCAGTGTACGTGGTTTCGCGGACCTTGTCAAGACCCAATTTCAACCCGTCGCGCCCCGCCGGTACGGATCCGGCGGGGCGCTGAACAGGGGGAGACGGTGGGCGGGGGCAGCGGGTGGACTGCCCCCGCCCGGCCGTTCGAGAGTCGAGGCTGGGGCGCGCAGGGCGGCTGCTACCGGCAGCCGCAACTCCAGACGATCGAGTTGAACATCGGGTGGAACGGCAGGCTCGGGCTCCGCAGGGTCAGCCAGCGGCGCATGCCGTTCGTCGGGCTGGCGGGGAGGTTGGGCGAGCACCGGACGCCCCAGCCGTATATCCCGGCCGGGTTGGCGACCGCCGCGCTCATGATGGCCGCCGGCACCTTGCCCTCCACGCTCGGGCAGACCTGCGGCTCAGGCTGCGCGCCGGGCACGGGCGTTGCGACGGGCGGCTGCGTCGGCGTCGGGGCGACGCGGAACGGGGCGTACGGGTCGATCGTCTGGCAGGCATCGCCGGTGACGTCGGGGTAGATCGCCCAGACATCGCTTTGCTCGGCCGTGCCGTTCAGGCCGCCCATGACGAAGAGGCGATTCTGTGCCCAGTCGAACACCCCGGGGACCATGCTGCGTCCGGTGATCCCGGGCAGGTTGTCCTTGGCCAACCGCTCCCAGGTCAACTGGCCCTCGGTCTGGCCGAGCGGCGCGAGGTTCGTGCGCCAGACGCCGCCGCTATATGCCGCGCCGTCGGCGATCTTCGGGTCGGCCGTGCCCATCCAGGAATAGAACTGGTGCGTCGTGCCGTTGTAAGCGCAGGCGCCGTCCGCGCGCGCGCCGAACGCGTCCAAGTTCGAGAAGCGCGCCGATACATCCGACCACGTCCCGCCGGACTTCAGATCGAGCCAGAGCGCCTGCTTGAAGGCCGCCCGGCCACCGCCGGGCGTGCCGCCGACGACGAAGACGCCGTCGAGCCCGAGGTCCTTGTCGTAGACGTACGCTGCGCACGCGCCGTAGCGCCGCGCCGGCATCGTCCCGCCGGTGCGCATCTCGCGCACGTTCCATTTCGTGCCGGATGGCGCGGCGGTCCAGACCCCGTCCTGCGAGGCGGCCTCGGAGAGCGTGTTGAACGTGCCTTGGCCGAACACGGCGCGGCCGCGCTGCGAGTCGACGACCGCCCACAGGTGCGTCAGTCGACCCGCCTGGGCGGCCACGTCCGCCGGTACGCTGCCGACGTTCAAGCTGTCGGGCAGCCAGCGGACACCCTTGGCGTCCGGCGAACTGCCGATCGAGAGCAGGCGGACGTCCCCACCGGACTTGGTCGCAGCGTCCACGTGGCCGTTGTCGCAGCCGCCCGTGCCGAGTACGGACGCCCAGACGCCGTCGGCCACTTTGGCGGTGGCCATTTCGCGGCAACCCTTGTTGTTCTCGCGCGTGTAGCCTTCGTCCCCGCCGTACATGACGGTGTTCCACGACGCCATCGCGCCGTCGAGCTTGACCGCGTACAGGTCGTGGTCGGACACCGAGTTGTCGGCCGTCAGCGCGATCCCGCCGCCCGCGAACGTCATCACGCCCGTCTTCTCGTTGTAGCCGCCGAAGCCGCCATAGCGCGCCTGCGGCAGGCTGGGCAGCTTGACGTAGCACGCGTTGTCCGCCTGAATCCGCTCCGTCGGCATCGGCGGCGCGGCGCGCACGACGCTGCCGCGCGACGCACCGAACGCCGCGGCCAGCAAGCCGACCGCCGCCAAGCCGAACGTTGTGCCCCGGGCCGTTCGTCGAGCGAGTGTTGCGTTCATCCCTCATCCTCCTTGTTCAACGCCGCGCAGTGCGGCGACGGTGCACGATGCCGATGGTTCCGGGACCGGGAACTGACAGCTGAGCGGCTGCAGCGATCCCGCCGTGACGAGGTCGGCGATCGTCCAGGCGGCGAACGACCGCTCGAGGTAGGCGGCGGCCTCGTCGAGGCGTTGGTGGAGCGGGCAGAGCTGGCCGCTGTGCTCCGGGCGATCGAGCGGGCAGACGAGGATGCGCTTGAGCGGGTCGATTGCGTTCACGACGCTCAGCACCGACATTTCGCCGGCAGGTCGCGCCAGCATGAATCCGCCTTCCCGCCCGCGCTGGGAGCGCAGCAGCCCGACGCGGGCGAGGTCCTTGAGGATCTTCGCCAAGTAGGGCGCCGGCACCTGGCTGTACGCGGCGATCGCTTGGGCGGTCTGCGCCTTTTCGGGCCGCGCGCCAAGGCAGACGACGGCCCGCAGCGCGTACTCGGCGGTCTGTGAAAGCATGGCGCACTCCTCCACAACGGATAAGACGATCCGATTATACAGAATAGACGAGTCGTTGTCCACGACCAGCCACCGAGACGGGGTCCTTACGGCGGCCGATGCTCGCGCCGAGCGGGAACCCGCGGTACCCTCGGGGCATGCACAACTTGCTGCGACGACGTCGGCTTGGGGATCAGGCGGGCGCCCGCGCCCACCGCGGCGCCGTAGCCGCCCAGCGGAGCGCGGCGCGCGATCGAGCGGTCCTCGTCGGCCTCACGCTCATCGGCCTTGCCGCCCGCGTGCCGGGCATCGCGCACCAGCCGCTCCAGTGGGACGAGGGCTGGAGCATCGCCCTTGCCCGGCTGCCCGTGGGCGATGCGCTTCGGCTGACGGCGCTCGACGTGCACCCGCCGCTGTACTACGGGCTGCTGCACGCGTGGGCCGGGGCGATCGGCACGACGCCGCTGGCCGTACGGGCGCTCTCGCTGCTCGCCGCGGTGGTGGCGGTCCCGTTGGCGGCGGCGGCGGCGAGGGCGTGGTGGCCGGCGGACGGCTGCGGCCGCGACGACGACGTCGCCCGACGCTGGGCCGGCTGGGCGGCGGCGATCGCCGCCGCGCTTGCGCCGCCGCTCGTGTACTATGCCGGCGTCGGGCGGATGTACGCGCTGGCGGCGGTCGGCGTCCTCGCGTCGACGTGGGGTGTCGCCGCTTGGCTCGAAGTCGGCGGCGCGCGCCGGGGTGCGCAACGGCGCGCACACGGCTTTGTCGTGGCCGTCGCCGGAAGCGCCGCGGCGCTCCTGTCGTTCTACTACAGCGGTTTTGCCCTCGCCGGGATGGGCCTCGCCGCCCTCGGCGCGCGCCCGACGACGTGGCGCCGGTGGCTCGCGTGGGTCGGCGCGACGGCCGCACTCGTTGCGCCGTGGCTGATCTTCGCGCTGCCGCAGTTGGCGGCGCGGATGGCGGATCGAGCGGTCGTCGGCGAGGCGCCGGGCGCGTCGCCGGCTGCGCTCTTGGCGGCCGGGTGGCGTGCGGTGCTCTTCGTGAACGCCGGCGGGCCGGTGTTGGCGGCGTGCGTCGGTGTCGCGTTGGCCGTCGCGCTCGGACTCGCCCTCGACCGCGCGCCCGCGGACGTGTCGGCGCGGGCGCGGCTGGCGGCGACGGTGCTGCCGATCGTCCTCGTCTGCGCCGCCGTGGCCGTCGGCGCGCGGGCGCACATGTTCGCGCCCCGCTACGCCACGGTGGCGACGCCGTTCGTGGCGCTCGGGCTCGGCTGGGCGGCGGCCGGGGCGGTGCGCCGGCGTTGGACGGCGGTTCTGGCGATCGGCGCGCTCGTCGCCGCCGCGTGGCCGACGCTCTCGGGCGCGATCTACGCGCGGTCGGCGGAGTGGTTCGAGGCGTACGATCCGGGGGCGATCCACCGGGCGGTCGCCGAACTGGCGCGGCCGGGTGACGTCGTGGCGTTCAACATCCTCAGCCTGGCGGGGGCGTACGACAGCGCCGCGGCGGCGGACGCCGATCGCGACGACGACAACGACAGCGATGGAGGCAGCCCCGCGTGGACGTACGCCCAGCTCTGGGATCCCGTGCACGAGCCGGTGAAGGCGGCGGTCCGGCGCGTCGAGAACGCGTACGAGTCGGCGCTCCGCGGCGACGATGTCGGCACGGCGGCGCTCTGGCTCGCGCTCTACAAGGGAACCGCCGCGTCCGACACCGCGTCGCTCAAGGCGTGGGCGGACGACGAGCTGTTTCCGTCCGCCGGCCGATGGGTGAGCGACACGCTGCTCGTCGGCTACGTCGACGCGCCGACGGACGCGACCCGCGGGTTCGAGCCGGCGGTCGCGTTCGGCAACGGCATCGCGCTGCGCCGGGCGCGGTACACGTCGACCGCGCGGACGGGCGGCAACGTCGCCGTCGCGCTGCGCTGGCGGGCCGATGCGGTGCCCGCGGGTGACGCACGCGTCGTCGTCCGGCTCGTCGACGGCAGCGGCCGCACCGTGGCGCAGCGCGACGCCGTGCCGGTGGGCGAGAGCCGGCCGACATCGAGCTGGAGCGCGGGCGAGACGCTGGACGACCGGCACGGGCTGCGGCTGCCGTTGGGGGTGGACGGGTCGTTGCGGATCGTCGTCGCGCTCGTCGACGGGGTGACGGGGGTGGTCGGGGAGGAGGTCGAGGTGGGCACAGTGACGGTGGGGGCGGGCGGGGCAGGCGGATAGGATCGGGGGCGGATTGGGTGTTGTCGATTCGGTCAACGGCTGAAGCCGTCGACCGAATCGACAACACCCCCCGTCCGACACCCCCGACCCCCCGCTACTTCCACTGCATGTACGGGCTCGCCAGGATCAGCGCCACCGCACGCAGCTCGTCCTGCCCCGCCGACCGTCCCGGGTCGTTCGGGTCGGCGCCGGCGCCGTTCAGGCAGTTCACGATGATCTCTCGGTCCTCGGGCAGCATCGGGCGGCCGAGGAGGGTGAGGATCCAGTGATCGGCGATCGCGTCCGCGCCGACGAGGTTGGCCGGGCGGTGCTCGTGGGGCTTGTAGCCGGGCACGGTCGATCCCCTGGCGATCGCGAACGCCAGGTTCCAGCGGTGCAGCATGCCGGCGGCCGACGTCCACGGGAGTTTGACGTCCGGGTAGCCGTCCGGCGTCAGCCAGGCGAACGGAATCTGGCCGAGCTTGAACATGTGACCGTTGTAGCCCACGAGATGCTCGTACCACAGCGTGAAGGCCATCGACCGGTCGCCGAGCGCGGGCACGAGCACGTCGCGCGGCGTGCCGACGGCCCGCATCATCCGCACGGCCAGGTCGATCGGGCGGGCGAGCTTGCCGCCGTACCGGCCGAACGCGCCTCCGAACTCGTCCGACGTGAGGATCGCGCGCACCATCGCGCCGATGTGGCCGTCCGTCTGCCGGTAGACGTCCGCGATGCGCGCCACGAGCGCGGGAGCGGCCACCTCGGGGTCGTCGGCCACGAAGCGGCGGACGAGCTTGGCGGCCAGGAAGCGGGGCGTCGCCGGGTGGTTGCACAGGAGGTCGAGGACGATCACGCCGTCCTGGATGCCGCCGCCGGCCGGGATGTGGTGGCCGAGGACGGTCTTCGGACCCTCGTCGTGGTCCTGCGGCTTGAACAGGAACGTGCCGTACACCGGGTCCTGCCACTTCATGTTGCGGGTCCAGCCAGTGAAGCACCGAGCCACCTCGAGGACGTCGCGCTCGGTGTACGGTGCCCCGTCGACCGCCACGCCGAGCGTGTGGAGCTCCATGATCTCGCGGGCATAGTTCTCGTTCGGCTTGCCTTTGACGTTCTCGATGTTGTTGAGGTAGATGAGCATCGCCGGGCTGTGGGCCGAAGCGTTCAGCAGGTCGCGGAAGCGGCCGAGCGCGTGCGGCCGGATCGTCTCGCGGTCGTCGACGGTCTTGTAGTAGTCGACGCCCTCCTGGAGCTGGTAGATCGAGAAGTGGTCGCTCCAGAAGTCGACCATGACCTCGAACAGCTGGCGTCGGCTGAACGTCTGGCGATAGAACATCGCCGCGTTCAAGGCATCCGGGATGTGGTACGTGCGGATCGTCGTCTGCGACAGCTCGTTCAGCGACATGCCGAGCGTCGGCAGACCGGCCAGCACCGCGTCCTCGACGGCCGAGTCGTCGATCCCGGCCGGCTCGAGCTGGGCATCGATCCACGCCGCCGTGCCCACGGCCCGCACTTCGGCGAGGTCGTCGGCCGATGGGCCGAAGGCGGCGCGGCTGAGGAGGTGGACGGCGGGGTCGGGGGGCGGCATCTGCGCGCTGTCGGCCGCCAGCCAGGCGCGCTGCGGAGCTGCGTCGCCGCGGGCGCTTGCGATGCCGCGGGAGCGGCGGCCGCCGAGGCCGACGAACTGCCGTCGCGAGAGCCGAGCCGGGTTCCGATCGCCCATGGCCTTCGTCCTCCTTGTGCGTGACGATTACATGGGCGGGGGGCGGGTGGGGGTCACGGGGCGCGGTGAGAACGACGGGCGGTGGCGAACGACGGCGAACGACCGGGGCGGGGAAGCCGTGCGCGCCGGCTCGACAACGGGAGAGGGCGGCGACCCATGTGGTCGCCGCCCTCTCGATTTCGTCCCTCAGCGCACGGTCGGCCGCAGTGCCGACGTGGCGTGTGTCGACCGCTACTGGGCGCCGGTGCCCCCACCCGTCGCGCCCATGGAGACGACGCGGTACGTCAGGATGCGGCCCGGCAGGTAGTTGAAGACCTGGACGTTCACCGGTCCGTCGAACGAAGGCGTGAACTCGACGGTGGCGTTGCCGTTGCCGAGCATGGCTTGGCCGAGCTTGCCGAACGGGCCCCAGACGCCGAAGCCGGCGCCGTTCCAGCTGGCCGGGGCGTCGATGGCGCCGTGGATCGTGACGTTGTAGTTCGTGCCCCGGACGACGTTGAACGAGAGGTCGGCCGAGGCGCCGGCCGGGTTGCCCTCGAGGCTGCCGCCGCCGGGGGCCGGCGCGGCGGTCGTCGAACGCGTCGCCGCACCCGTTGTCGCGCCGCTCGCCGTCGCGGCACCCGCGGCCGCGGCCGGCGCAACGGGCGCCGCCGATGTCGTGGCGCCGCCGATGACGCCGCCGGCCGGCGCGAAGTTGCCGACGCGCACGCAGCCGTCGTCCCAGAACGAGTCGTTGTGCTTGACCGGGAACTCCATCGAGCTGTGGGTGTACACCGTGATCGAGCCGCCCTTGGCGACGGCGGAGACAGCGAGGTTGACCCACGCGTCGACCGTGCGCACGGGCGCGGACCAGACAACGGTGGCCGGCGGCGCAGAGCCCATCAGCGGCACGGCGCCCGTCGGGTCGATGCCGACGCGGATCTCGTAGTTGCCGGGCTTGTCCTTGTCGGACAGGAACGTCCGGCGGACCGGGTCGAACGCGTCGCCCTCGCCACTGTACGCCTGGGCGAAGATGCTGAACGTGTAGGCTGTCCCGGCGCGGGAAGCGACCTTCTGGTACACGCCGGCGGTGTGCGTGCCCCACGTCGTGAACCACTTCATGCTGTTCGCGCCGGAGTGGACGCGCGCCGAGTCGCCGCCGATGGCCGTCTGCTCGACCTTGAACTCGGGCTCGCGGTTCCAGGTGGAATTGCCGCGCACGAACCACGGCGACCAGCCATTGCCGACGGCCGACGACAAGCTGGTGCCCTCGGACTCGGTCTTGTGTGAGGCGCCCTCGAAGCCGGGGTTCTGGAGGAGGTTGCCGGCACATCCGGCCTGGGCGGCGGGCGCGGCATGTGCCGCCGGCGCCGCGGATGCGGAGAGGACGATGGCGGCCGCGAGGGCCGCGGCGGCGGGGACGAACAGCGAAACACGCACGGGGCGCTCCTGATGGCACGCGACGATTACGAGAGGTGGCAGGGCCGGCGCGATTGTATGGCGGGAGATCGCGCACGGTCAACGGGCACCGCACGCCGCATGCGGCCGTGGTATCCTGTCGCGCCGTGCCGCGACGCTGCGCCGCAATCCCAGGACGATGCCATGACGCGCCTCTTTGCTTCCGCCCGACGCTTCCGCCCCAACCTTCGCCGACTCGCGCTCCTCGCCGCCGGCGCCGTCGTGAGCGCCGCCGTCGTCGCCTGCAACGGCGATGCGGATCAGCCGACCGCCGAACCGGCCAGCGGCCTGCCGACGCCGACGCTTGTCGTGCGCGGGCGCATGGGCGGGGAGATGGACGACGTGCCGCGGCGGACGTCGCCGGTGGCGCTCGGATCGCCGGAGTATGCCGTGCAGGGGTTCCTGTGGTGGCGGCCCGAGGTGGCGGAGCGCGACCTGCTCATCGCCAAGGACATGGGCTTCACGTGGGTCAAGCAGATGTTCAGCTGGCGGGACATCGAGACGGAGAAGGGCAAGTTCGACTGGTCCAAGGCCGACCACATCGTCCGCAAGGCGATCGAGTACCAGGACATCCACCTCCTGATCCGGCTCGACTTCCAGCCGGAGTGGGCCCGCTCGGGGTGCTCCGATCAAGGGCCGCCGAACGACCCGCAGGACTACTTCAATTACGTCGGCGCCGTCGCCGCGCGCTACCGCGGCCAAGTGGCGGCCTATCAGATCTGGAACGAGCCGAACCTGGCGCGCGAGTGGTGCGATCAAGCGCCCGACCCGGCCGCGTACGCCGCTCTGCTCAAGGGCAGCTACGCCGCGATCAAGGCGGCCGACCCGACGGCGTACGTCATCTCGGCGGGCATTTCGCCCACCGGCACCCAGCCGCCCGAAGCGTACCCCGACGACGACTATCTCGACCGCCTATACACCGCGATGGGCGGCGACTCGACGGGCTACTTCGACCTCCTCGGCGTCCACGCTGCCGGCTTCGCCGCGCCGCCCGAGACGTCGCCCGACGAGGCGGCCGCCAACCCTGCCTTCGGCGGCGAGCGGTTCTTCACGTTCCGCCGCGTCGAAGACATGCGCGCGATCATGACGAAGTACGGCGACGACGACACGCGGATGGCGATCCTCGAGATGGGCTGGACGAGCGACACCGTCCACGATGCCTACAAGTGGCATGCCGTGACCGAGGAGACGAAGGCGGATTACCTCGTCCGAGCGTACGCCTACGCTCGGGACAACTGGTCGCCGTGGATGACCGTCATGTCCACCATCTACCTCTGCAACGCCGACTGGACGGCAGCCGACGAGCAGTACTGGTGGTGCGTGAACAACCCGGACGGCACACCCCGTCCGGCGTTCGAAGCGTTGAAGGCCATGCCCAAGTAGGGGCAGGCCCCCTTGCCTGCCATCCCTTCGCCAACGGTGCCCCTATGACCGACCCGTACCCCGCCGTCTGGGCCAACGACCTCGCCAAGACGTTCCGCGTGCCGGAGCGTGAGGCGGGCGTGCTGGCCGCCGTGAAGAGCCTCGTCCACCGGCGGATGAAGGACGTGGCGGCGGTGAAGGGCGTCACGTTCCGGCTCGAGCCGGGCGAGGTCGTCGGGTTCCTCGGGCCGAACGGGGCCGGGAAGACGACGACGCTCAAAATGCTGGCGGGGCTGCTCCACCCGACGGCCGGGCAGGCCGCCGTGCTCGGGCACGTGCCGTGGAAGCGCGAGAGGGCGCTGCTCAGCCGGATCACGCTGGTCATGGGCAACCGCAACCAGATGCAGTGGGACCTGCCGGCGCTGGACAGCTTCGCGTTGAACGCCGCCATCTACCGGCTGCCGCCGGCCGACTTCCTCCGGACGCGCGATGAGCTGATCGAACTGATGGGCGTGGCCGACCTCGTGACGAAGCCGGTGCGGAACCTGAGCTTGGGCGAGCGGATGAAGATGGAGTTCATCGCCTCGCTCCTCCACCGGCCGCACGTCCTGTTCCTGGATGAGCCGACGATCGGCCTCGACGTGACGGCACAGCGCACGCTGCGGCAGTTCGTGGCGGAGTACAACCGGCGGACCGGGGCGACCGTGCTCCTCACGAGCCACTACATGGCCGACGTCACGGCGCTCTGCAAGCGCGTGATCGTCATCCACCACGGCAGCCTGTTGTACGACGGCGACCTGGCGGGGCTCGGCGAGCAGTTCGCGGCGTACAAGACGCTTGGAGTGACGCTTGAGGTCGACGGTGTCGTCGGGGGCCGCGTCGGGCTCGGCGTCGACTGGGCGGCGTACGGTGAGGTCGTCGCCACGGACGGGGCGAAGGTGACGATCCAGGTGCCGCGCGCCTCGGCGTCGGCGGTCGCGGCGCGCGTGCTGTCCGAGCTGCAGGTGGCGGACCTGACGATCGAAGACCCACCGATCGACGAGGTGATCGCGCGCGTGTTCGAGGCGGGCGCGGCGACGGCATCCGCCGAGTCGGACGGCGACGACGATGCGGTGTCGGCCGTCGTCGATCCCGCCGCGACCCCGGCGTCCTGACGATGCTGCGCTTGTACGCCGGCGCGGCGCGGATGTCGATCCTGGACCAGCTCCAGTACCGGACGGCCAACTACCTCTACATGATCGGCATGATCGCCGAGCCCGTGATCTACCTCGTCGTGTGGTCGACGGTGGCCGAATCGCAGGGCGGGTCGGTCGGCGGGTACTCGGCGGGGGCGCTGGCGGCGTATTACATCGTCTGGACGCTCGTGCGGAACATGAACATCGTCCTGACGCCCTATGCCTGGGAGTGGCGGATCAAGGACGGACAGCTCTCCAGCGAGCTACTGAAGCCCGTCCACCCGATCCACCGCGACCTCGGCGGGTTCGCCGGCTGGAAGATCGTGACGATCCTCTACTGGCTGCCGATCGCCGCCATTCTGGTGTGGCTCTTCCCGCCGGCGTTCAGCACGGACACGTTCTCGGTGCTCGCGTTCGTCGTGGCGTTGTGGGGCGGCTTCCTCGTGCGGTTCATGCTCCTGTGGGCGCTCGGCCTCGTCACGTTCTGGACGACGCGCGTCGGGGCGATCTTCGATGTCTTCTTCACGGTCGAGCTCCTCGCGTCGGGCCGGCTCGTGCCGCTGTCCCTCATGCCGCCGTGGGCGCAGACCGCGGCGGACTGGCTGCCGTTCCAGTGGGCGTTCCAGTTCCCGATCGAGACGCTCATCGGCCGCCTCAGCCGGGCCGAGATCCTGCGCGGGCTCGGGATGCAGGCGTTCTGGACGCTCGTCGGCGTCGGGATCCTGGTCGTCGTCTGGCCGCGGGCGGTGAAGCGCTACTCGGCGGTCGGGGGATGAAACCGTGAACGTTGTCCGCTTGGCCGCCGCCCACTGGCGGGTGAACGCGCTGAACGAGCTCCAGTACCGCGTGAACCTCGTCGTCCAGCTCTTCCAGTCCGTCATCGCGCTCGCGACGGGCCTCATCGGCCTGTCGCTCGTCTTCCGCCAGACGGACGATCTGGCTGGCTGGTCGCGGCCGGAGCTGCTGGCCGTGATGGGCGTCCACCTGTTGATGGGCGGGATCATCCAGGCCGTGGTCCAGCCGAACATGCAGCGGCTGATGGGCGATGTCCAGAACGGCCTGTTCGATTACAGCCTCGTGAAGCCGGTCGACGCGCAGGCGCTCTCGAGCGTGCGGGAACTGCGGATCTGGCAGGTCGTCGACGTCCTCGTCGGTGCCGCTGTTCTCGCGGTCGCCGTCGTGCAGCTGGATGCGCGCGTCGGCGTCGGCCAGGCGCTGTGGTTCGTCGTCGCCCTCGTCCTCGGCGCGCTGTCCATCTACAGCTTCTGGCTGATCCTGACGACGGGCGTCTTCTGGATCATCCGCATCGAGAACATCGTCGAGCTCTTCCAAGGCGTCTACCAGGCCGGGCGCTGGCCGGTCGGGATCTACCCGCCGTGGCTGCGGGGCGGCCTGACGTTCCTCGTGCCGGTCGCGTTCGCCGTGACCGTCCCGTCCGAAGCGATGACCGGGCGGCTCACGCCGCAGACGATGGCGCTGGCGTTCGGCGTGGCGATGGGGCTGATGGCGGTGGCGCGGGGGGTGTGGCGGCTGGGGGTGCGGCGGTACGGGGGGGCGTCGGCGTAACAGCTGTCCGCCGCGATCCGTCCGTGTCCGCGAGTAGGGGCGAAGCAATTTGCTTCGCCCCTACTGCGTGTATCCCTCGACGGCCGAGAACAGCACCGCGCCGATCAGCGCGCCCCAGAAGCCGTACTTGCCACCGGCGATCGCGCCCTTCACGTCCTCCTTGCCGATCTTGCCCCAGTCCTTCGGCTTGGGTGTCGCCGCCGGGGCCGCCTGGCGGGCCGGCGGCGTGACCGGCAGGAGCACCCAGCGCGGCGCAGCGGTCGACGTCCGCTCGGCGTACCAGTAGCCGAGGCTGTGGCGGGCGACGCTGGCGGCCGTCAGGGTCCAGCAATTCGGACGGCACCAGTGGTCCGGGGCGATCGTCGGGATGGGCGGTCCGGCGGCAGGATCGAACCCGCCGTCCGTCCCGGCGGCATCGGTGACGCCGCCGGTCGCTGCGAAATCGGCGGCGAGGGCGTCGGTCACCGCCGAACCGGCCACTTTGTCGCCGGCCGCACTTGCATCGGCGCCCATGTCGCCTGCGCCGAGCGGGTTCGCCCCGCCGCCGCGCAGCCCGGCCTCGAGGCGGATGATCGCGGCGATCCGGGCCGAGGGGTCGGCGTTGGACGCCAGGCCGGCGGCCTGCTCGGCGAGGATCGCGTCGACGGTGCGCTGCTCGGCGGCGGTCAGGCCGGCGAGGGCGTAGATCTGGGCCATCGGCAGCGTCCGCTGGCTGGGCAGCGCCTGCAGGAGGGCGGGCCAGCGTGAGTCGCACGGGTCGATCGGGATCGTCGGACCCGGCGACGGATCCCATGGCGGGAGCTTCGGCAGCTTGGTCTTGCTCCTGCAAAGCCACGCGATCGCCAGCGCCAGCGCCTTGCGCTCGTCGACGCGGCCCCCGGCGGTCCACGTCGCACGCTGCTGCCACAGCGCCTCGACGCCCTCGCTATGCAGCGCGCCGATCGCATCAACGGGGTTGGCGGGGTTGGAGAAGCGGATCGGGATCTTGGGCGGGGCGGGGGTAGGAATGGGCCGGGCGGCCAGCGGGTCGATCGCGCCGCCGGCGGCCGTGTCCGACGCGGCGTCGCTGGCGCCGAGGGCGGTGGCATCGACTGGGGCGTCGATGGGCGCGTCGATCGCGGCGTCGAGGGCCGGCGCCTCCGGCGGCACCGACGCGCCCGACAGGCGGTCGGAGGCGGTCGTGCAGGCGGCCGCCGAGAGCAGCACGGCTGCGGCGCAGAGGGCGGTCCAGGGGGTGCGGGTGTGCTTCATCGTTGGGTTCCTCCATAGGGTCGGGCCGGGGCCGGGTCGAACTGGGGTGAGACTCGGCAACGATGGGGATACACGGCAAGTCGACGAGTTGTTCCCGGAAACGCGCGTTGCCGCCAGACCCGTCTATCATGGTCGGTTCGAGTCGGACACGCGAGGAGCGCAGCGCATGACGAACGTGCCATCGGATCGGCCCACGGATCATCCGGCCGACGAACCACGGATCTCTTCCGGCGACGAAGGATCGCGCGGCGCCTGGCCGTACGTCAACATCGCCGCCCTCGCCCTCTGCCTGGCCGTCAACGCCGCCGCCGTGATGCTGCCGCTCTTCGGGCGCGACACCGGCGCGATCTCGGACGGCTTCGACGTCCGGTTCAAGCCGGCCGGGTACGTCTTCAGCATCTGGGGTGTGATCTATCTGTTGCTGATCGCGTATGCCGTCTACCAGGCCCTGCCGGCCCAGCGGGCGAACCGCCGTCTGGCCGCCATCGACCGGCCGTTTGCGCTGAGCTGCGCGGCGAACGCGCTCTGGCTCGTGCTCTGGCACGCGCTCCTGTTCCCGGCGACGATTGTGATGATGGCCATCCTGCTCGGATCGCTGATCACGATCTACCGCCGACTCGACGCCCGTCGCGCCGACGTCGGCGCGGCCGAGCGGTGGTGCGTGGACACGACGTTCAGCGTGTACCTCGGTTGGATCTCGGTGGCCACGCTGGCGAATGCCACCATCGTCGCCGCGGACGCGGGCTGGGACGGCGGCCGGGTCGGCGCGGCGGGTTGGGCGATCGTTCTCCTTGCGGCCGGCGCTGGTCTCGCGGCAGTGTTGCTGAACACCCGGCGCGATGTCGCGTTCGCGGGTGTGATCGTCTGGGCGTTCGTCGGCATCGCGGTGACGGAGGGCGGCAGCACGGTGGCCAAGGCGGCGGAGTTGGCGGTGGTCTACGTCGCCTTCATGGCGGTTCGGGCGTGGTGGCGCTCGAAGCGCATGTCGGACGTCACACCGGCCGGCCCCCGATCCGGACACGCCCCGTCGGCATCGCACTGACCTGGCCCCGTTTCAATCCCCGCCCGCGATGAGCCACGGCAGGTGGACGCGGCCAACGGGCGCGACGGCCGTCCCCGTCCCGTCGCCGCTCGGCGTGGCTGACGGTGCGCCAGGCGATGGGACCGTGCGCATACCCGTCGCGGTCGGTGGCGCCGTCGCCGGCACCGCGCTCGGTGTGGCCGGATCGGTCGGTCGCGGCGGGATGACTTCGACCTCGACCGCGTCGAAGGGGATACGATGTGTCGTCCCGCTCCGGTACGTGATGTCCGCGTACACCGGATCGCCGACCTTCGTCGGGCCGAGTTGGGTCGTGCGCGCTTCGTATTGGACATAGGTGTCCACGAGGCCGATGCCCGCGGGACCGGGTTCCGGCTGGTCATCGAGCACGTCCCACCACAGGTTGGGCGCGCCATCGTCCTTCACCCGATGGGGGCCCGAGGTGCTGCCCTCGAAGCGGACCGCCGGCAGCAGGGTGTCATGGACGTTCACGGTCCGGAGCGCAAGACCGAGCGGGTCGGCGGCCAGCCACGGCAGTGTTGCGGCCGGGTCGTCGGGCTCGCTGATCCGATAGCGCTCTATCGGTACGAGGTCCCGATAGGTCGCACCCGTCTCCCCGCCGCGCACCTGGAGCACGAGGAGCGTCACGCCGTCCCGCTGCAGGCGGTTCGCTGCGGCACGCAGGGCGCCTGCGTCGATCGGAACGTGGCCACCGAAGAGCACCGCGACGCGCTCCGCCGGTTGACCGGCGAGCATCGTCCGCGCCCTGTCGAGGGCGGCGGCCGGGTCGCGCGCCGCCGCGCCGGTGCCCACGCGCCGCAGCTTGTCCGCCAATCCAGGGATGTCGACCGTGAGGCCGCTCACGACCTGTGGTCGCTCGTCGTACGAGATGACCCCGATGCGGGAGCTCGACACGTCGATGGACTGCGCAGCGTACCGTGCGATCCCATCGGCCATCGCGCCGATCCGCGCAGCGTCGGACACCGTTGGGCCTGCGGAATCGGCCCAGCTCGAACGATCCATCACGAACACAAGCGATACCGGGCGCACCGCCGAGCGGCAGTCCGCGACAACCGTCATCTTGACGACCAGCGGCGTTCCGAGCCGCACGATCGCCGGTTCGACGAAGCGTTGCAGTTTCAGGCGGCACTGGCGCTCCTCGGGTCCGCTCTCGGCCGCTGCCGTGTCACGTGTCGCCATGATCGCGGCGGGCACAGCTTGGTCGGCCGCATGCGGTTTGTCGGCCGCATACGGCTTCGGCCGTGTCGGCCACAGCGTTGCAGACGGGCACCGCATGACTCGCCGAATCCGCTCGAGCACGGCGTCGAGCGCCTCCGCGTCGGACGTCACGAACGCCGAGCCTGGATCGCCCGTGATCGCAGCCAATGTCGTCGCGGGTACGTCTTCTCCAACGCCGACTGCGAAGAGTGCGGTCCCCGCATTGCGCAGCGCCTCGCCGGCCTCGACCGCCGCCGCCGCTGACGGGCCGTCCAGATCCGCGTCCGTGACGATGACGACGCTGCGCCGGCGATCACCGCGCTCCGTCTCCCCATGCCAGAGCTCGTCGGCGGCCGCAAGCCCGCACGCCAGACAGCTCCCGGCGCCCGGCACGACGCGATCGAGCGCGCTGCGGACCGTGGCCGTGTCCTCCGATAGCGGCGATGCGCGGTCGGCCATGGCATGGAACGTGACAAGCGCAAAGCGCGTCCCGGGGCGCTGCGACAGCGCGTTCACGAACGTGTGGATCGCCCCGATGGCCGCGGCGAGCCGCGACCGGCCTGTGGCTGTCTGGGCCGACATGCTGTGCGACCGGTCGAGCACGAAGGCGACATCCATTGCCTGTCTTTCCGCCGGACAGTCCTCGCGCAGCGCAACGGGCAGGAATGCGCGATGCGGGATCGATGTCGTCGTCGCCCTCGTGGCCGCGGTGGCCGTCGGCGCGGGGCTCGGTGTGCGCGTCGGGCCGTCGACTTCCAATAACGGCTGGTCGAGCTCCAGCGTCCGGCGCGCGCCGTCGCCGTCCGTGTAGTGCGCAATCGAGCGGGCGTTCGCCGGGTATCGCCCACCGACACGCGGCACGACGCGGTAGGTGAACGTGATGCCGGCGGACGGCGCGATGGGTAGACCGTACTGCAACCGTCGACCGAAGGCGCCAACGGGCGGAGCCGCTGAACCGGGCACGAGATCGACGTCGGGGTGAACCTCGCTCTCCAGCAGCACGTCGCCGAGCGCGTATCCGCGGATGCGCGTGCCGAGCGCGGCGGCCATGGCACGCAACGTCGCGTCGTCCGGGGCCATGTGGTGGTGCTCGGGACGTGAGGCGTAGCGCCGTGCAATGGAGTCGCGCGGACCGTCGATCTCGAGCACATGGATCTCCCCGCCCGCTGCGGCGATGCGCGCGATCGGCTCGAGGTCGCTGATGGCGCCGTCGGTCGCCGTGGCACTGCGCGCTCCGGCGGTGAACACAACCACGACGCGGACTGCGTTGCCACGCGTGCCGAGCGCCAACTCGTCCCGAACGAGTCGGACCCAGCCTTGCGTGGCGCACGCCGCCGTCGGCCGGAGCGCAGACAGCGTGACGAGCGTCCGCGAGCGATCGGCGAGCAACGGCTGGCGCAGCGTGCACTGCATCGCATCGGATCGCGCGACGACTCCGACGCTCGCCCGCCGCCAGTCGAGCGCCTCGACGAACGCGCCGGCCGCGGCGGTCATCGCGGGCATCTCGCGCTCGATCGCGTCCCTCCCGGTTTGGACGAACGCCAGGATCACGTCGACCGGGGCGATGGAAGCCTCGGGACACGCACCGCCCATCCACTCCGTCACCGTGACCGCCTCGCCGGCGCGCACGCGCGTCCGGTCGAGCGCCACGGTCCCCCGCACGGTGCAGGCGCCGGCGCCCGGACTCGGCGAGGGTGGCGGCGTGGACGGCGTCTCGACGGCCGGGGGCGGGGCGGCAGCCGGATCGTAGATCAGCAGGCGGGGCCGCCGAACACTGTGCAGCGCGCCTCCGAACGACACGTAGCCGTCGAGCACAATCACCCGGCCGTCGGGACCGAAGCCGATGTCGACCGGAACGGTGGGGCCATCGCCGCCGTCGGGTCGCCAAGCCCCCGTCACCGCGCCGCCCGGCCCGACGAACTCGATCGCCCCGTCGTCGCCGAGCACGGCGACCCGACCATCGCCGGCCGCGGCCAGCTCGATTGGCACGAGTCGCCGGCTGATCGGCCAGACCTCGGCCGGGGCGGCCGGCTGGTCCCCATCCCCGAAGGGCGGAAGCATCCAGCGTTCCACGGTCATCCCGGGCAGGTCGAGCACGTTCAGAATCGTGGGCTCGCTCCACGCGCGCGAAAGCCCGAACGGCCAGAGAATGGTCTGGGATGGCGAGCGAAGTTCGGGCAGCGGCACGCCTGCCGACAGCGTCCATCGCCGGATCGCGCGCCCGTGGCGATCGGCCAGGAGCACTTCGTCGCCCGTGATCACGAGCCCGCGTGCCGGATGGATGTCCAGCGCGGCGCGCCACAGCCGGTGACCCTGGTCGTCGTAGCGCGCGATGGCGATGCCGTCGCTGTCCTGGCCGAGCAGAACCCATCCGCCGTCGGCCACCGCGTCGATGTCCCATGCACCGCCGGGGGTGTACCAGGCGCCTTCGCGGGTTCCGTCGCGCGCCCAGCGCGTGACGATCCCGTAGTGCACCGCCAGCGTGAGCACGCGACCGTCCGGCAATACGCTCAGGCGATCCGTCCAAGCCGACTCGACGACGTCGCCAGCCGGTGATTGGGGCGATCCGCCGGGCGCGAGGGCGACGGTGTTGCCGATCGCGTCGATCTCGACGAGGGTGAGCAGGGCGCCGCCTTGCAGGCCGCGCCGGGACCAAAGGTTGTCGGCACCGACACCATAGCTGTCCACCTCACCGTGCGTGACCTGTCGCACGACCGCGAAGCCGCCGCCCGGTCGCACCGCGAAAGGGAGTCCCCCGTCCGTGCGCGCCACGGGCGTGGTCAACGCGCCGATCTCGGCACGCTGGCGCCACCGCGACCACGGGAACTGCACCCAGTCGATGAGTCGCAGGTCCGGGCCGTAGCGCAGCACGCCATCCAGCTCATGCACGTGCAGCACGCCGGACGCATCGCGCGCCATCGGAACGCTGTCCGACAGAGTGGGGCTCGAACAGATCGGCAGTGGCCTCGTGGGTAGCAGTGCGGCCGGAACCTCGGCCGACCAAGCGCCGAGCGGCGTACCGTCCGGTGAATAGCGCTCTACCGTGGTGCGCCAGTCCACGCACGCGGAACCCCCGGCCAGCTGCACGAGCACGACGCCGTCGCCGCTGACCGCGATCCGGCCGATCGATCCACGGTCGTCGCCTGGGTGCGGCGGGAAGGCGGGCATGGGAAGAGCCCAACGATCCGCCGGTGCTCCGTCGGCGCCGAAGCGGTGGACTGCGGCCCCGATCGGCGCGCCGATGGCGTCGATGTCCAGCTCGAGTGCGAACACTTCGCCGTTCGGCGCGACGGCCATCGACTCCAGCTGCGCGCGGCCGGACGACGGCGGCTCGAGGCTCGGCGCCAGCGTCCAGAGCGTCCGGCCGTCCGCATCAAAGGCCCAAATGCGCTCCGTGGCGCCGTCGAGCACGTACACCCGCCCCCGCTGGGGATCGGTGTCGATCCGAACCGGCGCCCATCCGGCCGTCGGCGGTCCCGGCCAAGCAGCGTGCCCCGGGCTGTCCGCCCCCACCGCGAAGACCCTCTGGCCGTCGACGGCCAACAACGTCCCGCGCCCGAGATACGCGATGTCCCGCGGCTCGAGCAGCGGGAGGGTGTGCGGAAACAGCGGTCGCACCTCGGTGACGGGCGGCTGCGCGGCGGTCGCCGTCCGTTCCTCCGGCGGCGCCGCCGCCGGCCCTGCGACGAGCATGGCTGTCGCAAGGCCGACGGCGATCAGGCCGCTGGCTGACACGTGCTGCGGGCGCCGCTCATCCAACGGGCGATGGGGCGAAGGGCGTGCGCAGTCTGCAACACGTATCAGCACATCGTTCATCGTCGTTCCGCCTCTGATCGTACGCTTCCCCTCGAACCCGATCGGCGGCGCGACCGGTGCTTGCGGGTCCGCTCAGGAACGTTACGGGGTGCTAGAGCTACACTCGAAGGCCCCATTGGCCCCCGTCACATCGGTGATCTTGTTGAAGTTCCCTGCGGGGTTGTTCGTCGGGTAGACATACAGCTCCACTAGGTCGTCGCCCTCGTCGCAGGAGCCATTCGATGAAACCGGGACGAGGAACTTGGCCAAGGCGATCCGCTGTGAGGCGAAGGAAATCGTATGGCACTGCGAGTAGTCGGCGGTGCACGCCTGGTACGCCGTGGTCACGCCGCCCTCTTTCACCATCCAGACCGCCTTGAACTCGATCGTTGGGTAGGAACCACCCTGGACTCGCTTCTGGTGGACCACGCCTTTCCCCCACTCGCCCATCCCGGCGGCGGGCGGTATCGGCATCGGCTCGCGATGGCCGGTGGCCGACGAGGACGTGCCGTTGCATGGCGAAGAGAGGCACGTGTTGGAGTTGAGCGTAAAGGACGCGATCGCCGACTGAGGTACGTCGCCGGCAGTTGGATCGCAATCGTCCGTCGAGGGGTCAAGGTAGCACGCGGACGCAGGGCCGACCAGCTCGAGGTTCTTCAGGCTGATCACACCGCAGCTGTTGAACAGGGCCGAGCTTCCGCGCTGGACGAGGTCCGCCGCGGCACCCTGCAGCTCCTGCCCGTCACTCCGCCACGTGACGAACACGCGGATCGCCTTGTCGGCGTCCCCACCGGCGCTGCCGGTTGCCCGCGTGATGCCCACCTCGGCGTACTCGAAGGGGTAGAACGAGCCGCAGGTTGCGGGCAGACCCAACGCCATATCCTGCCACTCTTCGTACTGGGAGTCAGGCCCGCACTGAGTCGACGTCGTGTAGTTCGTAATCGACACGACGCTGAGATCGACCTCCGACGACCCGGTCTTGATGCCGTCGATTTCGACCTTTTCTATGTCGTCACCGAGCGGCACGACACACCGTTCGACCTCGGCCGTACTGCCGGCGGCCATCGACGACCATCCGCTCCAGGCACCGGTCGTTCCGTCGACGGTCCACCGCGTCCGGTATTGAACCGTTACCGTTTCATCGTTCTGGAACTCGACGCGGGCAACCTCGTACTCACTCGCGTCCTGCGCCGTAAGGAATTCCTCGATCTCGGCGCCGGATTGCGCCTTAACCCGTTGACCGGGTTGTGCGATCCCGATCCCGATGCCAAGCACAAGCCCGGCGATCGTGAGGAGACCGAGTGCGAGGGTCGGTAGTTTTCGGAAGATACGGTTGGGGTTGTGTGGGCGCTCGATGTAGTCTGCAGTGTTCATTGTGGACTTCCTTCCATGGGATGTGTGGCGCGGTTGCCGGGAGCGGATTCGGAGCGTATCAGGTGGCCGAGACGGGTCTGCTTGCCCGGGTGGACGGATCGAGGTGCCTCCTAACTTGCGAACCCCTGCACTTGCGACCGCAACTGCAACACGCGCCGCGTTACGACGCCCCAAGGCTACTCGGATAGCGTTGCGCCAGCGTTACACGTGCCCCGTGCGGGGCGGCCATGTGCCACCGCGCTGGGCACGTGGGCACATGGCCGCCCCCGTTCGAGAAGCTCTCGAATAGAACAAAAATTCGACTCCGCCGCACCCCAATGCTACGATTCCGCCCGCCTGCCTGCCGCGCCCCAAGGACGCCTCAGCCGTGAGCCCTCCGCCCATCATCCGCGTCGATCACCTCGTCAAGCGCTACCGCAAGGCCGACCGCAACGCCGTCGACGACGTCTCGTTCGACGTCGCGCCGGGCGAGTTCTTCAGCCTCCTCGGCCCGAACGGCGCCGGCAAGACGACGACGATCTCGATCCTGACGACGACGCTCGCACCGACGGGCGGGACGGTGACGATCGACGGCCACGACCTCGGGACGGACGCGGCGGGCGTTCGAAGCAGCGTCGGGATCACGTTCCAGACGCCGAGCCTGGACAAGAACCTGTCGGCCGAGGAGAACGTGCGCCTGCATGCCATCCTGTACGGCCTCTACCCGTGGCGCCCGTCCTACACGCTCATGCCGACCGCCTACAAGAAGCGGTTGGCCGATCTGGCGGACGTCGTCGGGCTGGGCGGCGACATCTTCAAGCCCGTCCGGACGTTCTCGGGCGGGATGCGCCGCAAGCTCGAGGTCGTCCGCAGCCTGATCCACCACCCCCGCGTCCTCTTTCTGGATGAGCCGACGACCGGCCTCGACCCGGCCAGCCGCCGCGACCTCTGGACCTACCTGCTGGAGATGCGGCAGACGGCGGACACGACGCTCTTCCTCACCACCCACTACCTGGCCGAAGCCGAGGACGCCGGCCGGATCTGCGTGCTCTCGCGCGGTAAGATCATCGCCCTCGGCACGCCGGCCGACGTCACCGCGTCGCTGCTCGAGCGCTACGTTCTCCTGGGGGCCGCCGATCCGGCCGCGCTGCGCGCCGAGCTGTCCGCCAAGGGCATCGCCTACACGGACGATGCGCCGGGCAGCGCGAACGTGCGCGTCGCGGCGGACGAAGGCGACGTGCAGCCGCTGCTCAAGTCCATCGACACGCCGCTGACGTCGGTGCGCACCGTGCTGCCGACGCTCGAGGACGCCTACCTGGCGCTCGTGGAGCGCGACGAGCTGGGTGCGCGCGAGGAGGCGGCCGGGCTCGGCGAGGCCGGCATCGTACTGGGCGACGTTCTGGGCGATGGTGCGCTCGTCGACGCCGAGAGCCACGAGGTGATCCAGTGAACCTGTCGCACGAGCTGAACGCGATGGCCGCCATCGCCTATCGCGACCTGCTGAAGTTCCTCCGAGACCGTTCGCGGATCATCGGGACGCTCGTGTTCCCGGCCGTGTTCATCCTGATCCTGGGCGGCACGTTCGGCGCCGCCGCGGCGGAGGGCCGCGACTTCGACATGTGGACGTTCGTCTTCCTGGGCGTTTTCGCCCAAAACATGTGGCAGTCGTCGGCCATGGGGATCATCTCGCTCCTCGAGGACCGCGAGAACGACTTCAGCCAGGCGATCTTCGTCGCGCCGCTGTCGCGCTACACGATCCTCGGCGGCAAGATCTTCGGCGAGTCGCTCGTCTCGCTGGCGCAGGGCGTCGTGATCTTCGCGTTCGGGCTGCTCATCGGCATCCGCATGGACGTGAGCCAGGCGCTCTGGCTGATCCCGGTGTCCATCCTGGTCTGCCTGTACGGCGGTGCGTTCGGCCTCCTCCTCATGGCCAACATGAAGTCCCAGCGCGGCGCGCAGCAGATATTCCCGTTCCTGCTCCTGCCGCAGTTCTTCCTGGGCGGCGTGATCTCGCCGGTGGACAAGCTGGCCGAGAAGGGCGACGTCATCAGCCTCTCGCTCGACTTCCTCTCCCGGATCAGCCCGCTGCGCTACGCCGTCGACCTGCTGCGGGGCGTGTTCTTCGGCGGGGTGGAGCCCAGCCAAGGAGCGGTGCTCGCGTCGCCGGCCTTCAACCTGGCGGTGATGGCGGTCGTCGGCGGCGTCTTCATGGCGATCGGCACGGCGATGTTCGTCCGGCAGGAGCGGACGCGGTAGAGGGGCACACCCCCACGCGATGCCGTGTCGCCTCGCTCCCGCATGCGCTCCCCGGAAAAGCCCACTAGCCCCCGCCAGCACCTTGGGGGATAATGCCCGCCGCTGTGCTCCGGCCGCCGCCGCATGGCCATACGGTCGTATGGACATGGGGCCGTCGGCCGATTGAGGCGCGAGGGTTGGAACTGCGTCCGCGCCGAGCCGCTGCCACTGAGGAGGGGTGAGGGGTGTATCGCTTCAAGTCGTCCATGATCTCCGTGTTGGGTGCCGCCGCACTGCTCGGCGTTTCGCTGCTGGGCGCCTTGGCGGCCGGCGGCGCGTCCGTCCGGGCCAACCCGGCCCTTGCACCGGCCGACGATCCCTCGTCCCAGCCCGTTCCGGACACGCTGGCCGAAGCGATGGCTCCGTTGACGGCCGCTGCGCCGGAGCGCAAGCTGGACGCAACCCTCACGGAGTGGGTGGGCTCGGCGCCGGCGACGTTGGACTGGATCATGGTGCAGTCCACGCAGCGCCTCGACCTGTCCGAGTACGGCTTCGTGCATCAGTTCACGTGGCCGGCCGGCGAAGAGGTGGCGATGCTCCAGGCAACGCCCAAGCAGGCGCTGCGCATTGCCGCCGATCCCCATGTCTATCGGGTGGACTCGACGTCGGCGAACGCCAAGCCCAACCTGAACGTTCCGCCGGTGAAAGAGGGCGTCGTCGACCCGGCCAACGTCGCCAAGATCGGCCGGATGGCGCAGGACGCCCCGAGCTGGGCCGAGGCTGAACCGGCGCATGAATCGTTCATGGAGCAGACGGACGCCGCCCGCGAAGCGGCGATGAAGGGCAACGGCCCCGCCAAGCGCGGCGGCAACGGTCCGACGGGCTGGTGGGACGTCCGCAACGGCCACGCCGCGTCCGAGGCCTGGGACCTGGGCTTCCGCGGCGACGATGTGGCGGTGGCCGTCCTGGACATGGAAGTGGACTACGCCCACCCCGACTTGCAGGGCACGTGGCGGATCCTGCCGGAAGGCCACCCGTACGCCGGCTGGCCGGAGGTGTTCGACCCGATCGTCGGCTACCTGGCCGTGATGGACAAGCGCCAACCGAACGAGGCCCTGCGCAGCACGCGCGCGAACCTGGACACGTCGCGGGTCGAGCTCTACCAGACCTCGACGGTCACTGCCACGATGCGCGACGACAGCCCGATCGGCCAGATCTGCGTCCAACCGCGGGTCTCGGACTACACCGTCGTGGGCGGCGCGGGCCAGCTGGCGACGATCCGCCTTGGCAGCATGGACTGCGGCTTCGCGATCCCCGCGACGTCCAAGGGCGGCACGGTCCGCTACGGCCATCACCCGGACGTCGACCTGGCGTTCATCGCCGCCGGCGCATCCGTGCCGACGGGCGGGCTGGCGACATGGCCGGGGATCATCGCCGTGGACGAGGGCGCCGCCGGCGTCTACGACACGGTGTACGTGGACATCGACGGCGACAAGGACTTCACGGACGAGAAGCCGGTCCGCAAGGGCGATCCGCTGGCTCACCGCGACCTGACGAACCCGCCGGACGGCGTGACGGACGCCTCGGGCGGCCTGTTCTACTGGATCAGCGACGGCGTGAACCCGTTCCCGGGCAGCTGGGTGTGGGGCCTCGAGGCGGACATCCCGGCCGCGGGCACGGAGGTGGGCGTCTTCATCGTCACGCGCTTCAGCGACCACGGGACGCTGTGCGCCAGCAACGTCGTGAGCCAGGGCCGCGTGCCGATCCCGGCCGACGCGCCGGTGCGCTTCCGCGATCTGGCGGCCAACGGCGGCACCGGGATGCCGGGTGCGGTGAACTACGGGATGGCGCCGAATGCCAAGATGGTCAGCATCGGCAACGTGTATGACGGCCGGGCCGGTGGGCGGGCGATGTTCGACGTCGGCTGGCGCTTCGCCGCCTTCGGCACGGACAAGACGCGCACGGACGACGACATCCAGATCACCTCCAACAGCTACGGCTGGTCCAACGAGGACAACGACGGCTGGGATCCGGACTCGCGGGTGATCGACTACTACATCCGCAAGCTTTCGCCGAACAGCAGCTGGCTGTACGCCACCGGCAACGGCGGCGCGGGCTACGGCACGATCGCACCGCCGAGCCCGTCGGCGGGCATCGACGTGGCGGCCAACACGCAGTACGGGGCGAGCGGCTGGCACAGCATCACGGACACGTCGCAGATCACGTTCGGCGACATCGTCCCGTTCAGCAACCGCGGACCGGGCTCCACCGGGCAGAACGGGCCGGACCTGGCCGCCAACGGGGGGTACGGGACGGGCGCCGAGCCGATCAACATGATGCTGGTTGCCAACGGCATCGACAGCCTGCACGCGTTCGGCACGTGGGGCGGCACGAGCCGCTCGACGCCGGTGGCGGCGGGCGCGATGGCGGTGGTCTTCCAGGCGTTCAAGAGCAAGCACAACCGCTGGCCGACGTGGGCCGAGGCGCGGGCGATCCTCAAGGGCGGCACGCGCTTCAGCGGCTACGACACGCTGACGGGCGGCGCTGGGACGGTGGACGAGGCGGGCGCGGCCCGGATCGCGGCCGGCCTGAACGGGGTGTACGCGCTGCCGGACGAGTGGAGCGCGGGCGGCTACCGGGGAACGCACCACGACAGCTTCGCCAACCTGGTGGCGCCGGGCGAGACGACGACGCAGACGTTCACGCTGCGCAACCCGAGCAGCGAGGCGATCGCGCTGACGCTGAGCGCGCAGACGCTGCGGCGGATCAAGGGGACGGACGGGACGTTGACGCTCGAGGCGGAGAAGGAGTCCTCCGAGAACGCGAACGTGCCGGACTACGTGATCCCGGTGAAGAAGGAGGACGTGCCGGAGGGCACGGATCTGATGGTCTTCCGCGGCCGCCAGCCGATGGAGAAGTTCGACCCGGACGGCGATTTCGGCGCGGCGGCGACGTTCAACAACGTCCTGGGCGGGAGCGTGCTCCAGCACACGGACATCGACGGCGACGGGAAGTTCTGGGACGACAAGGACAAGAACGGGGTGGTGGGCTATCGGACGATCTATCCGGTGTCGGTGAAGGCCAATTGGGGCAGCGGCATCGGCGAGTACACGGGCATCGAGGGCGTGGCCACGGTGACGCGCCAGCTGGGCGGGCTGCCGTTCGGGCCGCACCAGATCGCGTGGTACGGGATGGGGTGCTCGGACGATATGGGGAACGCGCCGACGCCGGCGCAGGACATTTCGGAGAAGATCGCGCTGATGGAGCGCGGGACGTGCACGTTTGTGGACAAGATCACGAACGCGACGAAGTTCGGGGCGATCGGGGTGGTGATGTTCACGGACGTGCGCGGGGTGGTGGCGATGGGTGCGAATCCGAATCCGCCGCAGCCGTTCGGGATTCCGGGGGTGATGATCCCGCGGCTGGACGGGCTCGAGATTCGGAGCCATCTGCTGAACGGCGAGCCGGTGACGGTGGAGTTCGGGCCGTCGGCGTCGCCGCCGGTGGGGTTGGACGGGGTGGCGGCGATCGACTACCGGGTGAGCGAGCTGGAGGCGTGGGAGTTCCAGCGGTTCTCGCACGGGACGCAGAACGGCAATACGTTCGAGATCTCGGTCCACCACCCGCGTGAGCGCTGGGCGGATGGGATCTGGCTGGGCGTGAACCATCTCCAGCGCTCGCCGGCGATGACGGTGACGGAGCTGTCCTACCGGATCGACGCCTACAAGTACCAGCCGTGGTCCGCGCTGACGCTGAACGACAACACGTTGACGGTGCCGGCGGGCGGCGAGGTGACGTTCACGGCGTCCCTGGCGGTCCCGGCGGATGCGGCGTCCGGTGTGTGGCAGGGGGCGATCTTTGCAGACTACGCGCGCCGCGCGGGCGATGTGCCGATCCCTGCCGCCGGCGGCTACGAGACGCCGCAGCTGCGGTTGACGATCCCGGTGGTGGCGAATATCGCCCATACCTACAACTGGGAGGGCGCGATCAGCCTCGGCGGCCCCAAGGGCATGGATATGGACGCTTCCTACAACAACGGTGCGGTCCGCGGCCAGCAGAACTGGAACTGGCGGCCGGAGTCCGGCGACTGGCGCTTCTTCTTCGTCGACGCCCTCAAGGCCGTCCCCGGCACCTACTGGATCTTCCGCACCCAGTGGGACGAGGCGAACGACAACCAGACGGACGTGGACACGCGCATCTGGGGCCCCGCCGACAACCGCTACAGCAACCCCCTCCACCCGGCGAACACGACGCCGGGAGCGGGGGGGGTGGTGGAGGATCGGTCGGATGGGGGGTGGTATGGGCCGCATGGGATGGAGATGAAGGGGGGGAGTACGAATCGAGTTGGCGTAGGCGGCCAACCTCCCGCCTTCTGGCCATTCGATACCAACACGTCTGCAAACGAAGAGTGGTTTGCCATGCCATCCTCGGGCGGGCTACACGAAGTGATGTTGGACAATGTCGCTTTCGGCGGCCATAAACTGGAAGTCCCCATCGAGACTACTGCAAGCGCCCTGCAAGTCTCGAGCGGTAATGTGGCGATGTGGGGCAGCCTCTGCCGCGACATCACGATCACCTCACAGATGGACCTTCCAGGCTTCGTGATCCAGGGCTTCAGTGGGCAGCCGCCGACGGTCACCACCGGATCTGCTCGACAGGACGATCCGCAAGCACGAGGGACCGCTCATCTGAAAGAAGACGTGACCCTGGACAAGGTTGCCGCCGGATTCACGGCGATCCTGGACGCTCCTGATCCTGCGGTCGCCCCGCAGCTCGACCTCGACCTGCTGGTCCTCTACGACAAGAATGCCGATCTACTGTTTGACCCCGCCACCGAAGTCGTAGGTCAAAGCCTGAGCGACGGCGCGGATGAGGCGGTCAGGCTGCAGGGCACGCAGAAGCCCGGGGACTATCAGGTCTGGGTGCACGGGTTTACGGTGCCAACTCCGGTTTCGTACACACTGTCGATTCAGATCTTTGACGGCGATGCGTTCAAGATAACTTCGGAAAAGCTGACAGCATCCATGTTGCCAGCAGGCAAACCGCACTTGGTTGAGATATGTCCAGACGTCGATAGGTTGGAAGTGCAGCCGGACCCAGTTGGCGGTACGTTGGTGTTCGGTCCTGGGCTTATGCCGGGACTATTCCAAGTTCCGATGGCCTGGTACAGCAAAGCGCCACATAGTGTCGTGTTGCCGCTAGGTCTCAAGTCGCTCGACCTGGCAATCATACTTGAGGGCGGACAAACGCCATAGTTGAACTAGTCCGTGGAGGGTGCCGTACAATCTGACCTCCTCTATGCACTGGAGACGCGACCACCACTCAGGTCTCGTGTCATTAGGGTGCGACTATCGATCACCCAATGACTGGACGAGCCCCAACGCAGTGATCGCTTTGGAACTTCACCCGATGCCATCGTTTGCGATGCCATTCTGCCAATGCTGGCACGTCTCTAGCGTGTGTTCACGGGCCGAAGCGTCAGCGGCTAACGGGCGTGGTTGCGTACACGAGGGTAGAGGAGCACCTTCTGCTACATGAGAGGGAACATGGTGGTGGTGGCCCAGACTAGAGTGTGGGCGCTCGAAGCAGAGGGAGCACGCATGCGCGGTGAGGTTGGGCAACTCCGTGCCGAGAATGGCGAGTTGCGCGCGACGAACGCGGTGCTGGAGACGCGAGGCATGGGGACCGTAACGTTCGGCGCGAACCTCCAGGCGCAGTTGAACGAGCTGGCGGCGCACTTGGGAGCGAACTGGCAGAACTCGTCGAAGCCTCCGTCGAGCGACCGGACTGGAGATCGACCACGTTGGCGCGGGAAGGCGAAGGAGCAGTCACTGGGTGGCCAGAAGGGTCCCAAGGCCACCCAGCGGAGCCCGGTACCGGCGGACCAAGTGACGGCCAGCGAGACGTTGGAGCCGCCGAACTGCTGGGCCTGCGGAGCCAAGCTCGACGGGGACAACCCGAAGCCGGTCATTATTCATCAGGACATCGACATCCCGCGTCACGCACTCTCGGTAGCGCAGTACAAACTGCATCGACTGCAGTGCAGTTGCCCCGTGACAACGTGCGCAGCATTGCCGACTGGCGTCAGTCCGAGTCAACTTGGCCATAGACTTCTCGCGCTGGTGGCGACCGGCGCGGGGACGTTCCGGCTGAGCAAGCGCACGGTAGTAGCGCACTTGGAGCTGATCTACGGCCTGAACATCGACGTCGGCACGGTCTGCGGAATCGTGCATCAAGAGTCTCAGCGGAGCTCGCCGTGCCGGTGGGGGACGTCAAGACGTATGCGTTCACGGGCCGGGGCGTCAGCAGCTGACGGACGAGGTTGCGTAGGCGGCGGCAGAGGAGTACCTTCGGCCGCATGAGCGGGAACATGGTGGTCGTGCCCCGGTCTGAGCTGCGGGCACTCGAAGCAGAGGGAGCCCAGCTGCGCCGTGAGCTGGAGCAACTCCGTGCCGAGAACGGCGAGTTGCGAGCGGCGAACGCAGCGCTGGAGATCCGAGTCACGGGCTTGGTGACGCTCGGCGCGAACCTGCAGGCGCAGTTGAACGAGCTGGCGGCACGGTTGGGGACGAACTCGCGGAACTCGTCGAAGCCGCCGTCGAGCGACCGGACTGGCGTTCCGCCGCGAGGGCGCGGCAAGACGAAGGACCGGGCTCGGGGTGGCCAGACGGGTCACACGGCCAAGCAGCGGAGCTTGGTGCCGGCGGACCAAGTGACATCGAGCGAGACGTTGAAGCCGCCGAACTGCCGGGCATGCGGAGCGAAGCTCGACGGGGACGACCCGGAGCCGCTCATCCATCAGGTGATCGACATCCCGCGTCAGACACTGACGGTGGCGCAGTACAAACTGCATCGGCTGCGGTGCAGCTGCGGGGTGACGACGTGCGCGACGTTGCCGACGGGCGTCAGCCCGAGTCACTTCGGCCCTCGCCTTCATGCACTGGTGGCGACTGGCGTCGGGCAGTTCCGGCTGAGCAAGCGCACGGTGGTCGCGCTCTTGGAGCTGATCTACGGCCTGAAGTTGGGCGTCGGCACGGTCTGTCGAATCGAACATCGGGTCTCGGCGGCGCTCGCCGTGCCGGTGGCGGAAGTCAAGACATTCCTCCGGCGCGCGCGTTGGGCGCACGCCGATGAGACGGTCTGGCGATTGATGCGCAACCGGGCCTGGCTTTGGATGGCGGCGACGGCTGAGGTGGCGGCCTTCTGGATCCGCCGTCGCCGCGGGAGCGAGGTGTCCAAGGAGATGCTCGGTGAGGCGTTCGATGGCGTCCTGTGCACGGATCGCTACAGCGCCTACAACTGGGTCGCTCGGCGCGCGTTGTGCTGGGCGCACTTGGTGCGCGACTTCACCGCGATGATCGAGCGGCACGGTGGACCGTGGCATGGCCATATGCTTCGGCATCTCGCCGGTCGGATCTTGCGCGACTGGGCCTCCTGGCATACCGGCGAGATCGATCGGGCTACCCTGCTCGAACACGTCGCACCCCTGCGCGCTCGCTTCGAGGAGGTTCTGGGTTGGGCGGCCGCGAACGCGCCCGGGCCGCAGGCCCAAGGCATCGCCCGCGATCTCGCTGGCCGGACGGACGAGCTGTGGCGCTTCCTCGATGACGAAAGCGTGGCGCCGACCAACAACTTGGCCGAGCGACTGCTGCGCTACGCCGTCATCCTGCGCAAGCTGACCTACGGCAGCGACTCCCTGGCCGGAAGCCTCTACATGGAACGGCTGCTCACCACCGCCGCCACCCTCGGGCCGCAGAAGCGCAACCTGTTCGACTATCTCACCGATGCGATGACGGCGCATTTCGCTGCTCAGCCGGTGCCCTCTCTGCTACCCGTCAGATCCGACCCGTGAACGGATACGTCAAGACGGTCCTCCGACGCGCGACTACGGCCCATCCCGATGAACCCGTCTGGGGAAGGATGTGCAACCGGGCCGGGCTCTGGGTCGCGGCGAGGGCTGAGGTGGTGGCACTTCGGATATGCCGTAGCCGCGGGAGCGAAGTGGTCAAGGAGATGCTCGGCGAGGCGTTTGACGTCGTTCCGTGCACGGATCGGTACATCGCCCACAACGGCGTCGCTTGGAGCGCGCCGTGCTGGGCGAGTCGGGCGGACGCCGCCGCGATGAACGAGCATCGCGGCGCTCCCTGGCATGGCCGCACGCTTCGGCATCGCGCTGATGGAATCTTGCGCGACTGGGCATCGTGGCATACCGGCGACGCCAATCGGGCCACGTTGCTCGCACGGGTCGCACCCCAACGCTCTCACTTCGAGAAGGCCCCGGGTTGGGCAGCCGAGCACGCACGTGGCCTGTGGGCCCAAGGCATCACCCGCGATCTCGTTGGCCAGTCTGAGAAGTTATGGCGAGTCCCCGCAGACGAAAGCGTCGCCCCGACCAACAACCTGACCGAGCCCTTGCTGTACTACGCCGTCAGCCTGCGCAAGCTGACCCGTCGCAGCGCCTCCTTGGCCAGAAGGTTCTTCATGGAACGGCAGCTCACCACTGCCAGAAGCCGCGGGCTGCAGAAGCGCAACCGGTTCGGCTATGTCACGGACTCGATGACGGCACACCTCGCCGCTCGGCCGGTTACGTCTCGGCCATCCGTCCTATCCGACCCGTGAACGGATATCTCCATGCAGCGAGTTCTTGACGACCGTCAAACCGGGTCACGTCCATTGGCTCGCACCCTGTCGCGGGACGATTATGAAACGCTGCTGCGGTAACCTAACACAGCGATTTGGCCGGCGTAACGGGCTTGCCGCCAAACCCGCGGCCAAGCACTGCTTCAAAAGCGGATCATGTGGTGAAGCCCGCGCCTGCATCCGCGCTCACCCGTCGCTCAAGGAGTCCATCGTGCCGAGTCCCATGTGCATACGAACAGTACCTGTCCGCATGATTCCAATCACATTCGCCTACTTTGTCGGCGTATCACTCATTTGGCTCTCAAGTCACACCGTGGCTGCTGCCACCTCCACTGCCGCCTTGCACCCGTCTAAAGGATCACATGCTGTAATGGGCACGTGTCCGCCAGTCTGGCAAGGCACAGCAACATTCGACTGTCCGAGTGATATCGACGGCAAGAAGTCGCCGATATCATTCGCGGTACCCTTGCCACCAAAGACGGAGCATCACAATTTGCTGAAAGCATGCAATGGTAATGTTCGCATAGATGTTGCCTTTCAACGCCGAGATTGCGAGTTGGAGTCGTCGATACTGAAAGAAGCCATCCATGTAGTTCTTTGGCCAGTTGGAACCGGTGAGTCGGATACTCTCGCGCCACTTGAGCCCGACACCTGCTCCTCAGAACTTCCCGAATTGCTGGCGGGAACCGTTGTTCGGGATTCTGATCCAAGTGTTCCGCTGGTTGCAGCAGGCATTGCCACAACTCGCATCAGCTGTTGTCAGTCATGCAGCCCATGACAACATTACATCTTGGCACGCAGGCGGATTGACAGCTTCACACCAGCCCGCGTGCGAGTTCGGCAGACGGGAGAGGGCCATCGCGACGCGGCTGACTTGAAGTGACACAGAATCCGAAGAGGGACACCATTGGAGGCGACCTAGTCCGATCCAGGGGAACCGTCCAAGTGCCGTGCCTGCTTACAGGCTTGAATTCGGTGGTTGCCTGAGGCACAAGAACAGTTAACGGCGCTGGAGGCGGCGGCAACGCTGGATGCGCCAGTGGGCGCGGCGATAGAGGTTGGGCAAGTAGAGGTGCGGCGCCATGTTGTGACCATACTGGCGGGACATGCGGCGGCGCCGACGACGTGGCGGCGGCGCGAAACGTGCAAGGCGAGCCTGCGGACCAAGGGACGACGATTGAGGCGGATGAATACGGGGATTGGAGTAGTTACGTGGCTGCGATCTGTGGGTCGATACCGGCGGGGACGCCCGGTTGCCGAGATGGCACCGCTAGATCAAGCACTTGACGTAGCCAAGTCGCAACGGCCCAGCAGTGAGCCGAGCATCTTGGCGTGTCCACGCGCGGTGTTCGTTCCGTCGGCAACGGCGTCACTGGTGCCCAAACGCGTTCGGCATGTCCGCCTCCCACCCAGTGGTGCGATCTGGGCATCGGTGCAAACCACTGGGCGGAGAGCAAGAGACAAGCAGGTCGACGAGATCGCCGCCATGAAGACCGGAGATATGGCAAGTCAGGAGATCATCGATGCCAAGCTCGACGAACTGGCGCTCGTCGTCGGCGCGGACGGAGTCATGCTCTCGTTCCGATCCAATGGCGGCAGCCCAAAGGGCGGAATCACCTGGCGCAAAGCCAAGATCGGCATCCTGGCCCGCATGGGCCCGCGCCTGGACCGGCACGGTCGCCAGGTGACGCACATCGCCGCCCGCTGGCTGGTGGCCACTCTTGGTTCGACGGACGATCTCGTGGTCCGGCTCCGCGTCGAAGGACTGCGCCAGCCTGTGGGGCGAGCAATGCACTTTGCCTGGGTCAACGGCCGCGCCCGCGTGATGTGGCGCGCATCCGCCGAACTGTTCACCGACGAAGTCATCAGACTCATTGACTTCTACCACGCGGCTGCCCACCTCTGGAAATCGGCCGAGGCTTTGATCGCCTACCGCGACAGTGCTCTGATCCGCATCGCCACCGCCCGGCACTCCAGCGACCACGGCGGCGCGGGCGACATCATCGCAGACCTTGCCCGCGCCGTGGCCCAGACCGTCTGCGGTCCCAAGCGATCTGCTGTGCTCTCCCAAGTCCACCACTACTTCGATCGTCACAGCGAGCACCTGCGCTTCCCAGACGACAGTGGGGCCGGCCTTCGCCGCAGCAGCGGCCTCGTCGCGAGCACCTGCAAACGTGTCTTCCAAAAGCGTTTCAAGGGCGTCGGCATGCGCTGGAGCGAGGACGGCTCTAACCTCCCGTTCCTACTGCTACCGGCCTGGGTCAACGACCGCTTCGACTCCCTCGTTCAACTTCGCTCGGCTCCCTCTCCCAACTCATGAATGCACCACCAGCCCTCCGATTCAGCCCGGGAGCGATCGACATTACCGGGATTGAGTCGGACTGTACAATCGCCATTCCGTTACCTGAATACCGTACAGAGTACTGGCTTTACACATGAGTATGCGTGAACACGAATGCGCACTGCATTCGAGACTTAGAATTAACCTGATGGGAGAGCTGACGATATGCTTGGACGGCGTTTTCGTCCGATCACCAAGGAGACTCCGAACTCAGCAGCTGTTCGCACTGTTACTGCTTAGTCAAGTCGCGATCCCTCGAACTGCTGCCGCGGCTCAGCTGTGGCCTGACCTATCCGCAGCAACGGCGATCGGGACATTCCGACGGCACCTGAGCGATCTACACTCATATCTCACCACTGCCCTACACAACAGTGTGTTCATTTCACGTACTCAACAAGGATTGCAGCTTGTGATAGCTTGCGACAATTGTATCGACACTACAGCAATACTGACGCTGTCGGACAGAGTGCAGTCACAATATGCAACCTTTCAAGAAGTAAGTACTGGAGAGTTGAACCGAGTCCTCGCCATGGCGAGTCGGCCGCTTCTCGAAACATGGAGCGATGTGTGGCTTCAATCACCCCGACTTCGCTTGGAGATGGCTCGACAGACCCTATCTGGCGCCCTGTCATTGGCCGCTTCTCGAGAGTGCGATCACTATGGAATCAGCCCGATTCCTGCAACTCCGTCAGGGTGTGATCTCCACCGCAATATCGCTGAGACAGACTCACGATCCAATCTCGAGAGTCGACAGCACACCAGTTCCTCCTACCTATGGCACGTGACGCCAATTGTGTTCCCAGTGAATCCACATTCAAACGTCTCGAGCGCGTCATCATTGCCATGCCTTGACACGATTGGCGCGCATGCGGTTTCTCAGACCCGCGATCCATCGATGGCTCTAGCTACATCATCTCTCAGCGTAAAGAAGACTAGTTGTACGCACGCAGCAATACCACTACATCTTGACTCATATGTCAATCGCGCTCGCGAGCTCGAGATGTTGCACAAACACTTGCGAGACTCACCTCTGGTCGTCGTGTCTGGGGAAATGGGCATCGGGAAGTCCCGATTCGCAGCAGAGTGTGTTCGGATTATTGCCAATCAGTCAGATGAGTCGACATTCTGGTTGACTGCCGATTGCTGCACACTCACCGGACGACCTGATGGTTCGTCACTTGCCGCCCTGAGAACATTTCTCCAAAATTATACTAGTTCATATGAGACATCATGCAGGCAGTATGGATGTGGCTTTCCGATCATAGTCTTCGATGGCTTCGACGCTGTCTTGTCTGAGCTTCGCGATGCCATACTAGAAGCAACGCGTGCATGCCCACAGGTCCGCATTATCGCCACGCTTCGATCTGGTCTCAGTCTATCTGATGTTCCGCATCTTACGTTGACACCACTGTCCACAACGTCGACAATGGATTGCTCCGCCAATAGCGGTGGCAGCTCTCAACTTCACGATGCCAGCTCTGATGTCGAGTCTCTGTTTCTTGCTCGCGTCTTTGAACTCGGCAAGCAACGCGTGACGCTTGATGAGCGTCGAATGCTGACGACAACGATTTACCCAATGTCAGAAGGCAATCCGCTTGTTATAGAAGCGCTCGCCGCACGAACTTCCATCATGTCGATCCGCGAGTTGATGGACATAGTGCGCCTCGCCTTACCGTCACATCACACCAATTCCTACTCAACTATTCGTGCATGGAATTGGCACAATAGTATCGAGCGCGAGTGGAGCCAGCTCGCAAGCGAGAGTCGCTCATGCATGGAACGACTTTGGATCTTCAGGCACCAATTTGGAAATGAGCACATCTTGAGCGTCTGGCATTGGAAAGATGACGACTTCAGATCATCCGCACCGATACATAGCGTTATGGAACCGCTGATTGAATACGGATGGATGATAAGCGAGACATGTAATGTGACGGGAGTGCAGTTCCGAATACCGATTCTCATTCGCGAGTTCGCGCAGTTTAGATCGCGCTCAATTGAATGTAATCCTCCGCTGCGTCAGTCACATGCGCGATTCGTCCTGACTCGCATCGTCATGCTTGTCAATCAGAAGCCGGAACTGGATGAAGGTGTTCTTGAGTCGATCTTCGACGCCGAGTGCGACGATCTCGCCGCTGCGATCACAGCATTCAACATCCTCACGAGTGATGACCTGCGAATAGCAGTGCTTGCCGCGGTAGAGTCATGGCGATTCTGGATTAATCGCGGCATGCTTATCCATGAAATCGAATGGGTCGAATACTTGGTAAGCAAGGCCAGCGATTTGGGTGATGAGGAGTTGTATGCTCTCGCAAGCGATGTCGCCGCAATGATGCGCTACGCTCAAGGAGATGTTGAGTCGGCCGCCAGACACGGAAGGAATGCAGTACTCGCGGACCTTAGCGATATCTCCTCGCGGCAGCATGTAGTCGCACGCATTCATCTTGCCGGAATTCTGGCGATGTCAGGAGATCTGGCACCTGCACGCGAGTTGGCTCGGGAAGCAGTCTGCAAACTGTCACCACAGGACGAAATCGTGCATATGATCGACATTCTTGGACTTGCTGCGGACATCTTCTTGCGTGCAGGAGATCTCAGGAGTGCCGACGAGATCCTAGGGCATGCTCATGGACTTGCCGGAAGAGTCGTCGGAATGCCTCGGGGCGCTGGCCGCGTACGTCTACGCCTTGGGACCATTGCAATTGAGCGAGGCGAGTATCAACTTGCTTGCGAGTTATTGCAGGGAGCAGATCGTCAGGTGGTTCCATTAGCACATAAGCGCGAACATGGACGCATAAAGGCCGAATTAGCTCTCGCAATGCGATGGATGGGCAACACTGACGAGGCGGCCCGTATCTTGTCTGATGTAATTCGACGATCCACAGAGACAGGGGACAGACTCCTTCATCTAATCTGCCTATGCAATCTTGCAGATATCTGGTGCGATTCCATGATGTGGGAGAGCGCGAGCCTGACTCTCCAACGAGCCCGCTGCATATCCGGCGACGTGTTTACTCCCGACTTAGAACTAGATTTGTGCAACCTCGACCTCATTGTCGCAATTGAGACCGGAGATCTACCACGGCAATCCGAACTGACAGTCCGTGTTCTGTCGTCGGTGGAACATGTGGGCGATATCGTTTCTGCTGCCTGGGCATATCGCACCATTTCCGGGGCATACGCATTGGCAGGCGACTTATCGCGGGCTCGGCACTATGCTACGGAATCCGTGCTTCGCCTGTACCCTTACGGGAATCTTGGAAGCTTGGTTCGCTCCTTGGAGGCCACGGCCCATGCGGTGGCAACATCAATTCCGAGCGTAGCCGGGAGTATTCTAGGCGCATGCGCGTATGAACGTGGACGCATGGGGGCTCCCCGCACCCCGCGAGAGACGAGAGACTTCGATAGCTCCATGGCCGCGATGCGTCAGGTCATGGCTCACGACGAGGCGGAGGCAAGCTTGCATTCCGGTTCAAGCCTCGGAATCGGTGGCGTCTCCGAGTTGGTGTTGTCGTTGCGCGCGTCATAGAAGGTGGTCCCGTGTCAATGATTCCGAACTCGAGAAGTGAAGGTAACGCGCACATCGATCCTCTTAACGGCAATTGCCTCTCAATCAGCCTCTTCCGCAATCTGCAACTTCGTTGGCACGAACAGCCATTACCGCTCCCAACTCGACGTCATCCTCATCGACTGCTTGCCCTATTACTGCTCGACTGCAATGGCATTCCTCGTGAGCGTGACGAGATCGCGTGGAAACTATGGCCCGGCGATGAATTGTCAGTGACACGGCCGCGACTGCGCCTTAGTCTTCACGGCCTTTCAGAGTGCCTTCCCTCCTTTGGCGACGAGGACCCTTGGATAGTCCGCGATGGAACGCGAATTGGATGGCGATCTGATGCTCCATGCAACGTTGATGCCTGGGGTCTCGATCGTGCCGAACAGGAGCTCCGGCGTCAGGTCGAGGCCACTCCTGCAGCACACCGTCGGCGCATCGCCCAATTACAGGCGGCGCTCACACTGTACTCAGGCCCACTCCTGCCGGAACTGGACGACGCGTGGCTGGGCGACCATCGAGCTCATTACGAGACAATATATCGCCGTATCGGAATCGCGCTGTTTGACCACTTGGTCGCCATTGGTGACCGAAATGAAGCACTCGTCACCGCGCGGCTACTAGTCTTGCATGACCCCAGTGACGAATCCACCCACCTGCGTCTAATTCACCTATATATCGACAATGGAGACCGCGATTCTGCGCAAAGGCAATTCGACATTTGCGCACGAGAACTCCAATTGATCGGTTCGTCGCCATCGCACGAGACCGAGTCACTCATGTCAGATGTGCGTTTGGGGAGGCGGATTGAGTCGCCTGTGCGCAATGGGCTCGTACTTGCGCCTCCTCCATGCACATTACCGCCAGATGACGACGGCGAGTTTGTCGACGCGCAGCAACGAGTTAGTGATCTTGTCAGCACGCTCTATCGCAGTCGACTTGTTGGCGTGATTGGACCTTGCGGTTCAGGCAAGAGTCGCGTGACTCGCGAAGCTGCTCGCATGCAACTCCCTCTGTGGAACGCCAACCGTATATCGCTGTTCTGGCACGATCATGATCGTCACGAGTTGACACAAGATCTCGTTGCAGTCAATCCGCCAAGCAGTGTCGTTGTCGACAATCTCAAGGAGAGTCTCGCACTCACTTTTGGCCTTCCCATCACGGCTTCGCCGCGATCTAGTTTCGATCTTATTGTCGAGCGAATCGGCCAAAGGGAAGTGGCACTCGTGCTCGATAACATTGATCGCCATTTGGGGGCATGGACGATTCTCATTGGGAATTTGCTCGCCTCCTGTCGGCGACTGCGGATTGTCTACACAGCGTGCGCCCCAACCCGATTTCCGGGCGAGTCCGTGTGGCGCGTTCCGCTGCTCGGTACGATCGCCGCGGATCGAACCACCGCTGCGCGAGTTCCATCAGCGTATTCGACTCTCGAACGCGCGACTCCAGTTGCATCCTCAGAGGCAGTCCGGCTCTACTGCGCGCTCGGTGGTCGTCTGCCCATCCCGCTCCCCGACCGCATTCCCGCTGCCAGCACCATCGACGGCTGGATCGCAGAAGCCGATGGACTTCCCCTTGCCGCCCAATTGTTAGCCAAACTCAGTCGCAGTACCGCGTGCATCCCTCCTGACTCTGCGCTGCGCAATGCTCTGTGGAATGCTGTCGGAGCGGCAAAGGGCGGTTCTGTAACGGGCCAGTCGGTGGTTGGAGCGGCATCGAAATATCGAGACCCGAGCATCCTCGGCTCCATCCGTCCAGCCCGCCACACGTCGCTCTCCAGTGCTTACGCCCACTCCCTCGTTCGCCTATCCTCTAATGCCCACCTTTCATTGTCCATCTTGCGGACCATGCCCCCACCCCTCACTCTCCGCGCCGTGCAATCCGCCCATCAATTCCACGCCATCGCCACACACCCAGAAGAAGCCGCCACAGGCGTTTTTGCCGACGTCTTTGATAGGGCCAACGCCCACCTCCCTATTACCGGCGACTGGATCGACGGCCTCATCGAGCTGGAGGCGGCGTCCGTCATCACCGTGTCCATGCGCGAGGGCCAGAGCACCGTCTATCAGATACGAGACGGGATTCGACGGTACCTCGACCTAGAGGCTGCTTTGGGCATACCAGAGGTGTAAGAAAGTGGAGTGCCCCCCTCTGCGCCTGGAAATCTGCGCCTGGAGAGTGTCACAGGCCGGCCTATCAACCACCCCCGGATAGCCTGAACGGACCACACCCAGACCGGATCAACAGACCACAGTCGGGTCGGCCCATCGGACCACAGCGAGACTGGCTGCACATTCCGGCCAAGACGATCAGGAATTCCAGCCCATGGCGATCACAGAACGCCGTGAGCGGCGGACGCCGCAAGGTTAGCTCGCAGTGATCGACATGACGAGGGAGGCACGGGATTTTCGCTGGGACTCTCCTTTGAGCTGGAGGCGGTGAGCGTTGTGGGCGAGGCGGTCGAGGACGGAGTCGGCGAGGTTCGGATCGGCCAGGCGTGTCAAGCGTCGCCCCATCGTGGTTCTCCGTCACATTTGGTGACGCTCACGCGGCCGAGAGCACGCGAAGGCGGAGGAGATCGAACCGTGCGCGTCCGTACATGACGCGCTTGATGAGCTTGAGTCGGTTCACCTGGCCTTCGAGCTGCCCGTTGCTCCAAGGCAGTTCGACGGCTGTGCGGACGGCCGCGTAGTCCTTCTTGAGCCCAATGGCGAACCGCTTGACCTCCAAGACATCGCCAGCACGCGCCGCATCGAGCCATGGGTCCAGGAGATCGGGGCGTCGCTCGCGGACGATGGCGGTGAACTGTTCGACGAGGTGGCGCATGCGGTCAGCGTCAGGACACACGCGGCAAATCGCGTCTCGTTGATCACGCTGTAGATCGGTCAGATCATTGGACTTGGCGACGAACAGCCACGCCGCCTTACGCGGTGTCAACGGAGTGATAGGAGGAGGCGCCTGTCGTTCATGGCGCAGCCGGCGCCTGTCGCCGCGGCGGAAGTGCTTCAGCGCCCGGCAAACGCTGGAGTAGCTGCCTCCGTATCCGCGGCGGTGCAACGCGAGCCAGATCTGTTGTCCGTTCTGGCATCCCGCCGCCCATTGCTCTCTGACAAAGGGAAGAAATGGTGCGACCGACGACGGACTCCTCGTGCCTCCACGCTGCGGAAGCTCGGCGGCCGCCATCTACCGTCGCACGGTGACGCGTGACAGATTGAGCTGCTGGGCGATCGAGAGCAGCGTCTGCCCCGAGGAGTGGAGCGCCTTGGCTGATTCAAACTGACGCAGACGCTCGGCATGACGCGGGCTCAACACCAGCGGGACTGCTGCGGACTGGCCACCGTCTACCGACGTCGCCTGCTGCTCCGTTCCGCTTGGGTCCTTGGCAAGATCGGTAGCCGCGAGGCGCAGCGCTGCGGGGTGACGTTCGAAGAGTCGTTGAACCGCATCGCCGAGGTTCTTCAACAGGTGCCAACGGTCGGCGACCTGGCGCGCTTGCGGTGCTCCGCGCACAGCCCCTTCGGCGTAGCAGCTCGCGCGATCCCGCGAGATGATCTCAATGCTGGGCCGTTCCATCAGCCAAGTCGCCAGCGAATCGGCGGTTCGATCGGGAAGCAAGTCCAACACGCGGTGCCGCTCCAAGTCAACGATGATCGTGCCGTATGTGTGCCCCTTGCGCATGGCCCAGTCATCAACGCCGACCACCCGTGGAGGCGGGTGCGATTCCGTCGGCATGCGACGGAGCAGTCGACGCAACGTAGGAGCGCTGGCGGAGAGTCCGAAGTGCTCGACCGTGCGCGATCCGGCCTCACTGCTCATCTCCATGGCGAGCTTCGCCAACGAGACGTCGGCGCGTCCTGTCCAACGGCCGTACGAGCGCACGACACCTTCCAATCGCTCGGTGAACACGGATCGATGGCACGACACGTTGGCGCACCTGAACCGCCGCACTTTCAGATTGAGAACCACCAGGCTGTCCGCCCAGGGCAGGTCGCGTAGCGTTCGATCGTATCGGCTGTGGACACGCCGAGACTTCACGCCGCACTCCGGACAGGCCGCACGCAGCACCGTTGAAACCAAGTCCACCGATACGACGCCGCCGTCCACGGTGATGCTCGTCTTCCTCAGGCCAGGAAAGCGGGGCAAGAGGAATGTGGCATCCATGACATCGGTCGCCTCGGGGAGAGAAACGGACTCGAGAGGCTGCCGATGTTACCCGGCCACGGTCGGGCTGGCCGCGTGAGCGTCACCAAATGTGAAGGAGAACCACGATGGGGCGACGCTTTACAGGCAGCGTGAGACCCCCAATTATCCGCAGTCCGCGAAAGCGGGGGAACTCCATTTCGAGCGCCGCGCCATCCCCAGGCAGCCACTTCTCGCGCCCTCGGCTTTACAGGCGTAGGGGTCACTCCGGGCTGAGACTGCAAGAGGGGGTGCCACTGTGGTGACACCCCCTCGCAGGAGAGCATAGACTCCTTCGGTGCGCGCTAGTCAGTTCATCTGCGCTACACGTGCAGCGTATGAACTTCTATTCGAGCATTATTGCAGAATCCGCAATTGGCGGAGTTTCGGGTTCAGGCGAAGATAGTGAACCGCTAGGGAGAATAGTGCAGTTCTGGCAACAACCAATACCCCAATCGATACGTCGAAGGCAACCAGAATACAAGTGAAGCTCTACCGTGTAGATATTGTCCCACTTATACTCATCGAAACAACCGAGATCGACGTAGCTTACGCCAGGGACGCCAGGCAACGGCTTCAATCGCGCCGTGTAAGCCCAGTTGTCGTTCCCATGAGCACTGATGTATCCGTCAGCGTTGCTGCCATCACACGTCCAAACAACTGCCCGAACGAAGAAGCTAGTGCATTCCGGAAACAGCGACCTTGCGTGCCAGTAGTTGCGCGGCAGGAGAGTTGGATCCAGGGTGGCATCCTTCGAGCACTCTTCCCAGTTGTTCGACTCCGCTGGACACTCGAAACTTACAGATGGCCCCAGTTGCGTGTGAGCAATGCCGTCGCAATCCACTGGACCGGGCAGGAATCTATCGCGAGTGCCGGGACTCGGTTGATTGCCAGGCGCCGCATCGACGTGCGCAGTCACCATCCCAGCGGCTATTGCGATCACCGCCGCAACGGCGATCGACCGACCCCTTTGCCAACTATCCATGGCAGTTCTCCTTGGTAGCGTCAGCTCAGCGCATCTGAGCCTGTGCCGCCCAGGTTACGCGGCGAGCGTTGCGCGATCGTTACACGCTCGGACGTTATGTCAGAACGCATTTCAGAAGCCTTCCGAGGCACCAGAGGATCGAGGCTAGCAGGCAGAACCCGCGGTAGTTCGCGAGCCTGCGTTCGAAGCGGATGAGGAGTCGCCGGTGGTTGTCCATCCAGGCGTTGGCTCGTTCGACCTTCCACCTCTCGCCGATGTTGGGTCCGACGACGGGCGGGCGGCCGATCCGCGGTCGCGAATGAGCAGGCCGTCGCGTCACCGGGATGGTCGACGGGCGGCCGTCCCGTCCGCTTGCGCGGTCGCGCGACAAGCGGTCCCAGCACTTCCCACTGCATATCGATCAACTCGTGTCGGCTTATGCCGACATTCTAGCCAGCCCGGCCTGCGGTTGTGAAATGAGTTCTTACCAGATAAGGTGGCAGGTCACACCCCCTACGGCACCACCTCATCCTTCCTATACCACTTGTCATACGTCCGCTCCGGAATCCACCGTGACCCCCCCGGCACCTCCGGCCGTGCCCCGACGGCGAACAGGTTGGCGCTGCCGGAGGTCTTGTAGGTGGCCACGAAGGCATGGGCCGGGAAGCGCTCGCGGGCATCCTTCACCGTCAGGTCGCGGACGGGCTGGGCGGTGGCGGCCGTGGCGATGAGGTGGCCGGGTGGGCCGTGGACGTAGCCTTCGCCGGTGCGCAGCGGCGCGGCGTCGGAGATCTTCTTCACGTTCAGCCGCAGCGGCCACGTCGGCGCCCCGGTGCCGGCGATCTCGTGGCTGATGATCGTGAACTCGCCGGCGGCGTACGGCTCGTCCAGAACCTTCGTGAACGGCTCGAGGCCGAGGATGAGCGACGCCAGCGCGCGGATGCGGGCCGCAGCCGGATCGGGCGGCAGATCGCCCTCCACCCAGTGGTTCAACCCGCCGATCGAAACGCGCTTCCAGTCCTTTTCGCCCGTCCCGAACGCCATGAACAGATGCGCCGCGAAGCGCGACTCGTCGGGATGGTTGTAGCGCGCCTCCAGATCGAAGATCTTCACGTCATAGTGCAGCGGCACCAGCCAGCGCTGGATCTGGGCGTCGTCGACGCGCGTCTCATACAGCGTCTGGTCGTAGCTGAACAAGCGCCGAAAAGCGATCACCCGGCCGTCGCCGTACACCGTCAGGTAGGGCGTGCCGCTCATCTCCTCCCATGCAATCCCTTGGTCCTCGGCATCCGTCCGGCCGATCTGCAGGACGATCTGCGCCGCGTCCGTCGGGTACGCCGCCCGCCGCGGGTCCGCCGTGGCCGTGGCCGTGGCCGTCGGCGGCAGCGCCGTGAACGTCGGCAGCGGCGTCCGCGTCGGACCGAGCGTCGGTTGCACCGCCGACGTCGGAGCCGAGCGGTACGGCGCCGACGGGCCGCGGATCGCCCACGGCAGCCGGGCAAACGACCGGACGTCGGCCGCCAGCGGGGACGAGGCGGCGGGTGGCGCGCCGGACAGACCCATCAGCACCAACACGCCGACCGCCAACGCAGCGCCGGCCGTTCGCGGCCGGCGGCGGTCCGGGCGGTCGATCAATCGCACCATCGGGCGCAGCATCGTCGGGCGCATCAGAAAACTCCGGGCTCACAGCGAGGGGGGAGCGACACCGCAAGGATAGCAGCGTGGCCGACCCCACCGTCCCGCATCCGCCATCCACGGATCCGCCACCCCACCCATCCACCCATCACTCGACCGGCCGTGCCCTCGTCCGGCCCAGCGCCTCGGCCGTCTCGTCCGTGTACCCCAGCACGTGCGCCGCATCGCGCCACGTCTGCCGCGGCGTCAGCCGGACCTGCCGCACCCCGTCGGCACCGCGCTCGACGATAAGCTCGAGCGCTTCGAGGAGGCCGCAGTGGTGCGCCCCGCGAACCCCGGACAGGATCTCCTGGTACGCGCCCACGCCCAGGATCGCCACCTGGACGTCGTCGCCCTCGGGCAGGAGGATGGCAGCGTCCTCGCCGCAGCGCTTGGGCGGGTAGCGGCCGTCGGAGTCGCACGTCACGTCGCCCAGCCGCAACGCCCGCGCCGGCCGGTCCGCCCCGCGCGTCGCGAGCATCCGGAACGACTTGTCGATGAGCAGCATGTCCGGGATCGCCGCCATGAGCCCGCCGTCGATGAGCGCCCAATCGACCGGCCGGTCGTCGTTGTCCTTCGTCTGCAGCACGCCGAACACATGGATGCCCGCTTCCTCGGCCACCAGACTCCCGAGCTCGTACGTCACGTCCGGCGACGGCACCCCGGCCGCCGCAGCCGCTTCCGCCAGCGCGGTCAGCACGCCGCGCACGAGCCCGACGTGGTCATAGTTCTCGGACAGCGGCGGCACGCCACCCCCCAGGTTGATCTCGATCAGCGTCGGGTGCGCCGCCCGCAGTTCGGACCAGATCGCCCCGGCCACGCGGTAGGCCGCCACCATTTCGGGCAGCGGGATCTCCTCGGCAGCGCCGACCATCGCGTGCAGCGTCGTCAGCGTGACGTTCGGGGCGGCGTCCACCGCTGCCGCGGCCGAGGCAAGCTGCTCGGGCGTCAGGCCGAAACGGCTGACGCAAGCCGCCAGCGACGGGCGGTCGACCACCCGGCCGAACTTCAGCCGCAGCCCGACATCGAGCGGCACGCCCGCCGCCGCGAAGTACGGAAGCTCACCGGCATCCAGGATCGGTTCGATCCGCCAGCCCTCACGCCGCAGGCGCACGATCGTCGCCGCGTAGCTCCCGTCGACCCCCAGCGCCAGGCGGTCAGCCCGCGGCACGGCCAGGCGGCCGCCGGACGACGGCGGGACCGCCGACGGCGCCCCTGCCGCCGGGTCCGTGGTGCGCTCGGCGGCTTCCGCGCCGGGCGGCGGCAGCTTGAAGCCGTTGCAGACGACGCGCATGCCCTCGGGCAGCAGGCCGTGCCGGCGGAGCCACTCCAGGTGCCGCAGGTCCTGCGTGCTGCTCGTTTCGGCGTGCCAGCCCGAGCGGTAGGCGGCGTGCGTCACCTCGGCGGCCATGTTGGCCTTGGATGCGTACAGGTAGTTCAAGCGGCCGGCATAGCCGATCTCGACCGCCACCGCGCGCGTCAGCGCCATCCACTCCGAGCAGCGGCGCTCGATGACCGTCGTGTCCACGACCTCGAGCGGCGTGGCGCACGCGGCCACCGCATCGGCGAGGCGCAGGTCGTTCACCCACAGATCCCCGGCCTCGTCGTACCGCACGTGGTCCCAGATGTGGGTCCCGGCGTACAGTTCGGTCACGGCTTGGCGATACGGTCGGCCGATCCAGCGGCCCACATCCGACTTCGACAGGTCCGACATCGTGCGCTCCTCGAAGGCAATGCACCGGCATTGTACGACGCGACGTCCCCGAACTGTTTGACCGCCCCCCGCCCGTCTTCTACCATGCCGCCCGGATGCGTTGGCACGATCGCCGCCCGGCCCTGGGCGGCGGCCGTCGGCCGCCTTCCGCGCGACCCAACGGCCGGCAGCGCGTATATGATCGCCGTGCCTTCCCAGAACCCTCCCCGGCAACGCGGTTGCCGGCCGCCCCGCCCGCCGACCGGATCGAAACGCCAGGAGCGACGAAGTGAACCTATTCAAGCGGATCGCCGACTTCTTCCGGATGCTCATGGGCATCTTCGTCGATCGCGCCGAGGACAGCGTGCCGCTGGAGCGCCGGCTGGCGTATGACCGGGTGAAGCGGGCAGAGAACCTCAAGAAGCAGATGGGCGCGGCCGAGGATGTCGGGGCCGCCGCCGAGATGATGGTCCAGCAGCTGGCCGAGGCGCGCATCGTGGCCGCCAACCTGCGCCACGAAGCCAAGCAGCACCTCCAGGCGGCAGCCGCCGCGGCCGGCAAGGGAGACGCCACCACCGCCGAGGCCGAGGAAGCCCGTGCCACCAGCCTGGCCGAGGAGCTCGCCCAGGCCGAGGCCGAGGTCGGCGATCTCGAGCGCGTCGTCGAGGATGCCCTTCAGGACAAGAAGGAAGCCATCCATATGATCCTCGACCAGGCCAAGGAGCTCGAGAAGCTCTCCCGGCACGACACCCGCCTGGTCGCTCGCGCACGGATGACCGGCATGCGCCGCCAGCAGCTCGAGCTGCGCGAGCAGATGATGGACCTCGTCCCGAACGACCAGTCCAACATCCGCGCCCGGGCACAGGAACGCCTTCAGACGGACGAGGCCCGCTACCGGTCGCGCAAGGACGTCGTGGACGCGCTGTGGGACCAGAAGCGGCGGACCACGACCGATCGCATGTTGACCACGAGCGCCGCCGGCGCCGCCAAGCTGGAAGAGCTGAAGGCGGAGTTGGGCTTCGCGCCGCCGGCCACTGCGCCGGCGGTCGAGGCACCGGCCGAGATCGAGGCCGGCGCCGGCGACGACGGCGCATCGCAACAGGCGGCGGGCGGGAACGGCTGATCGCGGGTCGCCACGACCGACATCGAATCGCATCGCCCGGCCGCCCGTCGGCCGGGCCGCGCCGAGAGGCAACGTCGCCATGAAGGTCCGCTGGGGAAGGGTCGCGTTCGGGTTGTTCGTCGTCGCTTTCGGGTGCGCGCTCATCGGCGTCCTGCTGGCGCCGCAGCTCTCGCGGCAGCTGGCGGACTCGGGCGACACGCCACCGGCGGCGACATCTGCCGGCTATGACCGTCCCGCCTCGGACGGCCGCGCCACCTCCACGGCCCGCAGCGCGGTCCCGACGCGCGCGCAGGCCGGTGATCTCAAGCCGTTCCGCGTCCTGACGCTGCAGTACACCCCGTACATGGCGACGCTGGCCCACATGGCGGCGAGCGGCTCGATGGAGCGCTACGGCTACACGCTCGAGCTCGTCGACGTGTACGCCGAAGACGTCGACCTCGATGAAGAGGGCCAGTGCGAGGCGGTGCGCAGCGGCTCGTACGACGCGCTGGCCACGACGCTCGACGCCGTGCGCAAGTGCGGGCCGGGCGTCGCGGTCGGCGTCCCGATCGGCCAGAGCGCCGGCAACGACGCGATCGTCGCCAAGGCCGGCATCGAGACGTGGCAGGGCATCTTCGACCATGCCATCGCGTTCACGGGCGGCAGCGTGTCGGAGTACATGGCATGCTTCGCCAGCCACACCGCCAACGCCCCGATCCGCGTGCCTGTCCCGTCCGATGACGCGGCGGCCGCCGTCGACGACTGGATCAACAGCGGCGTCGAGCAGGACATCGCATCCGTCGTCGCCTGGGAGCCCGAGGTGGAACGCGCGCTCGCTGCGGTGGAGGGCAGCCACGTCATCCTGTCGAGCAAGGACGTGCGCATCCTGTGGGACGTCGTCGAGTTCTCGCGGCTGCGGATGGATGCCGATCCGGCCGCCTTCGAAGCGTTCACCCGCGCCTACTACGCCAGCCTGCTCGATCTGTCGTCCAACCCGGACGCAGCGCTCGACCGCATCCTGGCCTGGTCCGACGGCGACGATGCCCGCCAGGCGCTCCTGACCACGGAGGAGGCCGCCACGTTCCGCGCCGACCTCGACCGCGAGGCGTTCGCAACGCTGCGCGACGCGGCGCAGCTCATGGAGGAGAAGGCGACCCTCCGCAACCGCCTCGAGGAATCGGCCTTCTACTGGCGCTACTGCGGCGCCGCGGTGCCCGACGTCCCCGATCTCGACACGCTCATCGCCGACACGTTCGTGCTGGCGGCGCGGGCCGAGCCGGCCCTCGTCGGCAGCGCGTCCGAGCGGCCGAGCGCCGAGGTCTTCCAGGTGACGGACTACACGAACCGGGAGGCGGTGTCGGACGACCAGATCGCCAGCGCCCGCTTGATCTTCGAGACCGGCGTCGAGATCGAGTTCCTGCCCAACCGCACGGACTTCCGCGACGCCGCGGCCGCCCTCGGCACGCTCGAAGATGCCGTCCGCTTCCTGCGCACGTGCGCCGACTGCGTCCTCGAGGTCCAGGGCAGCTCGGCCCTCCCAGGCGCCGCGCTCGCCCGCAACCAGGCCAGCCAGACCGATGCCGACGCGTTGGCCGTCGCCCGGGGCCGCAAGGTCCACGAGACGCTCATCCAGCAGTTCGACGTGCCGGCGGCCCAACTCCGCTTCATCGAAACCGCCCATGCCCGCCGCTTCGCCGGCAGCACGAACGAGCAGGAGCTGCGCCAGGACCGCCGGACCTACCTGACCGGCTACCAGTTGACCGGCGGACTGTGATCGGCGCCGTCGTGGCGCCGGCTCGTGCATCCGCGCGGTGGCGGTGCGCCGCCTCACGCGGTGCCGTCCGTCGCTGATCATCCAGCCCGCATCGCACCGCCGCACCGGCGCACCCAATGACCCCCGCCCCGCCGCCCCCCCGCGCCCGATTCCGTCTCGCCCGGCCGATTCGAAGGCGTCTCGCCGTCCCGCCCTCCGCCGTCCCCGGCCTGGCCGCCGCCGCCCTCGGCCTGGCATTGATGGCCGAGAGCGTGCTCATCCTGAGCGGCCAGTGGCTCTCGCCCAAGCCGTGGCTCGGCCGGGGCGCCGCGGCGCTCTGGGCGCTGGCGATCGCGGCCTACATCGCTTTCGTCGCGCGCGAGGGCGACGACAGCAACCGCGGTGATGCCGTCCCGCCGACCGACGCGGACAGCCGCGACGGCATCACCGCCGTCGGCAGCCTGCGCTTGGCGTGCGCCGTCCTGGGTCTCGCGGCCGGAGCCGCCGCCGTTGCCCTCATCCAGGCGATCGGTGACGACAAGCCGGCCCGCACGTACGTCTGGGTCCTCGTGCTCTGGTCCGTCGGCGTGGCCGTGTACACCCTCGGCTTCGGGCTGCCGGCCGCGTGGCTGCGGCCGCACGGCCTCACCGCCTTCGCCCGCCGCCACCGCACCGTGCTCGTCGACGGCGCCGCACTGTTCGCGCTGGCGCTCGTGCTGCGCCTCATCGCCCTCGACCGCGTGCCCAACGTCCTGACCGGCGACGAGGGCGTCTTCGGCCTCGCGGCGCGCTGGATGAGCCAGGGCGAGGGCGGCCACATGTTCTCGACCTACTGGGCGAACGGTACGCTCTACCTGGTCCCACACGCCGTCCTGGCGCTCTTCCTAGATGCCGGGACGTGGGCCACCCGTCTGCCGACGGCCGTCGGCGGCGCGCTGGCGGCGCCGGCGACGTATGCCCTCGGGCGGGTCGTCGCGACGCGCCGCGTCGGGGTCGTCGCCGGGCTGCTCGTGGCCGTCTCGCACATGCACGTCCACCTGAGCCGCATCGGCCTCGGGCACGGGCTCGACGCCGTCGCCGCTGCGGTGGCGGGCGCGGCGCTGGTCCATGCCGTGCGCACGCGCGACACCCGCAGCGCGGCCGTCGCCGGGCTGGCACTCGGCCTGGCGCAGTATGGCTACGTCGGCGGCCGGCTCGTCGACGTCGTGGCGCTGGTGTTCGCCGTCGGATCGGCCGCCGTGATCGGGCTCGTGGCCTGGCCCCGCCGCGAGGCGCGGTCGTGGTGGCGCGAGGCCGGCGTCCGGCCGCTGCTCGTGGCCTTCGGCGGCGCGCTCGTCGTCGCCGGCCCGATGATCCGATGGGCGCTCGTGCGGCCGAACGACTACCTCTCCCGGCTGTCGGCCCAGGGCATTCTGCAGACGGGCAAGTGGACGGAGGTGGCCGAACGGGTCGGCGACGCACCGCTGGCGATCGCGTGGAGTCAGGCGCGTGATGCCGTCTTCGCGCTCGTCGCCGCCCCGGCCCACGAGTTCTATTTCTCGCCCTACCCGATGCTCGACGTCGTGTGGGCCGGCCTGTTCGGCCTCGGCTTTGCCGCCTGCGTCGTGCGCCCGACCGACCGCGGCCGGCTGTGGCTCGTCCTCCAGGTCGTCCTGGCCTGGCTCACGCTGGCCCTTGGCGCCCACGCCTCGACGGCCAGCTACCGGATTTCGGGCGCGCTGCCGGCGATGGCCGTTCTCGCCGCCCTTGCCCTCTTCGCGCTGACGGATGCGCTGTGGTCGGCCGAAGACGAAGCGTCACGCGATCCTGCCGCGGCGACGGCCGATGACTCCACGTCCGTGTCCGATGCGCCGGAATCCCCTGCGCCTGCATCCGACTCGCCCGCGCCCGACTCGCCCACGCCCGACGCGCCCGCGCCGGCGTCCGCACCGGTTGCACCCACGGCGATGGCCCGCCGCGCCCACTGGACGACCCCCGCCGGTTTGGTCGCGGGGATCGTTTGCTTCCAGCTCTGGGCCTACTGGGGCGTCTTCGCCCCCGGCTGCAATTTCTTCGACTCCGGAACGGCAGCCGCCTCGCACCTGGGCATAACCGTGCAGCGGTACGGGGACGGCCGCGCCGTGTTCGTCCTCGGCCGCCCGTGGTTCGACACCGGCGTGTACGAGAGCGTGCGCTACTTGTCCGATCGCACGGTGGAGCCGTTCGACGCCGCCGCCCCCGAGCACACCCGCGCCGATGCCGACCCGGGGCTGCGCCTGGCGCGGATCTTCGACGTGCCGGAGGGCGCCGACCTCGATGCGCTCGTCGACCGCATCGCGGACACCGCGCCGGCCATGATCTTCGCCGCGCCGCAGCGCCGGAGCGAGCTCGACTTCCTGGCCAAACGCCTCGGCGACCAGCGCGTCCACGACCTCGCCCGCTGCCCCGCCCCGGAGGGGACGCTGCTGGGCATGGCGATGATCGAAAGGGCGGCGACGGCGTCGGATCCGTGATCGCGATCGCGTGACGAGGGGGGGGCGGCGCAGGGCGGCCACGGGGGCCGCCGCTACGACGTCAAACCGAACCGCTCCATCGCCACCCCGTACATCTCCTCGGCCATGTCGACGAGCCGCGTCGTGTCCAACGGATCGACGTTGTAGTCCGGTCGCGGGTCCTCGAGCTCGCGCAGCAGGCCGTCGGACACCTCGACCATGCCGATCGCCCGCAAGGCCCGGATGACCCCGCCCTGCAGGCGCTTGCCGCGGCGCTGCATGCCGCGCACCCAGGCGTCGTCGAAGTCAACGAAGCCAAGGTTGCGCAACGTGACGAGCGATCGGAGCAGCCCGCTGCGCGGCGGAACGCCCGCCACGCGTCCGGCCACCTCCAGGTAGCCGCGCCGGCTCGCGGGCACCTGCGATTCGTCGAGCACGAGCAGGCGACCGATCGTATGCCGGACGAACGAGCGGAACGCGGCTTCGTTGGACGCGCCGGCGATCGTGGGCTGGAACAACAGCGCCAACCCGGTCTCGCCCGTGGCGTCGGGCAGCGGCGCGAAGACGGAGTACAGCGGCACCGTGCTCACCGCCACGTCGAGGCCGCTGCCCGCGTAGGCCTGCCACGGCTGCCGCGCCAGCACGATCCCGCGCAGGATGCCGATCTCGCCGACCGCGTAGTCGCGCCGCTCGCCGCTCACGTCGAGGCACGTGAACTGCACTTGGTCTTCTGCCAATCGGTCACGCGTGTCGCTGAAGTCGATCACCGGCCCGGTGACGAGGTACGTCGCCGGCACGAGCTGCCCGAACGGCACGCGCCGCATGTCGAGCCCGGTCGCGCGGTAGTGGTCAAGCGCCGTCCGCGCCTCGTCGGACAGCGCGTCGCGCCTTCCGGTTGCTGCCGGCAGGCCGTCGGGTGACCAGCCGACGAACAGCACGCGCCCGCGCACGCCCTTGGCCGTGCTCATCACGGCTGCCGCCAGCGCGTCGACGACGACGGCCGGCGCGCCCGCCGCACCTTCGACGGACGGCTCGTCCGCCTCAGGCAGGGCACCGGCGTCGGATTCGGGCGGTGGGTTGGCCATGGCGGACCGAAGGCTAAGCAGTCGTCCCCCGATTGTCAACGACCAGCATGCACGCCGGCGCCCATTCCTCCGCGGCGAACGGCTGCCCGCGGCGTCCCCACCGCCCCCTTCCGTGCCGCCCGCCGCGGCCGCGGCCGTATAATCGGCGCCGATGCATGCCCCCACACGGCGCCTCGCCGTCATCATGGTCGGCGATATCGTCGGCTTCACCGCCCACATGGCCATCGACGAGCGCCAGGCGCTCGACTACATCGGACGGATGCGGGGCACCGCCAAGCCGCTCGTCGCGGGGTTTGACGGGCTCTGGGTCAAAGACATCGGGGATGGCTTCCTGGCGAGCTTCGATTCGGCCGTCGGGGCCGTCGGCTGCGCCGTGGCGATCCAGCGCGTGCTCTTCGGGGACCCTGAGTTCCAGCTGCGGCTCGGCATCCACTTGGGCGATGTCGTGTTCGAAGACGACGATGTGCTCGGCGACGGCGTGAACATCGCCGCGCGCCTCGAGATGCTGGCCGTTCCGGGCGGCATCTGCGCTTCCGGCCAGATCGTCGACCTCGTCCGCAACCAGCCCGACCTGCACTTCGCTCGACTGGGCGTGACGAACCTACCGCACCAGGTGGCCGCGTACGCCATCGGCCCGCCCGACCTGCCGCTGCCGACCGTCGCCGAGACGCTCGCCGGACGCGAGGCGGACGCCGTCGACAAGATCGACCTCGTGGACGCGGCCGTCACGCTGGAGCGGGATGCGCTGCGCCGACGGCTGCGGCGCTGGCAGATCGCATGCGCGGTGCTGTCGGTGCTGGCCGTGCTGGGCGCCGGCGCGCGCGTGCGCGTCGGCGGCCTGCCCGGATCGACCCGCGACGAGGCCCCCGCCAGCGTGCTCGTCGTCGACGCCGGCCACGATCCACAGCGCACCGACGACGACGCCACAGCCGACGGCACGGGCAGCGGCGACATCGCCCCGCCCGTCCTGCGCGTCGGCGACCTGTCGACCGCCGGCGACGACGACGTCCGCCTCTCCGCCCGCTTCAACGATGTGCTGCGCCGCACCTTGACCGAGCGGGACGACGTCGTGCTCGTGCCCGACGCGGCCGTTCGCGCGCTCGTCGCACGGCTGCGGCTGCCGGCCGACGCCGCCCTCACGCCCGCCATCGCCGTGCGCGCGGCCGCGCGCGATCCGCGCGTCCGCGCCATCGTGGCCGGCGACGTGCGCTTTCGCGGCGGGCGCTACGCCCTCTCGGTCGACCTCGTCGATCCGGCGTCGGGCGCGACGATCGGCGCGTGGTCCGACGACGCCGCGGGGGCAGCCGAACTGCTGCCGGCGATGCGCCGCCTGGCGGACGCCTTCGCCGACGCGGTGCCGGACGCCGTGGACGCCCTCCCGACGCCGCTGCCCGCCGTGACCACCCTGGCCGGCCTGGACGTGACGACGTCCAGCGCCGCCGCGCTCGCCGCGTACGCGGACGCATTTGCGTCGGTGCGCGACGGGCAATGGGACGCCGCCCACGAGCGGGCCGAGCAAGCCGTGGCCGCCGATCCGGGCTTCGCGCTGGCCCACGTCGTGGTCGCCGAGGCCGAGCGCCGGCTCGGGCGCGTGGCTGCGGCCGATGCCCTCGGCCGAGCCATGGCGTTGACCGCGACGCTGCCGGCCGGCGAGCGTGACCTCGTCCGAGGCGCGGTGCTGCGCGGCGCCGGCGACTGCCTCGGGGCGGCGGACGCCCTGCAGGCCGCCGCGCGGGCCGCACCGGCCCTCGCAGCCGCGCACGCCGACCTCGATCTCACGAACACGGGCCTGGCGCTGGCCTGTGCCGGCAACGCCGCCGCGGCCGTCCAGGCGCTCGAAGCCGCCGTGGCCGCACGGCCCGGCGACGCCGCGCCGGCGGGCGCGCTGCTGCGCGTCCACCTGGCGGTGACCGGCGACATCGCCGCCGCCCGCCGCACGGCAAGGGTGTTGGCCCGGGCGATTCCGAGCGACACCGATCCGGCCGGCATCGTGTTCCCGGCCATCGAGCTGGCCGCGAACGCCCGGCTCACCGCCGCCGACGACGCGCTTGCCTCGGCCACCGCGCGCGCCGGCGCCGATGCCGTGCTCCGAATCCGGCTCGCGTTCCAGCGCGCCGCCGTCGCGGCGGCCGCAGGCGACATCGCCGGCGCGGCCGAGCGTTCGCGACAAGCGGCCGATCTGGCGGAGCGCCATGCCGCAACGCAGTGGCAAGCGGCCGCGCTCTGGCAGCTGGGTTTGCTGGACCGGCTGCGGGGGGACGACGGCGGTTGGTCCCGCCGTCTGGCGGACCTGGCGACGTCGTTCCCGCCGTCCGTGGCTGCCACCGCGCGCGCGTGGCAACTCGCCGACCGGGCGCGCGCCGGCGACGGTGCGGCACCGGCCGTGTTCGCGCGCGACGTCGCGTCCACCCTCCCCGATGCCCGCGACCGCGCCGCGTTCGGCGCCTACATCGACGGACAGCTGGCGCTGGCGCGCGGCGACTTCGCGGCCGCGGACTCGGCCTTCGCAGCCGCAGCCGCTGCCGCGCCGGAGCCGCCGGTGGAGCCGCCGACGTTCGGGCTGCGCCCGCACGTCGCCCGACTCGCGCAGGCCGAAGCCGCGGCCGCCGGCGGCGGTTCGGACGTGGATGCGCTGGCGATGGTGCAATCCGTGCGTGACGAGTCCCTGGCGGCGTTCGCGGATCCGCTGGCCATCGGCGCCGTGACGTGGCTGCAGAGCCATGCCCGCGCCGGCCGCCTGCTCGAGGCCGCCGGCGACCGCGACGCGGCCGTTGCGGCCTACGAGACGGTGCTGCGCTGGTGGGGCGACAGCACGCTGGCCGACGCGGCGGCGGTGCGGGTCCGGGTCGGAGCGTTGACGGGCGACGTGCGGTAGCGCGGATCCGCGACGGCGGTTCGATCCGTGGCGGCTCGGTCGGGCTGCTGCCCGACTCGCAGCGCCGACAGGCGCCTCGACGTCGACCGGATGTCTAGATCGATCAGGCCGCGCGGGCGTCCGACCGGCCGTAGCCTGGACGGACCAGGGCGGGAACGCGGACCACGCGGTGCTCGGCCAGGAACGCGTGCAGTTCGCGCGCCAGCGCCTCGGGCCGGTCGATCGGCGTGAAGTGGCCGGCGTCGACGACCGCCAGGCGCGCCCCCGGGATGGCCGTCGCCGCGCGCTCCGCGAAGCGGACCGGGATCACCGGGTCGTGCGCCCCGTGGACGACGAGCGTCGGCACCGCCAACGAGCCGAGCAGGGCGGCGGTGCGGCCGAGGACGGACTTCGGGTCGCCCCAGCGGGCCAGGCGCAGGAAGCGGCGGGCACCCGCGAAGCCGCGGAACGGGGCGCCGAACGAGCCCACCGTCGCCATCGCCGTTCTGCTGCGGTCGCGGAGCAGGCGCGGCAGGTGATGGAGCAGCGCCGGGACGAGCGCTGGCGCGACGACGTCACCGAGGAGCGGCAGGCGAAGGAGGCGCAGAACGGGCGGCGGCATGAAGTCACCGAACAGCGGCGCGGCCATGAGGCCGAGGGCGTCGACGCGCGCAGGGTGGGCCGCGGCGTAGTGGACGGCGACGACCGCCCCGGCGTCGTGCCCGACGACCGCCCAGGACGAAAGGCCAAGCGCGGCGCGCACCGCCTCGAGCGCGTCGCTGATCCGCGCCGCGTCGAGCGGTCCGCCGTCGCCCGCGGGCGAGTCGCCGCAGCCGGGCAGGTCGACGACGACACAGGTGTGGCGGGTGCGGAGGCGCGCGACGATGCCCGACCAGAGGCGACCGCTGGTCGGGAAGCCGTGGACAAAGAGCAGAGCCGGGCCGTTGCCCTCGACGGTGAAGCTGAGGCCGGCGATGCGGGCCGTCCCCCTTGACGCACCGAGCGGCCAACGATCCATCGCCCGCCCGCTCATCGAACGCCCGCCTGCGCCACGGCGACATGCCGGACCGGCCCGCGCAGCCGGAGCATCGCCCGGGCGATCAGCGACCAGCCGCCGATCCACAGCCGGACGAGGCCGAAGAGGAGGCCGAACAGCGCCATGCCGATCCGGCCGCGCGGATCGAAGCGCGTGTAGAACGCGTTCATGAAGAAGCCGAAGGCCGTGTAGATCAGCGCTGCGGCCGGCAGGCCGAGGCCCCAGCGCACGGCCGGACCGTACACGGCGTGCTCGATGCTGCGGTTGAAGGCATGGCCGAGGCGGTGAACATGCGCGCTGTAGCGCTGCCGTGCGCCGGCCGAGAGGGTCGACGTCGTCCCGGCGGCGGCGATCGCCTGCGCGGCCAGCCGGGCGTGGCGGATGGCCGACGTCACGCCGTTGCCGGTCAGCGGGTCGGGCATCGAGGCAGCCTCGCCGATCATGAACCAGTTCGGGCCGCAGACCTGGCAGGTGACGTACGGCTGGAACGCGATCGTGGAGATCTCGGTCTCGGACTGGGCACGCAGCAGCTCGTCAAAGTGCTCGAAGCGGCCGAGCTCGGCGTGAAGGATGTCCGTGACGGATGCACCATCGCGGCGGCGGGCCCTCATGGCCTCGGCCGTAAGGATGAAGCCGACGCTCGTTCGATCGGGCGAGATCGGGATGTCCCACACCCAGCACAGGTAGCGGTCGCGGTTGTCGACGAAGAACGTGGTGCCGAGCGTCGCCGGCGGGGTGTGGAAGTACGTCCAGAGCGCGACCTTGGCCTCGCCGTAGTGCGTGCGCGGGATCTGGAGCGAGCGGGCGAACAAGCCGGCGATGCCGGTCGCATCGACGAACCAACGCGCGGCGATCCGCGTGCCCGACGTCGTCGTCACGGCGGCGATCCGGTCTCCGTTGCGCTCGACGATCGTCGCGCGCTCCCAGATGAACGTGGCGCCCAGCGCGGCAGCGCGCTCGTACAGGCGCTGGTCGAGGGCGGTGCGGTCGACGTGAAGGGTCGAGGTCTCGAAGCGCAGCGGCGACCGGTTGACGAACCGCCACGGCGTCGCCGACCACGGCGCGGCGCCGACCTCGTTGACGACGATGTGGCGCTTGGGGGTGGCGACGGCGTCGGCAAGGAGGGTCTCCGGCGCCACGCCGAGCTGCTGGAACAGCCACGGGCTCGACCAATCGAGCGACTCGCCGACCTTGTTGTGGGGATACGGCGACGTCTCGATGCAGACGACGCCGAGGCCGGCGCGGCGGAGGAAGATCGCCGCGGACATCGCCGCGATGCCGCCGCCGACGACGGCGACGTCGACGTCGACGTCGTACGGACCCGAAGCGACGTCGGGCCGGGCCGGTGTGGTGGAGCCGTGGTGCTGCGACACCCTGGCAGTGTACGGGCGGACCGTGGGGGGTCAATGGGGTTGTGCGACGCGTTGGGTTGGGGTGTTGTGGTGGGGGGATGGGGTGTTGCGGACATTCGGCGGGGTGGCGGCGGCCCGGCACGTCGGGCGTCGGTTGGACGGCGCGGCTACGGCGTCGGGGGTGGCGCCACCGTGAACGTGACCGTCCCGCCCTCGCCGACGTCGGCCACGAGCCGGTCGCCCGGCGTGAAGCGACCCTCGATGATCTGTCGGGAGAGCGGTCGTTCGACCTGGCGGTCGATCTCGCTGCGGAGCGGGCGGGCGCCGAGCTCGGGCTGGTAGCCGGACTCGACGAGTCGGTCGACGAGGGCGGGGGCGAACGTGATCGACAGCTGTTGGGCGGCAAGCTTCTTGTCGAGCTTCTTGCGCATGATGTCGACGATCAGGCGCAGCTCGGGCTTGCCGAGGCTGTTGAAGATGAGAAACTCGTCGACGCGGCCGAGGAACTCGGGCCGGAACACCTCGCGCGCCGCCTCCTTCACGGCGTCGACCACCTTCTCGCGGCCGACCTCGTCCTGGACGCGGAAGTACTCGCTGCCGACGTTGCCGGTCATGATGATCAGCGTATGCCGGAAGTCGACCGTCCGCCCGCGCGAGTCCGTCAGGCGGCCGTCCTCCATGATCTGGAGCAGGACCATCAGCACGTCGGGATGGGCCTTCTCGATCTCGTCGAACAGCACGAGCTGGTACGGCTTCTGGCGCACCGGCTCGGTCAGCTGCCCGCCCTCGTCGTAGCCGACGTAGCCGGGCGGCGCTCCGATCATCCGACTGACCGCGTGCTTCTCCTGGTATTCGCTCATGTCGAGCCGGACCATCGCATGCTCGTCGTCGAACAGGAACTCGGCCAGCGCCTTGGCCAGCTCGGTCTTGCCGACGCCCGACGGCCCCATGAAGATGAAGCTGCCGATCGGCCGGCCCGGGTCGAGCAGCCCGGCGCGCTGCCGCCGGATCGTGTCGGCCACCGTCGTGATCGCGGTCTCCTGGCCGACGACGCGCGCCCTCAGGAACGCCTCGATCTGCAGCAACTTGGCCCGATCGTCCAAGCCGGCCTTGATGCCGGTCAGCCGTTCGAGCGCGAACGCCACGTCGTCGGCGTCCACCGTCGGCGTCTGCGCGACGCGCTCGTCGTCCAGCGCCTGCAGGTGGGACAGGCGCAGCTTGATGGCGGTGGCGGCCTCCTGGATCAGGCGGATCGCCCCGGCGGGCGGCGGCGGCTCGCGGAAGAAGCGGTCGGCCAGCCGCGCTGCGGCGTCGATCGCATCGTCCGTGACGCTGAGTGCGAAGCTCGGGGTGCTGACCGCGGCCTCGAGCATCGCCCGCCGCGCCCGGACCATCGCCACGCTTTCGGCGATCGTCGCCGGCTCGATGAACACGAGCTCCGCGTCCGGTTGGTCGGCGCTGCCCCAGCTGTTGGCTGCCTTGTCGGGGATCGTGCCGAGCAGCGTGACGGTCTTGCGGGCGATCGCCTGACGCAGGTCGGACGCCGGCTGCGGCCAGCGGGCAGCGTCCAGGAAGCGGGCGATGTCGGGCACGAACAGGATGCCGCCCTGTGCGACGCGGATCGCTTCGCGAAGCGCGGCCCCCGGCTGCGTCGCCAGGTAGCCCGGTTCGATCTGGATGACCGAGCGGTGGCGGAACGCGCCGGCCGTGTCGCGCGCCAGCTGCGCCGCCAGCTCGAGCACGATCGCCTCGAGCACGGACGGGCTGTCGCCGACGAGCAGCGTGAGCGCGTTGCGGTCGACCGCCGCGATCGTCCGCGTGACCCAGGCGGGGTTGACGAGGAGGGCGGCGGTTGCGTCCACCGAAGCGGCGCGGGCCTGGGCGAGGAGGTCGAGGGTGGGCCCTTGGGGGGAGGAGGGGGTCGGGGCGGTCGATGCCGATAGGACGCCCGCGGCAGGCCCTCTCCCCCCGACCCCCTCCCCCAATTCTGGGGGAGGGGGAGGATACGTGGCCGAGGAAGGGGGCACGGGAGTGTCCCCGGTTGTGGGGGCCGATGGGTCACCGCCGATGGGCGGCGTCTTCGGGGCGATCGGCCACGCGCCCTGATCGATGGGCACGCCGCCGCTGCGGTCGATCGGGCCGTCCCAGCGGCCCCACGCGACGGTTCGCGGCGTGCCGGGCAGCGTGCCGAGCGGGCGGTAGACGATCGTCAGGAGCGGCTCGCGCCGGTCGTCGCCGATCCGCTTGGCGAGGGCCTCGAGCTGGGGGGCGATCGTGGCCGGTCCGCCGCCGACGCCGATCGCCTGCAGCGTGCCGACGACGGCGCTCTCGGCCCGTTCGGCTTCCACGATGATGAGCGACTTCGTGCTGCAGACGCCGCTGCTGCGCTTGGCCAGCGCGTCGAACAAGTCCCGCGCCGTCCCGTCGAGCGTCATCGTCGTGAGCGGGCTCCCGGCGACGTTCTCGACGGTGTCCGGCACGTCGATCTCGCCGAAGGCGTCGCCCGACGACAGGTTGGCTTGCGAGGCCCGCAGCCGGTCCTCGATCATGTTCAAGCGCCCCGGCGCCAGGACGTCAAGCAGGCGGGCGCCGGCGCCGTCCAGGCCGCAGACGGCGAGGACGATGTCGGTCACGTTCAAGCGGCCGCGGCCGGGGGGCACCATCGCCCAGGCGCGGCGCAGGGCCTCGAGCGCCTCGGGCGTGAAGCGGGGCAGCGGGCGGACGAGGGGCGGCGAGGCGGCGGCGTCGGCGGCGGGGGTCGGGTTGGCGGACGGGGATGATTGGCTCATGGGGGCAGCGTATCCGGGGGGTGGGAGGTTGTCAACGCGGCGGGGTACGCGGGATCAGGCGGGCGGGTTGCGGCGGGGCGTTGGCGGGGGGGCGCGCGGGGCAGCGGTGCCGGAGGGCGCGCATGGCGCTCGGATGGGCGGCGGATGGGCGGCGGTACTACTCCTTCTTGCTCACCGTCAACACCCCGCCCGAACTCCGCCCGAACACCTCCGGGAAGTACATCTCCTGCACCAGCGCCGGGATGACGTTGAACGTGCCCGCCACGCCCGCGCGGGCCAGGTAGGTGTAGTCGTACGTGCCGGGGCCGAGCACCTCGGCGAAGGCAGCCACCTTCTCGTCGCGCAGCTGCGAGGCCACCCAGTAGGACCACCAGTCCCACTCCCACCAGCCGGCCTCCTCGTCACCATCATCGTCCTCGTCGGATTGCTCGCTGAACTCGGGTCCGCTGGCCACGGCGGTGCTGGTGCGCAGGCTGGTATCGACCGCCTCGAAGCCGGCCGGCAACGGGTCCTCCAGCATCACGTAGTGCAGCTCGTGCGGCACCACCAAGGTGAGCTTCACCTGGACGTAATCGCCCACCTTCACGTCCGTGGCCGGCTCGCCGGTGGGCTTGAGGGTGCGCGGGTCCACCCGCACGTACTGGCGCCCCAGCCCGACGCCGTGGTCCACCGGCGGCGCGGTAGCGGCGGGAACCATGTAGCGCAGCCAGGCGCCGTAGTACACCCGGCCGGCGCCGGTCTTGGCGATGGTCAGCCGCCCGCCGCCGGTGCCGAGGAGGTCGGCCACGGACGCGGTGAGCGTCTGCGGCTGGTCCACGTTGTCGGCGTTGACCGTGCCTTCGCCGAGATTTCGGTCGCCCAGCGTCACGTCCCAGCTGTAATCAGCCTTCAACTCGCCGCTGGCCTTCATCTGCTCGGTGAAGGCCAGCACCGCCCAGGCCGTCTCCTGGGTGGTGGCCCAGTGGTCCACGTCGCGGTTGACCATCAGCCAGCGCACCACGTTGGGCAGCGCCGCATCATCGGGGCGCAGGCGGGCCAGCGCGAAGAGGATGATGGCCGTGGTGCGGGTGTTGGTGTTGCCGTTCCAGCGGTCGTCGGTCGGCTCTTCCCAGGATGTGCCGGTGGCGCTGGTCACGGCCGCGCTGCCCAGGTCGGCGAGCAGGCCCTTCACACGGGGGTCGTCCGGGCTGGTGACGGCGGCCAAGGAAACCGCCAGTAGCGCCCGGGCGTAGCGGGCCATGTGATCGCGCCGATCGTACAAAGACACTGCCGCGCTGGCGGGCAGATCGTCCGACTCGGCCAGGGCGAACAGGACGAGGGCGCGCTCGTTGAGCTCCGCGGGCGTGTCACGCAGCGGCTTCGCCGCCAGCCAGGCGGTCAGGTAGTGGCGGCCGCGGTCCAGCACGTCGTCGTCCACGGCGAAACCCGCGGCCTTGGCCATGTCCAGACCGTACACGGCATAGGCGCTGAGCCAGGGATAGCTCACGCCGCGTTCCCAGGCGCTGAACCAGCCCCAGCCGCCGTCCTGGCGCTGGTAGCCATACAGTTTTTGCAGCTGCGTGGCCACGGACTGCTCGAGGCTTCGCGCCAGATCGGGCCGTTCAAGACCCAGATCCTTCAGCGCCTTGTAGCTGACGACGTTCGGCAAGAACTTACTGACCGTCTGCTCGGTGCAGTCGTAGGCGTAGGACTTGAGCCAGACCAGGCTGTTGGTGCTGGCCGCGGCCAGCGACGGGTTCACCTCCACCTTGAACGAGCCCTGGCTGGGCACCACGCCGGCCGGCGGGCGGACCACCTCTACCACTTCCTTTTCGGTCATGCCGGCCGTGGCCACCGTGGCGGGAGCCGTGAACATGTACACCGGCAGGGGCAGCTCGATGGCGTCCTCGCGGCCTCCCCCTTTGACGTAGAGCTTGACCATCACCTCGCCGTCGGCACCAGGCACAGTGGCGGGGCGCAGGCCGGTGGCCGGCACGCTCACCGGCCAGCTCAGCTCGGCCTTGCCGCCGGCGGGCAACGACAGGCGTTGGACCGCGTCACCCTGGACGATGAGCCCCTCCACGGCCAAGACGGCTTCGACGTCGACGGCCTTGTCGGACTGGTTCTGGACCGCCGACTCCAAGCTCAGCGCGTCACCCACGACCACGAAGCGCGGCAGCGCGGGCCGCAGCATGAGCGATTTGGTGCTGACGATGTCCAACCTGCCGGCGCCGATGCGCGTGTCCGCGCCGGTGACGCCGTACACCGCCATGTCCCACGTCGTGAGGTTGTCCGGCAGCGCAACGTCGACCGTAGCGAGGCCCTTGTCGTCCGTGACGATCGCGCCGTTCCAGTACGCGGTGTCGCGGAACACCCGGCGAACCGTGCCGGGCTCGGGCAAGCCACCGCCGCCGCCCTTCTTATCGGCCGCGAGCTGGGCGTTCAGTCGGTCGGTGGATCGGGAGAGCGACGCAGACGTGCTCACGCCCAGCATGCGCTCGCCGTAGAACGTGTCGACCAAGCTCGGCCCCGCGGCGCTGGTGAGGGCGAGGAGCGCCTTGTCCACCAATGCCAGCGACAGCTCGGTCTTGGCCGGCTTGCCGGCGTGGTCCGTCACCGCGATCTGATAGGTCACGGTGTCGCGCGGTTGGAAGGGGCCGGGCCGGCTGGTGGTGACCGCGATGTCGAGAACCTTGCCGGCCGCCGAGACCGATAGGTTGGTGTACCCCAGCTTGAACTGCGGCACCGGGCTGTCCGGGCCGGTGCCCTTCACCAGCATCACCGAGACGTAGATGTTGGGCGCGTCGTCGTCGGTGATGGGGATCTCAACCGTCTCGCTGTTGCCCTCAAGCGTCAGCCGCCGCACCGTGCGGATGCCGGCGCGCTCGGTGGTGACCAGCGCCTGCGCCCCGGCGAAGGGCACCGGCACCAGGATGCGGGCGGTGTCGCCGGGGACGTACGCCTTCTTGTCGGGCACCAGTTGGACGCGGTCGTTGTTCTCCTGGCGCCAGTTCGTGTATCCGGAGCCGCTGACCCACAGGTAGGTGGCGCTGCTGGCCGAGCGCCCTGCGCCGTCCTTGGCCTTGGCCACGACCCGGTACACGCCCGGCCCGGGCGGCGTGAAGCGCCCGCTGGCCGCGCCCCGGCCGTCGGAGATCACGCGGGCGTGGCTGAGCAGCGTGTCGGTGTACTTGCTGGTCCAGTAGAAGCGCCCGTCCTCGCGCTTCTCCTTGATGCTGTACCAATCGCGCTTGACGTACGACAGGTCGACGGCCTGTTGGGTGACCGTGACACCGGTGCTGGACACGGTGAGGACGTCCACGTCCGCCGGCTTGCCCGCGGTGCCGACGTACGCCCGCGGGCGTAGGCCCAGGTACAGGTCGGCCTTGTGGACCACGGCGCTGGCGCGGGCGGAGACGGCCTGGTGGTTGATGTCGGTGACCTCGACGTCGAAGGTCAGCGCCTGGGCGATGGGCGCCTCGCCGACGTCGGCCGGCACGTCGAAGTTCAGGCGTCCTTCGGCGTCCAGCGTGGCCTCGCCGTCGCGCACGACGCCGGCCTCGGGCTTCCAATAGCGGCTCTCGGTCAGGTCGTAGTCGATCCAGTCCCACCAGCCCGTCACCGCCGCCGGTGTGGAGAAGAAGAAGTCGTCGGTGAGCAGGCGCCAGTGGACCTTGGCATCGGCCACGGGACCGCCGAAATAGTACGTGCTCGCGGTCGTCGCGTGGATGGGGTCGCCTTGCGTGTAGGCGGGCTTGTCGGTCTCCACCTCCACCTGGTATTCCGGCTTGCGGTAGGCGGCGACCTGGAAGGAATGCGCGGTGCTCCAGATCACGTCGTCATCGTCGCCATCGTCCTCGTCGTTGCCCGCCGTCGGGGTGCCGCCGGATGGTTGCCGGCTCGGCCGGACGAGGCGGGCCTCGAGGTTGTAATAGCCCAGCGCGGCGGCCGGAGCCAGGTCGAGTTCGCCGTTGAAGGTCCCATAGGCGCTCAATGGCAGTTCGGTCTGGAAGATGGCCTTGCCGTCGCCGTCGTTGGCACTGATCCGGATCGACTGGTCACCACTGGGCAGGGAATAGCGGGCGTCGTCGTCCTGACGCACCACGCCGCGGAAGTAGACCGTCTGGCCGGGGCGGTAGATGGGCCGATCGGTGTATACGTCGCCGTAATACGCCTCGCGGTCGAACGTATAGCTGAGGTTGAAGTCGTATGGGCTGAAGCCGGACTGCCAGTCGCCGGCCGTCGCCGCCACCACCGTGCCGTCCGCCTCGCTGACGGCATACGCGTTCCACCAGCTCTCGTCCCGGCCCAGCGGCGGGAAGGTCCCCCGGAAGACGCCGTCGCCGTCGGTGCGGCCGGTGGTCAGCTTGCGGTCGTTGGGACCGTACACCGTGATCGGCAGGTCCGGCACCGGCTGGCCGGACTTCAGGTCGGTGGCCCATACCAGCGCCTCGCGGTCCGTGCGTTTGAGGGCCAGGTTGACCTTGGACGCCAGCACGAGTTCGCGGTCGCTGCCGAGCGAGATGAGATACGGGCCGGGTTCAAGCAGGCCGGTGGTGCCCGCGGCGAGCGACGTGGAGACGTATCGCACCGCGTTGAGCTGGCCATCGTTGCCCACCGACCAGCGCCGGGTCGGTACGTCGGTCGGAGCGTGGACCGCGTTGAGTTCGCGCTCGCCGGTCAGGAGGTCACGGTAGTGGTCGCCTTTGATCCGATACGTCGACAGGCTGACCGACGGCTGGTTGATGGCGCCGATGTACAACCGCGCCGGGTTGTAGGCGTTCAGGAACGACTTGTCCGAAGGCGTTTCGATCCAGGCCGACGGTTGCATGGCCGCTACCGTGAAGCTCACCACCGTGTCCGGGCCGAGCGCTTCCCCCGCCTCGCTTTGCGATGTGCCGGCGATGCGCACGGTGTACGACTCCGAGGCGAGCCAGCCGCCGCCGACGTAGGCGACGCGGTTGTTGTCGCCAAGCCACACGCTCTGGTTGGTGATGGTGGGCTGAACCGTCACGTTGAGCTTCTGCTCGGCCATGGGCGCGCTGAAGCGGATCTCGAATTGGTTCTCGCGCAGCCACTCGGAGTCCTTGGCAGCGTCGGCCGGGGTGGTGCGCGTGATGCGGGCAACGTCGGCGGTCGTGAACGACCAGCGGAAGTCAGCCTTCGTTGCTGCGACGCGCGCCGCGTCACGCGCCCCGGCGGCCACGACGGCCTCAAAGCGTTGCAGTCGGTCCAGCGTGGCTGCGGGCGTGAAGACCATCGTCCGGTCGCCGAGCCACTTGATCTTGCCGGCCACCGCCGTCCGGCCCTCCTTGGCCACGCGCTCAAGCCGGAAGGCCGCCGCGGTGGAGGCCCGGTCCATGGCCTGGGTGAACGTCACCGACACCGGCCGCGTGGCGGCCACGTCGTCCATGCGGTCGTCGCCGGGCTGGGTCGCATCGACGCGCGGCGCCACCGTGGTGAAGGCAAAGGTGTGCGCCTCCGCCAGCCGGCCGCCGAGCACGTCCATGAAGTCGCCGGCCACCCGCACGGTGTAGCGGGTCGATGCGCGCAGATCGACGGACGGACTGAAGACGTAGGTCGACGTGTTCAGCCACTTGCCCTCGCCCGCCACCGCCGGCTCGATGGTGATGGGTTGGGGCAGCGTGTCCTCGTCTTCGACACCCACCAGGGGCACGACCGGATGGTTGAACTGCACCGCGAGCTGCAGCTGGCCGTCGGTGGCCGTGACATCGTCCGCGCCGTCCTCGGGCTGGGTCCGCACGACGGCGAGGGCCTCGTTGGTCTGTGCGAACACCGGCATGCTGGCCAGGAGCGGGCGGCTGGGCAGCGGCGTGGCCGCTACCGGTCCCCCGGTGGCGTGGGCTTCGGGCGTGGTCTTCTCGTCCGTCCCCTTGCACCCGACGACAGCGAGGCCGGCGGTCAGAATGCAGGTTGCGGTGAGTACGCTGCGCACGCGGGCGGAACGGGATGGGCTGGCCATGGTGAACTCCTGGCGGCATGATGGGCGTGATGGAGAGGGCTTGCTCACGGCAGTTCAACAGGCGATTCGACGGGCGGCGCGGCCGCCACCGGCTCCTGTTCGAGGACGGTAAACGCCACGGCCTCGCTCTCGGCGTGCAGGCCGGCAGCGTCGAACGCGACCGCGCGCGCGACGTGGCGGCCGGGGACGAGGCGCCAGAGCGTGCGGAAAGGCGGGCGGGTGACGGTGGCGATGGCCTGGTCGTCGACAAACAAGGTGACGCGGCCACCGGCGCCCAGGCCGGCGGGCTCGGCCGCGATCTCCAGGCGTTGGTGGGTCTCCGGCAGCATCGACGAGCGGGCGAACGTGGTGCCGGGCGCCGGGTTGGTGAGGGCGAGCGTCGGGCCGGCGTCGAGTAGCCCAACAGAAGGCGCCCCAATACCGACCTGTCGGACATCCCGGGGACCGGCACCGGTAGCCGCGCTGCCAGCGGCGACGACGTCGGCCCCCGCGCACGTCCGCTCCGGCGGCGCGGCGATGCCCTCGCCCCGGCCCCAGCCTTGCGCGTCCGACGGCATCAGGCGGAAGACGCGCGCCACGCGCCGGCCGTGGCATCCGGGCGACCATCGTGCACCCGTGGCGGCATCGACGTCGACCACCCGGTAGCTCCAGTCGTCGGCGGCCGGCTCGGTGCCGCGGATGAAACGCTCGGTTCGCGGGCGCTGGCAGGCCGTGGTGGGGCGCAAGCCCGTGGACTCGCATACGTTGGCGGTGACGACCTCCGACGAGCGCGGGAAGTCGCGCGCCGGACGGCCGCGGAGGGCCGCGGTCATGAAGGCGTGCCAGATCGGGCCGGCGCCCGTGATGCCCGAGGTGTGCTCCATGGGCGTGTTGTCGGCATTGCCCACCCACACGCCAGCGGACAGGTCCGGCGTATAGCCCACCGTCCAGTTGTCGCGGAAATCGGTGGTGGTGCCCGTCTTGGCCGCCGCCGGACGGTCCAGCTCAAGCACGCTGTGCTCGCCGAACGCCGGCAGGCGCGCCAGGTCATCGGACAGGATGTCGGTGATCAGATCCGCCACCGCCGGCGGCACCGCCTGCGGCCCGGGCGGCGTGTCGGCGACGCCCGGCCAGTCCGCCGTCTCCCGGTGCCGAGCAAACGTCGGCCCGTCCAGCACCGCCAGGATCGCGCGCGGCGAGACGCGCCGGCCCTGCTCGGCGAACCCGGCGTACGCTGCCGTGAGGTCCAGCAGCGTGACCTCGCCGCCCCCGAGCGTGAGCGCCAGCCCGTAGCGCTCGCGGTCGCCGACCGTCGTGATGCCGAGCGCCTGGGCGGTATCGATCATCGCGTCGACGCCGACCGCGTCGAGGACCTTGACCGCCACCATGTTGGACGATGTGGCGAGCGCGCGGCGCAGGCTGATGGGTCCGTGCCACGTGCGGTCGTAGTTCATCGGCCGATACGGCTCTCCCTCGCGGGTGGTGAAGGCCGTCGCCACGTCGGAGAGCACAGTGGCCGGCGAGAACGGCAGCCGCGGCCGGGTCGGGTCGTCGCCCGGCGCGGCGGCGCGGGTGCCCCAGCGCGACGTGTCGAAGGCGGCGGCGTACGTGATGGCCTTGATGGCCGACCCCGGCTGGCGGCGGGCGAGCGCGACGTTCACGGCACCGTCGATCGAGGCATCGAAATAGTCCGCGCTGCCGACCATCGCCACGACGTCGCCGGTAGCAGGGTCTACCGCCACCAGCGCGGCGCTGTGGGCGTTGTGGTCCGGGCGGCCGGGCCGGGGCGTGTTGAGGTCCGCCATCTGGTCGCGCACGGCGGTCTCGGCGGCGTGCTGGAGGTCAAGGTCGAGCGTCGTGACGACGTGCAGGCCACCGCTAAGAACGGCGTCGGCGCCGTAGCGCTGCTCCAGCAGGCTTCGCACGTAGGTGCTGAAGTGCGGCGCGTGCAGCGGCCCGTCGCCGGCGGCCAGGCGCAGCGGCTCCGCGAGCGCCAGGTCCGCTTCGGCCCGCGAGACGAACCCGGCTCCGACCATGAGGTCGAGCGCCACACCCTGGCGGGCCTTGGCGGCGTCCCAGGCGACGAGCGGGTTGTAGACGGCGGGCGATTGGATGAGCCCGGCCAGCATGGCCGCCTGGGCGAGGTCCAGATCGCGTGCGGGGGCGGCGAAATACGTGCGGGCGGCGGCCTCGACGCCGTAGGCGAGCTGGCCGAAGTAGACCTCGTTCAGGTATAGCTCGAGGACCGTATCCTTGTCGTAAGCGGCCGTGATGCGCAGCGCCAGCACCGACTCGCGCAGCTTGCGCAGGAGCGAGCGCCGCCCGCGCTCGTCGTCCGAAAGCAGTACCGCGCGCGCCAGCTGCTGGGTGATTGTGCTGCCGCCGGAAACCACGCGCCCCGCCCGCAACATCTGCCACGCCGCGCGTGCGATGCCGCGCGCCTCGACGCCCGGGTGAGAATAGAACCCGGCGTCCTCGACAGCGATGACCGCCTGACGCAGCACCGGCGCGACATCCGCGAGGTCCACGCGGGTGCGCCGCCCAGCGCGCGGGTCGAGCACCTCGACGAGCAGCCGGCCGCGGCGGTCGTAGATCTTGGTGGCATCATGGGCGGCCCGCGTGACGAGTTCGCCGGGGGCGGGGAGATCCGCCATGAGCATGCGCAGCGCCACGAGGCCGGTGAGGGCGAGAACGGCTGGCAGCGCGATGAAGGCGCGGCGGCGGTGGCGGCCGGCGAGGAGCACGGCGAGGCGGGCGAGGCGGGCGCGGCGGGGGTGCAAGCGGACGGCGATGCGCATGGGGTGGATGGTAGTCTCGTGGGTCGGGCGGGGCCAGCGGTCGGGCGGGTATCGGTCGGGCCGGGGGTTGGAGGGGCCAGGCGGGGCGGTGACCGGCGCGGCATGAGAGCCGCGGACGGCGTGAGACGGCATGAGGCAGGCAGCGCGCAGGCCGGAACACGGACGCGACCACCGGCCGCCACGGGTCACGGGTCGGCGGCGGTTGTGGCTGCGTGGTCGGTGCGGCGGCGAGGGCCGATGAGGGGCGTTGAGGGCTGTAAACGCGTGGGTGGGGCGGCTTCGGCGGGCGTGGCGCGCGGGGCAGCGGTGCCGGAGGGCGCGCAGGGCGCTCGGATGGGCGGCAGATGAGCGTCGGTGGCGCTGGAGATGTGGGCCGGCGACGCTGATGGGGCGGTTGACGAGGGCGTGGGAGGGGCTTAGACTCCCGGACTTCGGCGGGGGCGCGATTGAAATCTCTATCCCCGCATGGCCGGCTTGAATTCTCCGGGCTGGGTGCCCTGTTCCACCACATGTAACGCCCTGTTGTAGCCGGTACCGCTGGCCAGGAGCGACCTGTGAGCATCGACGAACTACTTGACACACGTCGAAACGACATCGTCCGGCTTGCCGCCATGCATGGCGCCCACAACGTACGCGTGTTCGGCTCCGTGGCCCGAGGCGAGGCTGGTGACGCAAGCGACATCGACTTCCTGGTGGACTGGGAGCCTCGGCGCACGCTCATCGACCTTTGCGGGCTCCTCAGCGACCTGCGGGAGCTGTTGGGCCGTGAGGTAGACGTTGTGTCGGAGGACGGCTTGTACTGGCTGCTTCGACGGAGCATTCTCCAAGAATCGCGGCCGCTGTGAGCAAGGATGCCCGCGTTTATCTGGCGCAGATGTTGGAGCGCATCCTCCGGATTGAATCGTATACCTGGGAGGGCGAATCCAGCTTTCTACAGAACCCGCTGATTCAGGACGCGGTGATCCGAAACCTCGAGGTCATCGGCGAGGCCGCGAAGCGAGTACCGGACGAGTTCCGCGTACAACATCCCGACATTCCGTGGCGGGCTCTCACCGGCTTCCGAGACGTCCTCATCCATCAGTATGAAGGAGTAGGCTTGGCGCTGGTGTGGTCCGCGGTCGCCACCAGTCTGCCAGAGCTTCGCCAGGCGATTGAAGCCGTCTTGCCACCACTTGACACTCTTGAGCGCGAGATCGGTGGGGAGGACGAGTAGAGTGAACGGTCGCGGCTATCAGGCCTTCGCCGATCGGGCAACCGGCTGAACGCTTACGTTCGTGGATGCGTTTCGGAACCAAAAGCTTCCGGGACTGTAGCGGGCGGAGAGCCGTTCCCGGCCTCGTCCTCGGCACGGACCGTGCTGGGCCGATGGCGACGCCCGATCGTGCGTCGCCGAGGTTCTCTGCACGGAGGGGTGTTCCATGTCCGAGCGAACCGAGCGGGCACGCTGCCTCGTCGTCGCCGTCCTGCTGGCCGGCGCCTGTGCCGCGCTACGGCCGGCGGCGCGAGTCGCGGCATGCACGTGCGCCACGTTGTCCGATGTTCCAAGCTCCATGGAGAAGGCGGACGCCGTGTTTCTCGGGCGCGTATCGCGCCTGGACGAGGTCGCGCCTACCGTCGCCGAGCGCTCGGCGGGCGCACAGCCCGGCCCGTACGTGGCCCGATTCCGGGTGCAGCGCGTGTACAAGGGCGACGTGGCGAAGGTGACGGCAATCAACCTGACGGACGCCTACAGCGGCACATCGTGCACCTTCGAGCCGCGCCGATCCCAGCGCTACATCGTGTTCGCGTACCGCACCGGCCCGAGCCGGGCCTGGCTGGACCGACTCGCCGATGCGCTGCGAACGCACCTCGCCACACCGGACGGACGACGACACGCGCCCATCGATCCGGGCCCGTTACTGGCCGCCTACACGCCGGGGACCCTGGCCTCCGGCTATTGCGGCATGGTGCGCCACATGTGGTTCATGCCGCGGATGTCGCAGTTCCGCGAGATGTACCGTGCACTTGGACCGGGTCACGCGCCCATCGCCGCGGCGGACGCCACGGCAACGGCCGCCGCGGCGGCCACGGCAATGGCGACCGCCGGGTGGTCGCCGGCCGCGGTCGCGACGCGTTTTGCGCCGCAATCGGCACCGCCCTGGCGCTGACGGCCGCTGTCCAGGGATGGCGCAAGCGTGTCGAGTGCCGTGTCGAGTGCCGTGTCGAGTGCCGTGTCGAGTGCCGTGTCGAGTGCCGTGTCGCGCGCCTGTCGTAGAGACGTCGCGATTGGCCTTCCACCGCCCGCGAGCACGCCGTAGACTGCCTGCTATACTGCCCACCGACGCGAATTGCCCGTACGTACTTCAAGGCAAGGGAGGGCCGCACATGACGCTCGCAACCGTCTCTCAGCCGCCCGTCCGATCGACCGGCCCGCGAGCCGGCCGCTGGCGCTTCTCGGTGGACGACTACCTCCAGCTGCACGAGCGCGGGATCATTCCCGAGGGTGTGCGGACGGAGCTCATCGAAGGCGAGATCCGCGTCATGTCCCCGATCGGTAGTCCGCACATCTCTTCGACGTTGCGGCTGATCAAGCTGCTGGCGTCGCGCGTCGGCGATCGCGCCGAAGTACTCTGTCAGATGGACGTACAGTTCGGCGAGCACACGCTGTTCCTGCCTGACATCGCACTTCTCCGCCCCGAGCCGACCGGCTATCTCGACCACCGGCCGGAGGCGGCCGATGTGATGCTGATCGTCAAGGTCGCACACAGCTCGCTGCGCTACGACCGCCGCCGCAAGCTGCCGATCTACGCCCGCTTCGGCGTGCCCGAGGTCTGGATTGCGGCGTTGGGCGAACAGGTGCTCGACGTCTATCGGCAGCCGCAGGACGGGCGGTACATGGACGCAACGGTGCGCACGCCGAGTGAAGTCGTGGCACCGCTGGCGCTCCCGGACATCGTCATCGAGGTGGGTGATGTGTTGCGGTCGGAGTTCTGGGGGCAGCGACGGCGCTAGGAATCGCCACTCGCCGCACCCGCACCACTCGAACCGCCGCCACCCCCCCCGCGACCCTGCCCCCCACGCCGTCTCCGCCGCCGCGGCGCGCCTTCATCCGCCGCCGCCGTCGGACCGTCCCCGGCCGCCGATGCGATGGGCGGTGCTCCTGCCGGCGACGAGGCAGCACCGCCGTCGCCGTCGCCGCGGGCACGGATGACGCCGCGGCCCGTGGCTGCCGGCGGAGGCGGGACCGTCCGGTAGTACGACGCGGCCGGACGAACGGGCGGCGCGGCGTCGTCGGCGGAAGGGGCACGATCCACGCGCTCCGGTGGGTTGGGCCACTCGGGCCGCGCCTGGGGCGGACGTTCGGCGGCTTCCGGACGGTCGACTGCGTCAGGGCGATCGGACCGCTCCGGACGAACGGAACGCTCCGGACGAACGGACGGCTCCGGACGAACGGACGGCTCCGGGCGATCGGATCGCTCCGGACGGTCGGGCCGCTCCGTTCGCTCGGGCCGCTCAGGTCGATCGTTCCGATCGCCCGCTGCTCGCCCCTGCGCCGGCCGCTCTTCGCGCGGTCCCCGCGCCTCCCGCGACTCGCGCGGCTCACGCGCATCACGCGACGGCGACGACGTCGACCGCCGCGCCGCAACCGGCGCCGCCGGCGGTCCGTCGACCGGCGCGTGGAGCAGCTGCTGGTACATCTCGTCGAGCAGCATGGCGATGATCGCCGATTCGTCCTCGCTCTCGGCCAGCGCGCGGCCGAGGGCGATGAAGCGCCGGCTGCGCTCGGTCTGGAGCTTGTCGCGCTCGCGCAGCCGGGCCTCGAGCAGCGCGGTCAGGCGCTCGGAGACGATCGCCTCGACGTCGGCGTCCGTCGGGAGCGGGCGCTCCTGGATGTCGATCCCGTAACCGGCCGCGATGCGGGCCAGGGCGAGGCTCTCCATCGCGTACACCAGGCTGACGGCGACGCCGCCCGCGCCGGCGCGGCCGGTGCGGCCGGCGCGGTGGATGTAGCTCTCCGGGTCCTCGGGCGGCTCGTACTGAATCACGTGCGACAGGTCCGGGATGTCGAGGCCGCGGCCCGCGACATCGGTGGCCACCAGGAAGCGCAGGTTGCCCTTCCGAACGCGCTCCAGAACGCGCTCGCGGTCCGCCTGCGACAGGTCGGCGGAGATCTCGTCGGCGTCGTAGCCGAAGCGCTTCAGCACGACGGACACGTAGTGAACCTTGGCCTTCGTGTTGCAGAAGATGATCGCGCTCGTCGGGTTCTCGATCTCGATGAACCGCACCAGGCTGCGGTCCTTGTCGGTGCCGGGAATGTTGTAGAAGACGTGCTCGATGTCCGTGACGTGGACATGGTCCTGGCTCAGGCTCAGGAACTCGGGCTCCTTGATGAACTGCTCGGCCGTGCGCAGGACGGCCGCCGGGAACGTGGCCGAGAACATGCAGCCTTGCAGCGGGCGCTTGGGCAGGTAGCGCTGGACCTGGCGCATGTCGGGGTAGAAGCCCATCGAGAGCATCCGGTCGGCCTCGTCGAAGATGAGCATCCGCAGGTCGTCGAGATCGAAGTTGCGCTTGAGCAGATGGTCGAGGACGCGTCCGGGCGTGCCGACGACGACGTGGGCGCCGCCGCGCAGGGCGTCGGTCTGCGGCCCGTAGCCGACGCCGCCGTACACCGCAACCGTTCGGAACGGCGTGTCGGCAAAGATCACCTCGGCCTGCTGCCAGACCTGGCTGGCCAGCTCGCGCGTCGGCACCAGGACCAGGGCCTGACAGGAGTCACGCGACGGATCGAGGCGGTCGAGCATCGGCAGGAGGAAGGCGCCGGTCTTGCCGCTGCCGGTGCGCGCCTGGACCATCACGTTGCGCCCATCGAGGAGCATCGGGATGGCCTCGGCCTGCACGGGCATGAGCGCGGGCCAGCCGGCACGATCGACGGCGGCGCGGAGGCGTTCCGGCAGCTGTTCCTTGGTGATCCCGCGCGGTGCGTCGGGAGCGGACTCGTCGCCGGCGGAAGCGATGTCGGGGTCGGGGGCAGTGGGGTTGGGGTCGTCCAAGAGTGATCCTCAGTTGTGATGTGAATGCGCACAGTATAATCCCCGTGCTGCTCCGTATCCGTTCGTGACCGCCGGCGCGGGTTCTGCGGTTTACCCGACCGCCGCCGCACCGGCCCAGCCATCGAGGAGTCCCGCCATGTCCCATCCCTCGCGCACCGTGCGCCGATCGTTCCTGACGCCCAGCAAGCGCCGCCTGAGCGCCCTCGTGGCCTTGTTCGCCCTCGCTGCGCTCATGCCCGTTGCGGCCGGCGCCGCACTCGCCTCGTCGACGGCCGCGACGACCGCCGCGCTCAGCACGGCGTTCGTCACACCGGTCGACGGCGACGACATCGCCACCACCGACCCCGTCGCAGCCGAGCGCGCCGCGCTGGCGGACGACCCCGATTTCTCCCACCGCCTGATCGTCCAACTCAGCACGCCCTCGCTGTCCGAGTGGGCGGCCGCCGGCACTGCGCCGCGCTCGGTCGCCTATGACGCCGAGGGTCTGCTGGACGACGACAGCCCGTCCGCGCGCGCGCACCTCGCGCGGATCGACGCCGAGCAGCAGGCGTTCCTCAACGCGCTGCCCAAGAGCGTGCCCGGCGCGCGCCTGTCCACCTACATCGACGAGTACGAGCGGGCGCGCCCGCTGCGGTACCGGCTCGTTCTGAACGGCTTGACGGTCGATGCCGGCCTGAACGCCGACGTGGCGAAGCTCGAGGCCGCGCTCCGCGCGATGCCCGGTGTGAAGCACGTCGGCCGCGATACCGCCCACCAGCCGACGATGTACGATTCCATCGGGCTCATCAACGCCCCCGCGGCCTGGGACAACACGGCCGTCGGCGGCGCGGCGAACGCCGGTGCCGGCATCCGCGCGGCCTCGATGGACGGCGGCATCCACAAGGACGCGCCGATGTTCAGCGGCGCCGGCTACCTGATGCCGATCGGCTACCCGATCGGTTATGTCGAGAATACGAACGGCAAGATCATCGCCAGCCGGGTCTACTTCCGGAGCTGGGATCCGCCGGCGCCCGGCGACGACACCGCTTGGCCCGGAGCGTTCGGCACCGAGCACGGCGTGCACACCTCGGGCACCATGGCCGGCAACCGCATCGAGGCCACCTTCCCGGGCGCCGCGGCGCCGGTGACGATCAGCGGCGTCGCGCCGCGGGCGTACGTGATGAGCTACCGCGTCTTCTACTCCAGCGTGAACGGCATCGGCAGCTTCTACAACGCCGAGGGCATTCAGGCCCTCGAGGACATCGTCCGCGACCGCGCCCACACGCTGAACAACTCGTGGGGCGGCGGCCCCGGCTCGATCGGCGGCGCGTTCGACGCGCTGGACACGGCGCTCCTGAACGTCTTCCGGAGCGGCATCTTCGTCAGCATGTCCAACGGCAACGCCGGCCCCGGCCCCGGCACGGGCGATCACCCATCCGACGATTACATCAACGTCGCAGCGTCGACCAAGGGCTCGGCCTTCGTTTCGGGCGGCGTCGACGTCGTCGCGCCGGCTCCCGTCCCCGGGACGCTCACGGGCCTTGCCTACAGCGCGGCCGGCTTCGGCGGCGAGTTGGCGATCGGTCAGCGCGTCGGTCCGTTCAATTGGACGCCCGCGACGGTGATCTCGGCCACGAACGGCCTCGGATGCGAGCCGTTCCCGGCCGGGGCATTCGCGGGCCGCGCCGCCCTGATCGAGCGGGGCGTGTGCGAGTTCTCGCTCAAGGCGCTGAACGCGCAGACGGCTGGCGCGACGATGGTGATCATCTTCAACCATACCGCGGGCGGCGACGGAGCACCGGGCATGGGTGCCGGCGCAAGCGGTGCCAAGGTCACGGTCCCGACGATCTCCGTTGGGCACTCGAACGGCGTGGCGCTCTTCGACTGGCAGGCGCAGCACGGAGCCGCGGCGCAGCTTGTGATCGACACTGTGGCGCACCTTTGGCGAAGCACCGAGCATCCGAACGACATCGCGCCGCCGGACTTGATCGCCGGCTTCTCGAGCCGCGGCCCGAGCTCGGCCGGTACCCTCAAGCCCGACATCGCCGCACCCGGCGTCGACATCATGAGCCAGGGCTACGCACCGGGCGGCGGCGAGGGACGTCACCTCGGCTTCGGCCAGGTCGGCGGGACGTCGATGGCGAGCCCGCACGTGGCCGGCGCGGCGACGATGATCCGCCAGATCCACAAGGACTGGACGCCGGCCATGATCAAGTCGGCCCTGATGAGCACGTCCAAGTACATGGACGTCTGGGTCGACGATCGGCCGGCGCAGCCGCTCGACATGGGCGCGGGCCGGTTGGACCTGACGAACGCGGCCGATCCGGGCGTCATCCTCAGCCCGCCGAGCCTGAGCTACGGCTGGCAGCTCGTCGGCACGAGCAAGACGATCGAGGTCACGCTGTCCAGCGTCGCGGCCGGCGCCGAGACGTACGCCGTCACGACCGTGGACACGCGCGGCGGGTTCACGGCCACGACGGCGGTCAAGGGGATGACGGTTTCGCCGACGACGGTCAACGTGCCGGCCGGTGGAACCGCCAAGTTCAACGTCACGTGGAACACGACCGACCTGCCGCTCGGCGACGCGCAGGGCTTCGTCGTCCTGACGGGCGAGAAGTACAAGGCCCACCTGCCCGCCTGGACGCGCGTCACGCCGCCGCCGGCGGATGCCGAGGTCCTGATCATCGACGCGGACGGCAGCCGCTTGGGAAGCGCGGTGCCGGTGGATTACACGCCCGCTTACACCGAGAGCCTCGAGGCGATGAACATCGCGTACGACGTGTTCGACGCGGCGACGGCCACCGGACTGCACGTCCCGACGGCCACCGAGATGAAGGCCTACAAGTGGCTGATCCTCCAGACGGGTGACAACCGCAGCACGCCGGGGCTGAACGGGCTCGACCAGAACCACCTGATGGAGTACGCCGCATCGGGCGGCTGGGTGAGCGTGTTCGGTCAGAACGCGGCGCAGGTGCTCGGATCCAACAATCCGGATGGCGGCACGTCGTTCTACGGCACGGCGCTGGCGGCCACGTTCCAGAAGGAAAGCATCAACTCGGGCACGGTCCTGACCCAGACACAGCAAGTGCTGGCGGGCGCACCCGGCTCGGCGTTCAACAACGTCAGCGTCGACATCAGCGCGACCGGCGACGGCGCCGGCAACCAGGGCTCGATCGACGAGATCAAGTTCGACACCGCCGCCGGCGCGATGCCCCTCCTGCGCTACGCCAACGGCGGCGGGATCGTCAGCCAGGGCTTCGTGGCCGGCGCCTACCGGGACGACCCGACCGTCGAGCGGCCGGGCCGCGCGATCCTGAGCCGCAGCGCGTACTTCGGCTTCGGCCTCGAGGGCATGAACGACGACACCGGCCACTTGAGCCGCCGCGAGCTGCTTGGGGCCGTCCGGAGCTGGCTGTCGACCGAGGTGAGCATCGCGGTGACGTCGGACGTCAAGCCGGCCCGCCGCCAGAGCTACTTCACCGTCAAGCTGAGCGCGATGGACGCCGACTCCACCACGACGACGCCGACGATCGACACGGGCATCCGCTACCGGGCGACGTTCGGCGACGGGACGGGCGTGTTCGAGACGGACAAGCTCTACATCGCCCCGGACGGCACCCAGGAGGGCGCGGCCATCATGGGCCACGTCTGGACGCGGCCGGGCCGCTACCACGTCGTCTTCGAAGGCCGCGGCGCGATGGGCATCACGGCCGTCCACGAGATGGACGTGGACGTGGCGGCGGGGCCGGAGTTCCATGACTGGGATCCGATCTACCTGCCGATCGTGTTGCGAGGGGAGATCATTCGGTAGGCGTTCGATTGTTCGATTGAAGGGGGGTCGACGGCCTGAGGCCCTCTCCCCCCGACCCCCTCCCCCAATGCAGGGGGAGGGTGAGGATCACGGGTTGATTGAGATCGAACAAAGCCATCGGTGACGAGAGGTGGTCGCATGGTCGACATGGCGACCACCTCTTGTTGTCCCCCCTCCCCGGCCAAGCTTCCTCCCCCTCCCCCAGCATTGGGGGAGGGGGTCGGGGGAAGAGGCCCTTTGGCCGCCGACCCAGATTGGAGCCCCAAGCACATGTCCACCCCCACCCCTTCCCCCACCCCCGTCGTCGTCCTCGGCACCGGCCGCATCGGCACGCTCGTCACGCAGCTGCTGGCCGCCAGCGGCGACTACGCCGTGTCCGCCGTCGACGTCAGCCCGCGCGCGGCCGAGGCGGCCATCCGCGGGGCGGACGACGCCGTCGTGCCCAACGCGCGGGCCGTGGCGGCGGACTTCGGTCAGCCGGACGTACTGGCGCAGGTCGTGGCCGGGCAGGCGTACGTCGTCAGCTGTGCGCCGTACTTCGCGAACGTCGGGATCGCCGAGGCGGCTTCACGGGCGGGCGCGCACTACCTCGACCTGACCGAGGACGTGAAGGTCACGCAGGCGGTGCGCCGTCTGGCGGACGGGGCGGCCACGGCGTTCATCCCACAGTGCGGGCTGGCGCCGGGCTTCATCAGCATCGTCGCCGGCCACCTGACGCGGGACTTCGAGAGCCTGAAGAGCGTGAAGCTGCGGGTGGGGGCGTTGCCGATCTACCCGAACAACCGGCTGAAGTACAACCTGACGTGGAGCACGGACGGCCTGATCAACGAGTACGGCAACCCGTGCGAGGCGATCGTCGGCGGCGCGACCGTCGAGCTGAAGCCCCTGGAGGGCTACGAGCGCTTCAGCCTGGACGGCGTGGAGTACGAGGCGTTCAACACGTCGGGCGGGCTCGGGACGCTGTGCGAGACGCTGACCGGTCGGGTGCAGGACCTGGACTACAAGACGATCCGCTACCCCGGCCACCGCGACATCGTGGCGCTCCTGATGAACGACCTCGGCTTGAACGAGGACCGGGCGACGTTCAAGCGGATTCTCGAGACGAGCGTCCCGCACACGTACCAGGACGTCGTCGTCGTCACGGTCAGCGTGGTCGGCCGGCGGCGGGGCGAGCTGGCGCAGGAGACGATCGCGCGCAAGATCTACGCGGGCGACGTGCTGGGGCGGCGGTGGGGCGCGATCCAGCTGACGACGGCCAGCGGCCTGTGCGCCGTCCTCGACCTGCACCGCGAGGGACGGCTGCCGGCGAGCGGGTTCGTGCGGCAGGAGGACGTGGCGTATGCGGACTTCATGGCGAACCGGTTCGGGCGGCAGTACGATGCGGGTCACATGGTGTGGGAGGTCGACGTCTAACGACGCATCGTCGCATACCGCAAACATCGCCCGCACCACCCACGCAAGGAGCCCACGATGGCCACCCCCTCCCCCAAAGACAAAGACGTCCAGATCCTCAAAGGCACCGGGGCCGTCGTCATCGTCCAGAGCGGCGGCGACGCGGGCGCGGCGGCGAAGGCGGCCAAGGGTGCGGGTGGGGGCGGCGGGGATGACGACAAGCCGCCGCGGGACGAGGACGGCCACAAGGTCTCGCAGCACAGCGTGATGATCGGCGGTAAGAGCGTCGCCTACACCGCCCGCGCCGGGACGATGACCTTGCGCGACGACGGCAAGGATGCCAAGGCGACCGTCTTCTTCGTGGCCTACACACGCGACGGTGGCGCCGACGCAGCGTCGCGCCCGATCACGTATGCGTTCAACGGCGGGCCGGGCTCGTCGTCCGTGTGGCTGCACCTGGGGCTGTTCGGGCCGCGACGGATCAGCATGCCGGACGACGCGACGCTCCCGCCGCCGCCGTACGCGCTGCAGGACAACGGCTACAGCATCCTCGACGTGAGCGACGTCGTGTTCATCGACCCGGTTTCGACGGGCTTCAGTCGCGCGGCCGAGGGCGAGGACGCCAAGCTCTTTCACGGCGTGAGCGAAGACGTGAAGTGGATGGCCGAGTTCATCCGCCTCTATGCCACCCGCAACGGCCGCTGGGGATCGCCGACGTACCTCGCCGGCGAGAGCTACGGCACGACGCGGGCCGCGGCCCTCGCGGCGCACCTCCAGGACCGCCACGGCTTCTACCTCAGCGGTCTCATGCTGATCAGCAGCATCCTCGACTTCAGCACGGCCTACTTCGTCCCCGGCCACGACCTGCCATACATCCTCTACGTCCCGACGTACACCGCCACGGCCCACTACCACCGCGCGCTGCCGAAGGATCTCCAGGCCAAGCCGCTGCGCGACGTCCTGGACGAGGTCGAGGCGTTCGCGATCGGCGACTATGCGACGGCGCTCCTAAAGGGCGACCGGCTGGACGCGGCGACGGCGGACGACATCGCCAAGCGATTGGCGCGCTACACCGGCCTCGGCGCGGACTACGTCCGCAGCGCGAACCTGCGCCTGCGGATCGGCCGCTTCTGCAAGGAGCTCCTGCGCAGCCGGCGGATGACCGTCGGCCGTCTGGACAGCCGCTACACCGGCCACGACACGGACGCCGCCGGCGAGGCCTTCGAGCATGACCCGAGCTACGCCGCGATCCTCGGCCCCTACACCGCCACGCTGAACGACTACGTCCGCCGCGAGCTCGGCTACGAGAGCGACGTGCCGTACGAGATCCTCACGGACAAGGTCCATCCCTGGAAGTTCGACACCGCCGAGAACCGCTTCCTCAGCGTCGCCGGCGACCTGCGCGCGGCGATGACGAAGAACCCGCACCTACGGGTGTACGTCGCCAATGGCTACCACGACCTGGCAACGCCTTACTTCGCCACCCGGCACACGTTCGACCACCTGGGTTTGGAGCCGCATCTGCGGGGGAACGTCCGGATGGGGTATTTTGAGGCGGGGCACATGATGTACGTGTTGGAGTCGGCGCTTGGGGGGTTGAAGGCGGACTTGGCGGCGTTTGTGGGGGGCGGAGCGTAGGCGGATCCAAGGGGCGTGGTTTCGTGCCGAAGTAGCGCGGATGTCCGAACAACGGTGGCTCCGTCACTCCGTACAAACCGTGACCATCACCTCATCCAACGACCACGTCGTCCGCTCGACGGAGTCCTCCGTGACCCGGATCCGGACCTCGCCCGTGCCAAACTGGGCGTACGCCAGCTCGCGCGGGTCGGTCACGTGGTGTTCCTGCACCGCCCATCCCCGGTTGGCCTGGTAGCTGTCGAAGTTCAAAAACGTCATATAGGGGAGGGCGGTCTCACCGAAGATTTCGGCCGTGAAGTAGTCGCCGAAGCGTGCGTAAAGTGGATTCCAATTGGATCCGCGCCATGCGGCCGACACGTGCACGGCGGTGACGGTCTTCCCCGCCGCCCACGGGAAGCGAGGAGAACGGACGATGATTCCGAACGGTCTGTCGGCCACGTTCATCTGCAGCGCGTACGCCCCCGCGAACGCGCCGCCTCTCACCCGCTTCACGTCCCCCCCGTCCGTCTGCCAAGCCTCGCTCTCGAAGCCCTCCTCGATGGCGATGCGGCACCCCGCCGACGTGGGCTCCGCGCGGACGAGCGAGGGCAGATAGACGCGATAGGGTGACGCGCCCTGGGCGTCGGCGCCGCCGGCCCGCATCGACGACGCGAGCACGGCCAGCACAACCGCATGGACAAGGCAGCGCACGCGCGCCGTGTGCCTCGTGCGGTCGGCGTCGATGATCCGGCGGGTGCGGTCGTTCGACGGCGAAGCGGGGGATGTGGGAATCGGGGACATCACGCACCTCCGGCGATCGGCCGCGATGTGTGCGACGGACGGACCATATGACAATCCATCGCGGACCCCGGTTCCATTGAGGCGAACCCTCCAATCCAATCCAATCCAATTCAGTCCAGTCCAGTCCGCCCCGCGCCGTCCCGCCCTTACGGGCACAACAACGTCCGCCCCACCTCCTCATATACCGCTCGCAGGTCCTCCACCGCCGGCGCGAACCGGTAGTCGGAGGGCTCGGACGCGATCTCGCGCAGCAGCCCTTCGTCCACCTGGGCGCCGTACCCGACGACGAACACGCGGGCGCCCGTGCCGCGCAGCGCGGGCAGCACGGCGCGCACCGGATCGGCCGGCCCGTTCTGCAGGCCGTCGGACAACAGGACGATCACCGGCAGTGCCAGCGCGCGCGGATCGCCCTTCACGACGTCGATCGCCGCCTGCAGCCCGCGGTCGATGCGCGTGCCGTGGCCGGGGCGCAGAGCCGCCAGCGCGGCCTCGGCCGCCCCGCGGTCGCCGGACAGCGGCGCGACGACGGTGGGCTCGGCATCGAACGCCACGACGGCGATCCGGTCGCGCCCCGCGGTCATTCGCCCCAGGAGCACGTGCGCCGCCTCGGCCGCGACCTCCAGCTTGGTGCGCACGCCGTCGGCGGCCGGTTCGGCCATCGAGCTCGAGACGTCATGGACGAGCACGAGGTCGATCGGGCGACTCCAGGCGGTGCAGTGCTGGCGGCTGGCGAACGGCAGGTAGACCCGTCGGGTCGTGACCACTTCCACCCGCGGTACCGGGAAGCGCAGCCTCCCCGTGCCCCCCCGCACGTCGCGCCACACCACCTCGGCCTCGACGTTCGTCGGCCACGTGCCGCCTTCCTCGGGCACGACGTCGTACGTCAGCGTGAAGCGCGTACCGGTCGGTCGCGGCGCCAGCGTCCAATGGAGCGACCAGGTGAGCGTGCGCGTCGCCGCGTCCCATGCGGCCGGCGGCACGGCGCTGCCCGCCACGAAGCGCATGTTCGCCGGCACCACATCGCGCACTTTGAGCGTGTCGAACGGATCGGCTTCGACCTGCCACGCCCCAACGCCGTCGATCACGGCCCCGGCCCTCTCCGGCGACGGATCGAGGTGCAGGTGATCCGCGCCCAACATCGCCACGAGGTTGGCGCGCACGGCGGCCGTGAACTCCGGCGTCGTCACGATCAGCGCATGCACGTCGATGCCGTCCGCCCGGGCCGCCGCGATACTGGGCCGCGGGTCGTCCTTGAACACCCCGTCGCTGACGACGACGATCGCCCGTCGCGCGTCCGCCGCGCGGCGCGGGCCGTTCAGCTCGGCGTGCGCCAGGTCGACGCCGGCGCCCATCCGCGTGTCGCCGTCCGCCTGCACGCGCAGGATCCGGCTGCGCATGTCGGCCAGGTCGTCCGACAGCACCACCTGCAAGGCGGCACCGTCCCCGAACGTCACCAGGCCGACGTCCACGACGGACGGGTCGAGCGCCCCCAGGAGCGGCACCAGGGCCCGCCGAGCGCGCTCCAGGGCGCCCGGCGGCACCGTCGCGTACTGGTAGCCGTCGTTCATCGACCACGACGTGTCCACGACGAACACGATCTGTTCGGGCACCGGCACCTTCGGACACTCGCCTTGGACGGTGAGCACGACCGACACCGGTGACCCAAGCGGCACGCGCCCCGGCGAAGCGGTCTTGTCGACATCGACCAGGCAGGATTGCGGATCGGTCGAGGGCGGCAGTTTCCCGGGTGGCGGCACGGACATCTCGAACCGCCAGATGCCGGCCGCTTCGATGACGTCCTGCGCCCGGCCGACGAGCGATCCGACCTTCACGCGGCTGTAGGTCACGTAGATGCTGCCGTCCGGCCCGGCGGTGATGTCCGTGCCCTCTGCCCGCTTGGCGCCGGACGCGCCCGGCATCCGCCACGCCGCGCGCAACGCGCCGTCCGTCGTGTAGCGCAGGCCCCACCCGCCCCGCCCGAGGATCACGATGTCGCCGTCGACGGTCATGTCCAGGCGCTGCGGTCCGTCGTGCGCGCGCCACTCGCCCAGGTCGTCCCCGGCGAGCGAACGGACGAGGACGCGGTTGCGGCCGGTGTCGGCGATGTAGACGCGGCCGCCGCCGACCGTGAGATCGGACGCCGCCACCGCCCGCCCGTCCGACGTCACCGGCCAGTCCGCGACCGGAAGGCCATCGGCCGTCCAGACGACGACGCGTGAACCGACGGCATCGAACGCCGCGACGGCCGCTGCATCCGCGTCGACGGCGATCAGGCGCACGCCGGGCACGCCGCTGAACCAGGCGGGCTCGACGATGCCCGTCCGCAGCCAGACGCCGCCCGGCGTGGCGGTGTACACCCGGTCGCCGACCGCCGCGATGTCCTCCGGTGCACCGCGGTCGGGCTGGGACGTCCCGAGGCTCCACGTCCCGAACCCGTGGTGGGTCCAGTGGCCGACCAGCCGCCCGTCGTGCGACCAGCGCTGGATCGCGTTGTGCTGGCGATTGACGTCGACGTTGCGGGCGGACGGCGCCGCCGCGCTGCCGATGGTGTACGCACCGTCGAGGATGGAGAGGCCGTCCGGTCCCGACGTGACGGCGCGCGGCCGCACCGGACCGGTCAGCGCCGGCACGTCGCCGTACGCCAGGCCGGTCGGCGTCGCGTCCACCGTCCCGGGGACGCCGAGGCGCACCGGACCGAGCGTGAACGGGTCGTTGCCCTGCCACGCCGCCAGGATGGCGCCATCCGGCGCCACGTCGATCGAAACGCCGCTCACGACGCCGGATCGCCGGCCGGCGCCGGGCAGGTGGGCGGCCGGCACGTAGCGCACGTCGGGACCGTTGCCCGGCAACGCGCCGACGCTCAGCATGTCGGCGTCCTGCCGACGTTCCGACACGAACACCGCGCCGTCGCGAACGGCGAGGTCGTCGTGGCCGCCGTCCAGCCGCACGATGCCTTCGAGCGCCAGGGTGGTGCTCTGCGTGATGTTCAGCGTCACCGCAACGTGCTCGCTGCACGGCAGTTCGGACTGCGCGGCGACGGCCGGTCGATCCGGTTCGACCGACCGTCGCGCCGACTCCGCGACAGACGGTCGCGGCGTGGCCGTCGGGCGGGGTGTGGCGGGCGTGGAGGGCGGCAGCGACCGCGGCGGGCACGACCGGGTCGCAAACACCAGCGCGGTGATCCGACCATCGCCCGCCGCATCGAGCCGGGTGATGTAGTACTCGTAGCCATGCTCGGGCGGATCGATGCCCAGGCCGGCCAACGGGATCCGATGGGTCGTCCGGCCGGCCGGATCGATCACGACGACGTCCCCTTCGCTCGCCACCACGATCCGGCCATCGGGGAGCGAAGCCACGTCGTTGCCGTCGTGGCCCGGGAAGTCCCAGCTGCCGCGCAACCGGCCGTCCGGCTCGAGGAGGAGCACCCGGTTGGTGTCCGTCAAGCGGCCGGGCCCCAGTCCGAGGACGGCCAGCTCACCATCCCACGTCGCGTCGATCCGCTGGGCGGTGATGCCCATGGGAGCGAGGTCCACGACGCGGCGCAACGTTCCGTCCGGTGCGATGACGTGCAGCACCTGCCGGCGTTGGCTGGAGTCCCCCGTTGCCGGGTTGCGCACTGCCGCGTCCAGGACGAACACCGTGCCGTCCACGCCCGACGAGAGATCGCGGGGCTGGCGGACCCGCGCCATGGATCCGCCGTACGGCACGTCGAACCAGTCGCCCGCAAGCCGGTACGTCAACGCCGTCGTACCCGGCGCGGGCTCGGCGGTCGGCGGCGGTGCGGTTTGCGCCGCCGCACGGCCGCCGGCAAGGGCGATGGCCAGGACGGGTGCGGCGGCCAGGACGATGGCGGCACTCCGGATCACGGACACAGCAGCGTTCTCCCCACGCCATCATACACCGCCCGCAAGTCCTCCACGGCCGGCGCAAACCGATAGTCCGTCGGCGCGCTCGCGATCTCCCGCAGCAGCGCTTCCGCCTCGGCACTGCCGCCGGCACCGCCGCCCGCGCCGCCCGTGCCGCCGTAGCCCACGACGAACACCCGAGCCCCCGTGTCCCGCAGCTCCGGCAGCAGCGCCCGCACCGGATCGGCCGATCCGTTCTGCAGGCCATCGGACAGCAGGACGATCACCGGCAGCGCCAGCCCCCGCGGATCGCCCGTGACCATGTCGATCGCCGCCTTCAGCCCGCGGTCGATCCGCGTGCCGTAGCCCGGGCGCATGGACGCCAGCGCCGCCACGGCCGTTCGGCGGTCGTTGGACAGCGGCGCAGCGACGCTGGCCTCCGCATCGAACGTCACGACGCCGATCCGGTCGCGCGCCGGGTTCATCCGCTCGAGGAAGATCAGCGCCGCTTCGGCCGCCACCGCGAGCTTGGTGCGGGCGCCGTCGGCGGACGGTTCGGCCATCGAGCTCGAGATGTCGTGGACCAGCACCAGATCCAGCGGGCGGCTCCAGGCCGTGCACTGCTGGCGGACGGCGAACGGCAGGTAGATCCGGCCCGGCGTCACGCGCACCCGGGGCACCGGGAACGCCAGCCGCCCGGACGCACCGCGCGCGTCCAACCACGTCACGTCCGCCTTCACGTTCGTCGGGTGCTCGCCCACCTCGAGCGGCACGGCACGGAACGACAGCGTCACGGGCGCCCCCGGCGGCTGCGGGCCGAGCTGCCACGTGAGCGTGCGCGCCGTGTCGTCCCACACGGCCGGCGGGGCCGCCGAGTCCGGCACGTAGCGCAGGTTGGCCGGCACCTCGTCCGTGACGGTGAGCGACTCGAACTGCCGCGTCTCGTCGCGGTAGACGCGCAGCGCGTCGATCAGGTCGTGCGCCGTGTCGACGGACGGGTCGACGAAGAGGCGGTTCGGGTCGCCCAACAACGTGAGAAGCGATTGGCGGTAGTCCGGCGTGAACTCGGGCGTCGACATCACGAGGGCGTAGACGTCGATCCCCGCCGCGTGCGCCGCCGCAATCGCCGGCGCCGGATCGTCCTTGAACACGCCGTCGGAGACGATCAGGATGCTCGGCCGTGCGTCCGCCGCCCGCCGCGGCCCGAGCAGCTCCTGGCGCGCCAGGTCGATCCCGGCCCCCATCCGCGTGTCGCCATCCGCCACGGCGCGCACGATCCGCGAGCGCATGTCCGGCAGATCGTCCGACAGCACGGTCTCCAGCGCCGCCCCGTCACCGAACGTCACGAGGCCGACGTCGACGACATCCGGGCTGAGGGACGCCAGGAGCGGCAGCACGATCGTGCGCGCCCGGTCCAAGGCGCTCGGCGGCTCGGTCCAACTCTGGTAGCCGTCGTTCATGGACCACGACGTGTCAAGGACGATCATGATCTGCTGCGGCAGCGGCTCCTTCGGGCAGTCGGCCGTCACCTCCAGCCGGACCACGATCGCCTCGCCCAGGCGCACCGCCTCCGGCGCGGCCTTCTTGTCCACCTGCACCAGGCACGCCCGGACGTCCGGCTCGGCCGGCGCACGGTCGACCACCGTCGGCTCGAACACCCAGACGCCCGCCTGCCCGATCCGATCGCCCCGCCGGCTGCGGTCGTCCGCCGTCGGCCGCGCCGCGCCCAGCCACGTCACGTACACCCGCCCGTCGGCGTCGGCCGCGATGTCGTTGCCCAGCGTCGGCTTGACCGCCGTCGCGCCCGGCATCCGCCACGCCGCCAGCAGCGCCCCGGCCGCGCTGTAGCGCAAGCCCCAGCCGCCGCGCCCGAGGACCACGATGTCGCCGTCGGGCGTCGCGTCGATCCGCAGCGGCCCGTCGTGCGTGCCGAACTCGCCCACCGGCGCGCCGTCCAGATCCCGGACGAGGATCCGGTTCCGACCTTGATCCGCCAGGAACACGCGCGCGCCGGACAGGGCGATGTCCGCCGGGGCGCAGGGCGGCAGGCCGGGGCCGTTGATCGGCCAGTGCGCCGTCGCCGATCCGTCGGACGCGAAGACGCGGACGGAGCCGTCCGCGGCATCCAGGACGGCCAAGTGGTCCGCGTCGGCGTCGCCGGCGACGAGTTGGGCGTCGTTCAACCGGATCACCCATTCCGGTGCCAGTCGGTCCACGCGGCGCCACACGGCGCCGGGCGTGATCGTGTAGACGGCGTCGTCCGAGCCGCCGATGTCGACCGGCACCCCGTACTGCGACCAGTCCAGCTGGCCGCGGACGTGGGCGTGCGAACCGTAGTGCGCCCAGCTGTCGACGAACCGGCCATCCGGCGTGTACCGCTGCAGGCCGCCGACGGCGCGCCGGGCGTCGACGGCCGCCCGAACGCCGCTCTCGTCGTTGTACGCCCAGTACGGCGCCTCGTACACCACGATCTCGCCGCCCGACACGCTCACTGCCGCCGGCCGGCGCGGCCCGAACGGCAGCGGCTCGCCGTTCACGCCCAGCGCGACGGGGCGCGGGCGATCGTCCGGCCATGGCGAGGTCATCGGGGTCGTGGACGGACGGCCGAGGTCGGCCGCGCCGTGATAGAAGTGGTCGGTGCCCGGCCACGCAGCCAGGATCCGACCGCCGTAGCTCACCGCAAGCCGAACGGGCATCGCGGCCTCGACGGCGGCGAACGCGTCGGGCCCGAGCGAGCGCTGGAGCGGGATGGCGGCCACGGGCAGCGCGCCGGGCCGGAACGTGCTGACCGCGAAGACCGGCCGGTACGTGCTCTCCACCGTGCTGACGTAGCCCTCGGACGCCCCGGCGGCCACGTCCATGATCCAGGCGCCCGGCCGACCCACTCGCACCGCACCGCCGTCGGGCGCGAGGACGAGCACTTCGTGGCGGCGGTCGACGACGGCGCTCGCCGCGACGCCGAGCGTTCCGGCGGCGCCTGTTCCATCCGGCGCACCGACAGCGCCCATTCCATCCGCCGCGCCGAGTGCTCGGGTTGCGCCGCCGGTTCGCATCTGCCGGCCGGCGACGGCGCCGGGCGCGGCCAGCCGCGGCCGCGGGGTCGGCGTCGGCGTCGGCGTGGCCGTCGGCCGGGGGTCGGGCGTCACGTCGCAGGTACACTCGGCCACCTGGTGGATGTAGACCCGCCCGTCGGCGCCGACGTCGATGTTCACGAGCTGGGCCGTCCAGATCCCGCCGGGCGGCGCGGACGGCGTCGGCAGGGCGATGCTCGGGTCGACGACGCCCGTCTCCCTGCCGTCCGCGCCGTACCAGCGCAGCCGCCTCGCGTCGGCGACGACGATCCGGCCGTCCGGCGCGACGGCGACATCGCGGGCGTTGTCCGAGACCGGGAACTCGCGCGCCAGTTGGCCGGCGGCATCGTAGCGCAGCACGGCGGCGTTGTTGCCGGCGTTCAGCTGCGCCAGCACCGCCACGCCGCCGTCCGGCGCGGCGTCGAGCCGGATCGGGTTGCGGTTCGGCGTGGTCAGCTGGATCCGCGTCGGCGGCGCGCCGTTCGGCCAGAGCACGTGGATGACCTTGCTCGAGGGCTCGCCGCCGTTCGCCGGGTCTGGCCGCAGGTTCGCCATGTCCAGCACGTAGATCCGGCCGTCGGGCGCGGCGCTGATGTCGATCGGCGCGAAGAAGAGGGCGTCCGGCCCGGTCTCCGCCGGCCCGCTGTACGACACGTCCTGCCATGTCGCGCTCAGGCTGTAGGTGAGGGCCGTCGTGCCGGGCGCAGGCGGAACGGTGCCGGGCTGCGCGGCGGCGGGCGTGGCGGAGAGCACGGCGCCGACGAGAAGGGCGGCGGCGATCGACAGGGTGCGGCGCCACGGGCGGCGGACGGGGAGTCGGGCAGTGCGGCGGCGGTTCATGGGTCCTCCGTGGTCGTGTGCGATGGGCGCCGGCCGGCGAACGGCGTTCGCCGCGGCGGGCTGCAGGGTTGTAACAACGGGGGAGCGGAAACGGCGACGGCCAAGATGTGCAGGCCAGAAGCGTCGCCACGGCCACAGCCTCGGCCACGGTGCGCGGCAGCGACCCGATGTCGCCGCACGTCGGCCCACGCTGTCATGCCTGCCGACGACGCTGCGTCGCCGCCCGTGCGATCGATCGCACCCATCGCCAACAGGACCCATCGATGCGCACCTCATCCCCTGCAGATCGCCAAGACCGCTTCCACCGCCGCGCCCGCCGACGAGTCACCGCTGCCGCCGCTGCGCTGGCCGCCGTGCTCGCCCTCGCAGGCACCGCCACGTCGCCGCCGCGCGCCCGGTCCGCGCCGCTGGAACGGATCGAAGGCGGCGCTTCGACGAGCATTCAGGTCGCGAATCTCGACCGCGAGCAGAGCGCCGCGGCGCTCATTACCTTCAACAATTGCAGTCGTCCTCCAAGCCAAATCACTTCAAGCTGGGTCCCGATCTCACCTCTGGGCGCATTGAGCCGCAACCTGTGGAACCCGAGCGGGGGGTACATCCCCCGCCCTGCCTGTGGCGCGTCGATCGCAAGCGCCGCTTCGGTCGAGCAACCCTTCGCCGCGCTCGTGCACACGGAGTGGCCGTCGTCGGGGCGCCCAGCCGCGTCCGTCTATCGGGCCGTCCGACCGGCCACCGAGGTGATCGTGCCGTACTACATCAAGCGCGGGACGGGCGACAACGTCGGACTGGCCGTGATGATCGACGGGGACGAAGCGGCCGACATCGACCTCACGCTGTACGACCGGAACGGCGCCGTGGCCCTTCAGACCCGTTACGTTTTCACGGCCCGTGAAGCGCGGATCCTCCCACTCCACCAGACGGCCGCCGTTCCGCTCGGCTTCGTCGGCTGGGCGCGGCTGCGCTCGAGCACCGCGCTCGGCGCCGTCGGCATCATCGACGGGCTGGGCGGGCATTCGGCGGCCGCTTTCGAAGGCGTGGCGAGTGCCGGCCTCTCGTCGACGCTCTACGCGCCGCTCGTCCGATGGAGCGACGACCGCGGGCAGACATCGCTGACCACCGTCTGGGTGGCGAACCCGTCGGACACCGCCGTGCACGTAACTGCCCGTTACGACGGCCTGGCCGCGCCGTGCGGCGGGCGCACATGGACGAACGCCCAACGGACGATCGCGCCGCACGCGATGGCCACCTTCGACCCGCGCGCCGACGGGTTGATGGTCGGTTGCGCCGCAGCCCTGACGCTTACGGCCGACGGCCCGGTGGCGGCGGCGGTCGTCGACGCGTTCCGCTCCCTTGGGAACCGGTACGAAGGGGCGTACACCACGCTCACCGCGGCAGACGCCGAACGGCTTGTGCTCCTGCCGGTCATGCGCAACCGGTACCAGAACGGCCAGTTCACGACGGCAGCCGTCGTGCACAATACGGCAGCCGTCGCTGCTGACGTGACGCTGACCGTTGCCGACGAAACGGGCGCACGGTTACCGCTGTGTCCGGGCTGCCGGACAACCGTGCCTCCGGGCGGCGCGCATCTCTTCGCCCCGACACTCGCGTCGTTCATGCCGAGCCGCAGCGCCGGGTCGGCGCGCATCGACAGCGACCAACCGGTCGTGGTGGTCGTCAGCGAGCACAGCGAGGTCGGGCTCAGGGACAGCTCGATCTACCCGGGGATCGGCGTGCCGGACGCGCCGATGTACGGCACGCTGCTGGCGCCGTACACCCCGAACGGCGCGAACGACATGTGGCAGCCGCCGGTCGACAAGCGCTACTTTCCGTGGGGGGACGCGACGCGGCCCTGAACGCGGGGGCGGGCAACGTCGTGCCCGGCCGTCAGGCGAGGGTGAACCGGGGGCGTCAGCTCTCGCCCTTGCTCTCCCGGTAGTCGGCGAGCATCTTGGCGTAGACGTCGGACATCTCGCGGGCCGCGGCCTTCTTGCCCTTGTCGCCGCGGCCCTTGCCGCGCTCGCCGCCGTCGCCGTCCACGTCCTCGCCCATCGCGCGGCGCAGCGCCAGCTCGACGACGGTGGGCATGCGCTCCGCCGGCTCCTCGGGGACGTAGACCTCTGGCTCGCGGTCGCGGTCGCGACTGCGGCCTCGATCGCGGCCACCGCCGCCGCCACCACCGTAACCGCCGCCGCCACCGAAGTCGCCACCGCCCGAGGCGCGCTGCTCGGCTTCGGCCGCGGCTGCGGCGTCGCCGGCCAGGCCGACCATGGAAAGGCTGATCCGCTTGCGCTCGACATCGAGCTCCTTGATCCGGACCTCGACTTCGGCGCCCGCCTGCACGATGTCCTCCGGGCGGCTCACGAAGCCGCTCGACATCTCGGAGATGTGAACGAGACCCTCGGTGTCGCTGCCGATGTCGATGAACGCGCCGTACTTCGTGATCGTCGTCACGTGGCCCGTCACGACATCGCCGACCGCCAAGCCGTTCATCGGGCGGCCGACCGCCGGCCGCATGGAGAGCGAGATCCGGCCCTTTTCGAGATCGACGTCTTTGACGAAGACTTCGACGCTGTCGCCGGACGACACGGCCTCCTCGGCGGTGCGGACGCGCTTGCCGGGCAGCTCGGTCAGGTGCACGAGCCCGTCCGTCGTGGCGCCGATGTCCACGAACGCGCCGAACTTGGAGAGCCCGACGACCTTGCCCTTGAGCTTCTCGCCCACGACAAGCTCGGCCAGCTGCCGCCGCGGCCGACCGCGGCCTGCGGCCGGGTCGGCAGGCTTGTCGCCGCCCTTGGCTTTGGCCTTGGCAGGTGCGGGCGCCTCGCCGGCCGGTTCGGCCGCCGCTGCGCTCTCGGCCGCAGGTTCGCCGGCGGAGACGGTCTCGACGTCAGCGACGACGTCGTCGACGGCCACAATGGCGGCCTCGGCGGCGGCATCCTCTTCGGCTACGGCCTCAACCTCATCCGCAACGACCGCATCCGCAACGACCGCTTCGGCTTCGACGGCCGCCTCGATCACTTCGCTCGCGGCCTCGACGGCCGGTTCATCCGTCGGCGGCGTGTCCGTCTCTTGTTCGCTCATCGTGGTTCCGATCCTTCGACCTCCGCCGGCGCCACACGAGTCTGGGGCGGACACCGACGGCCGTGTTGCCCTCGGCGGACCTCCCGCCGATCGGCGCTCCACCGGCCGGCCGCAATGCGGCCCGACCCAGACCGGGGAACCTGCGAAGGATATCACCCGCCCTCTGACGGGGTCAAGGATGGCGGTCCGCCGGCGACTGCGCGGCGCCGGCGTGCCGGCCCGACGGCGGCGGACCTGGTGATACAATGCCCGCCCATGTCCGACCCCAACCACCCCCCGGCCGACGCCTTCGACGATCCGTTCTTCGCCGCCGCCGCCGCCGACGCGGGAGCCGGCGCGGAGCGCTCGCGCGCGGCCGAGCGGCTGCTCGAGGGTCTGAACACGGCGCAGATGGACGCCGTTTCCGCCGACGAGGGGCCGGTGCTCGTCCTGGCCGGACCGGGCTCGGGCAAGACCCGCGTCCTGACCCACCGTGTGGCCTGGCTGATCGAGGTGTTCGGCGTGCCGCCGTGGCAGATCATGGCGGTGACGTTCACGAACAAGGCGGCCCGCGAGATGCGCCTGCGCCTGGAGCGGCTGGTGGGTCCGGCGGCGCTCGGGCAGGTGACGATCGGCACGTTCCACGCGATCTGCGCCCGGATCCTGCGGATCGAGGCCGAGACGCTCGCCTTTGACGGCAACTTCGTCATCTACGACTCGGACGACCAGGAGCGGCTCGTCAAGCGCGCCCTGGACGAGATGAACCTCGACCCCAAGCAGTTCCGCCCGAGCGCGATCCTCGGGGCGATCTCGAACGCCAAGAACGAGCTCGTCCGACCGGAAGCCTACACGCCGGCCACGTACTGGCACGAGATCGCCGGCCGGGTGTACACGCGCTACCAGCAGCTCCTGCGGAACAGCAACGCCGTCGACTTCGACGACCTCCTCCTCGAGACCGCCGAGCTGCTGCGGCAGAACGCGGCCGTGCGCGACAAGTACCGCGCCCGCTACCGTCACGTCCTCGTCGACGAGTTCCAGGACACGAACACGGCGCAGTACGCGCTCGTGAAGGCGCTCGCCGCGGCCGAGGTGCCCGACGCGCCGCACAACCTGTTCGTCGTCGGCGACGAGGACCAGAGCATCTACCGCTGGCGGGGCGCCGACTACCGGAACATCGAGCGCTTCCGGCGCGACTTCCCGTCGCCGACGACCGTCATCCTGGAACAGAACTACCGCTCGACGCAGACGATCCTGGATGCCGCGCGGGCGATCATCGACCGCAACGCCCACCGGACGCCGAAGGCGCTTTGGACGGAGCGCGGCCACGGCCAGGGTATCCAGCTTTTCGAGGCATACGACGAGAGCGAGGAGGCGGCGTTCGTCGTCCACCAGATCGAGAAGCACGTCCGCTCGGGCGGCAAGTTCGGCGAGATGGCGGTGATGTATCGGACAAACGCCCAGTCACGGACGATCGAGGACGCGCTCGTGCGCAAGCGGATCCCCTACCAGCTGGTGGGCGGCACGCGCTTCTACGACCGGCGTGAGATCCGCGACGTGCTGGCCTACCTGCGTCTCGTCCACAACCCGCTCGACGAGGTCGCCCTCCAGCGCGTGATCAACGTGCCCACCCGCGGCATCGGCGACAAAGCGATGGCCACGCTGCACGCGGCGGCCGGCGCGTGCGGCGTGCCGCTCTGGCCCGCGCTCCAGCTGATCGCCGCCGACGAGCTGGCCGAGGTCTCGCCCGCCGCGGCCGCCGTGACGGTCGACGCACGCACCCTCAAGGCGCTCGGCAGCTTCCACGACCTCCTCGCCCGCCTGATCACCGCCCGCGAGCAGCTGGACGTGACGGCGCTGCTCGGGGCGATCCTGGACAACACCGGCTACGCCAAGCACGTCCGCGACGGCACGGACGAGGGTGAGGAGCGCTGGGAAAACGTCGTCGAGCTGCGCAACGTGGCCGTCGACTTCGAGGCCATGCCGCCGCGCGAGGGTCTGGCCGCGCTCCTCGAGAGCGTCGCCCTCGTCGCGGACGTCGATGCGCTCGATGCCAAGGCATCGGCCGATCGCGTGACGCTCCTCACGCTCCACGCGGCCAAGGGCCTCGAGTACCCGACGGTCATCATCACCGGCCTCGAGGAAGGCTCGATCCCGCACAGCCGCTCGGCCGACGACCCGGACGGCCTGGCCGAGGAGCGCCGCCTGTTCTACGTGGGTGTGACGCGCGCCGAACGGACGCTCATCCTGGTCCGCGCCCACCGCCGCACGGTCTACGGCACGACGGACCTCCGCGAGCCGTCCCGCTTCCTGCTCGACCTGCCCGTCGAGGTGATGGCCGAGGCGCCGGCGCCGGCAACGGGCATTCGTGGGACACCGGTGCACAGTCGTGCGACGCAGTGGGGGGACCGGGGGCGCGGGGGCGGGGGCGGTGCGCCGAGCGCGGGCTATGGAGGTCGCAGCGTCGGCGGCGCAAGCACGACGTCGGGGCACGGCGCAGGCGGCACGGCCGCTGGAGCATCCGCCGGCGCCGCGACGTTCCGCCCGGGCGACAAGGTGATGCACCCGACCTTCGGCGAGGGCGTCGTCGTCACGGCGACGCAGCGGGACGGGGATGAAGAGGTGACGGTGGCGTTTGTGGGGGCGGGGGTGAAGAAGCTCATGCAGAGCTTCGCGCGGTTGGAGCGGGTGCGGTGACGCACAGCCGCGGGCGCACGCGGCGCCACGGGGCGCGCCGATCCGCGCGAGCGAGATCGTCGGCGGAGTCCGCCAGCGGCGCGTCGACGACGGCGTACTACGCCGCGGAGGACCGCCGGTCCCGTCCCGGCGGTGCGGGGGCGATCTGGATCTGGTTGCTGTTCGTCGGATGCTGGATCGGCGCCGCCATGCTCGATCCGGCGTTCGACGACAAGCGCTTGTTCCATCCTCGCTCGTCCGTCGGCCTCAACGCCTTCGGCCGCGTGATCGCAACGTCGATGGCGGACTCCATCCAGCCGTACGCACCGGCGCTGGCCCGGATCCTCTTCGTCCTGCCCGTCGTGGTCATGATCGCCGCCTACCTGTACGAGCGCGCGTCGCGGCCGGAGCGCAAGGTCGTCACGGTCGTCGATGCCGGCGCCGAGGGCGAGGGAGACGCACCCACGCCGCGCCCCGAGTCGGAGGACGAGCGCTTCGCGGCGATCCACCATCGGCGACAGGTCGCCGCAACGGCGCTCACGATCGGCGTCGTCGCAACCGGGGTGATCCTCCGGCTGGCCACGGGACGAACGGACCACGGCAGCGTCGTGTTCATCGCAGCGCTCGCCGCCATTTTCTTGTCCCATCGGCTCGTCGCACGCTGCCCGCGCTGCGGCGTGACCCTCACTGCGGCGGCCCGTCAGCGGGAGGGACTTAGCTGGCTGTCGCCTGTCGGTGTCGCGTACTGGCGTCTGCTCGCGTGTCCCGCATGCCGCGTTCGCCTGCGACAGGACCAATGACCGAGCGGATGCCGCACCGCGCGCGGCGGGAGCGGATGTGGTGAGCGACGACGACGTCCGACGACCGCACCGGCCCGGTTTGCTCTCCCGCCGAAAACGGAGGAGACGATGGCTCCTCATCATCGAAGCAGTCATCGCCGTCGGCTACGTCTTCACCCAAGTGGAACGCTCGCATGGCGCCGGCCAGGATTCGGAGTCGTTGCGATGGTTCGTCGGCATCCTGTTGCTGATCGGCGTGTTCCACTACGTGCTCGGCCGCCCACGCTGTCCCCGATGCAACCGGCGCTACTTCCAGTCCCAGCTGCACGAGGGCATCGAGTCCTGTCCGCACTGCGCGGCGATGCTGGGTTGAGGCTGCGGCGTCGGCGCGGCGCGGGGTGGGGCGCAACCGTGCGGTGCGAACAGCGTAGGTGCATCCAGACGGAGGCTCACCCATGGACTTCACCAGCATCGCCACGCTCCTCAGCGCGTTCGGCCTGTCGGCATCGGCCGGCCTGAACGCCTATATCCCGCTGCTCATCGTCGGCGTCGTCGGGCGGTTCGCGCCCGGCATCGTGCGCCTTTCCGCGCCGTTCGACGGGCTGACGAACTGGTGGGCGATCGGGACACTGTCCGTCCTCGTCCTGATCGAGACCCTGGCCGACAAGATCCCGGTCGTCGACCACGCGAACGACGTCATCGGCACCGTCATCCGTCCGGCCGCCGGCGCGATTCTGTTCGCGGCGACGACGGGCACGGTCACCTACCTCAGCCCGACCGTCGCCCTCGTCCTCGGCCTCGTCGTCGCCGGCGCCGCGCACGGGGCCAAGGCGACCGCGCGCCCCGTCGTGACCGCGACGACGGGCGGCATCGGCAACCCGATCGTCAGCACGGTCGAGGACATCGCGGCGCTCTTCACGAGCTTGATCGCGGTGTTCGTGCCGATCGTCATCGGGATCGGGGCGGTGATGTTCGGGATCATCGTCCTGGTGTGGCGGAGTCGGCGGCGGTCAAGGACCGTGCAGGCCGGAGCGTAGCGCCCGCCCCGTCGTCGCCGCGTCACCGCACGCTGCGGACCCCGTACGGCAGGTAAGCCGTCTTCTCGCCGCGCACGCCGCCGAACGGCGTCAGGTCCGTGTCGATCGCGAAGCCTTCCCAGTCGACATCGTCGGTGACCTTGGTGCCGGCCGACTCGTTGGCCGCGTTCATGCAGCCGTCCTCGGCCTCCGAGGCGTCGAGCGGGCCGGCTTCGTCGCCCCACCAGATGAGGGCGGCCGTCGTGCACCGGGCGCTGTCCTCGTTCTGGACGCCCCATTGGCTGCACTCCGTGATCCAACCTTTCTGGAGGACGAGCCGTCCGCCCTTGAGCACCCGGGCGCCGACGGCCAGCTTGGAGAGCCTCGGTCCGGCGACGGCCGCCTCACCGCCGTCGCGGACGAGCAGGCCGGTCGCGCCCGTCGACTGGGCGTCGCCGGTGAGGACCAAGCCGGAGACATCGAGCGCACCGTCGACGGCGAGGAACGCGTCACCCGCGCCGGCGCCGGAGATGTCGATGGCCACCGTGGAATCCTCGGCCTCGCGCAGGCTCGATCCGGCGCCGATCTGGACGCCACCGTGCGGCTTGCCCGGCTCGGCCGGCAGGAACGCGACGCGGTTGTTCGATCGTGCGTCGTTCAGGCGGACGTTCGCCCGGATCACACCGTCGCCCAGCTTGAAGACCTTGCCGGGGCGCAGGTAGAGGTCCAGTCCGGCCTCCACGTCCACCAACGGTGTGACGCCGCCGGCGAACAGGACGTCACCGTCGAACTCGATGCCGGTGCCGGGGCTGGCCAGCGTGATCTGGCGCTGCGTGAGCTCGCCCGCGGAGCGCACGAGCACCCGGTTGACGGCGTTGTTCTCGAAGCGGCTGCGGTTCGCGGCCACCTTCTGGTCGATGCCGGCGATGACGTCGATGTGCGTGAGGGGCAGCGAGATCGGGTAGCCGGCGGAGCCGGCGAACGTCGACTTGAGAATCGAGCCGCGGACCGTGCCCCACTGGACCATCGCACCGTCCTGGCCGCCGTTCTCGATCCGCACGCTCTCCAGCTGCGCTTCGACGGTCGTATCGGCAAACACGATGCCCTTCCATGCCCCGGGCGTGCCGCTCAGCGCCCCGAGGATCGTCTCGCCGCCCTGCGAGGCGGCGGCGTCTTCGGGCGCGAGGACGGCGTCCGTCACCGCGGCGGCCAGGGCGGCGCGCGAAGCGCTCGGCGGCACGGGCACCGGGCCGGCGGCGAAGCGCGCGCGCGGGCCCGAGGGATCCCCGATCCGGAGCGCGGCGCCGTCGGCGAAGAGGAGGTGGGCGCCCGGAAGGATGCGGAGGGAGGCCGGCGTGCCGTCCTTGCCGTCGACGGACGCCACCATCACGTCGCCGTCGATCTCGTATGGCGCCTCGATGTCCCCCCAGATGGCGCTGCGCGGGACGTCGAGCGGGATGTCCTTGGCCAACACGAGCGCCCGGTCGATCCCGTTGTCCTTGATCGGCGGCTGAACGTTCTTGGGCGCGACCATGCTGCCGAGAAAGCTGTCGACAGCCGTCGAGGGCAGCTCGAGGGGGTAGGCCTTCGCGTGGCGCATCGTGAGGTCGAGCGCGTAGGCGTGGATGTCGCGGACGCGGATCATCGGCACGCCGTTGCGGCCACCGTACTTCACGTCCGTGTTGATCAGGCTGTTGTCGATCGTGCTGAACTCCGAGAGATGGATGCCGCCCCAGCTGCCCGGCTCCTCGACCTGACCGGTGATGAGGACGTGCTCGAGGACGTCCACCTGTCCCGACGTCACGAGGTGGCCGGGCAGGTCGGCGCTGAGCCCGGTGACGATGCCGCCGGCCGCGTCGAACTTGAGCTGCGTGCCCTGGCTCAGCGTGAGCGTCGGGGCGATGTCGATCGGGCCGGCGACGGTCACCGTTCCGTTTACGAGGTACGGCGTGCAGAAGTTGGCCCACGTGGCATCGACCGCGACGTCGACGTCGGCCGTCGCGTCCACGCTGATCGCGTTCTTCCCGACATCGCTGAACGCGATGAGCGGGCACCGCTGGGTGCGCACGGTGTTCGAGCCGGCGCGGAACGTGCTCGGGCCGAGCGCATCGGCCGAGAACTGGAGCGGGACGTCGGCCGACTGGATGAACGTGACGTTGAAGATCTCGGCCGCCGGCGAGCGAACCTCGACCATCGGCTTGCCGTCCCGTCCGCCGTAGGAGACGAACGCCGCTTCGATCGTGCTCGTGATCGCGCCGCTGTCGAAGCGGATCTGCCCCCAGTAGCCGCGGGTGGGCGTCCGCGGGAGCGCCAGGAACCGGATCGGGGCGTTCTGCGCGTCGCCGACGGCCACCATCCCTGCCCCGGACTCGATGACGAGGTTCGCGCCTTCGTGGAAGCGCACGAGCGCTCCGGGCAGGACGCGGAGCGTGCTGTTGCGGATGGACACGCCCTCGGCGCAGATGTCGTGCGGGTTGTCGGCGCTGCTCCACGTCTGGTTCGTCGTCACCTGGCCGCAGTGGTCGAGGGCCAGCGCGGGTCGGGGCGCGAGCGCTGCGACGGTTGCCAGCGCGGCGGACGCGGCGAGGAGGAGCGGGCGGTGGGGCAGGCGGTGCATGACGCGGCGGGGCAGGCTGGCCATCGGGTGACTCCGTGAAGGCGTACGGGGGACGTAGGCGTGCGGCATGGACGCGGCGCGCCGGCGCACGGGTCCAAGGATAGCGGATCGGGGGCGGTCGGTCGACGGGGGCCCGGGGAAGTTGGGACGATTTGGCGACGGGCCGGCAGCTTGGGGCCGCGACCGAACCCGTCGATCTCCCCGCCGACGTGCACATCCCCAGCCTTGCCCGCACCCCCGCGCCCCGCTACCCTCGTCCTGCGGCGCGCAGGGTGGCCGGATGGCGCGCCGGGGCGGTCCGTTGGACCGGGCCGCACGGGGCCGCCGCGGCGAACATGTCCCAGTCACCGATCGATTTCGAGGAACTGTTCCGACAGCTGACCGCCAACGGCGGCCGAAAGCGCGCCGGCAAGGGCCAAGGTGGCGGCACCACACCGTCCGCCCCACCGCCGGAACGCACGCCGCGCGGACTGCCGTGGCGCGCGGTGGCGCTCGTCTTCCTGGTGGCGACGCTGTTCGGGCTCGTGAACGGCGGCGCCGCGTTCATCACGGATGCGTGGTGGTTCGCTTCGCTCGGGCAGGCGGCGGTCTTCCGGACGCGCATCGTCCTGCCGCTGGCCGTGTTCGGCGCCGTCGCCGCCGCTGGCGCGGTCTGGCTGGTGGGCAACCTGCGCCTCGCGGCGCGGGCGGTGGCGGCCGAGCCTCGCTTTGCCGGACAGCCCGGCGGCTGGGCGACGCGCCGGCCCGTCATCTGGACGCTGACGGCCGTCGCCCTGCTGGCGGCGGTGTCGATCGCCTCCGGCGCCGCATCGCTCTGGCCGCAGATCGCGGCGTGGCAGCACCGGCAGCCGTTCGGCACGGCGGAGCCGCTCTTCGGGCGGGACGCGGGCTTCTATGTCTTCACGCTCCCGCTCCTGCGCGCCATGCTGGCCGTGGCCTGGAGCTGGCTCGTGGCGGCGGCGCTCGGCTGCGGCGCGCTGTACGCGGTCGGCGGCGTGCTGGATCTGCGCCGCGGGCAGTTCAAGGTGGCGCGCCGGGCGCGGGCGCACCTGTCCGCCTTGGCGGCCATCGGGGCGCTGCTGTGGTCCTTCGGCCAGTGGCTGGCGCGTTTCGACCTTCTCGTCGCCGACCGCAACGGCGGCGATGCGTTCTACGGGGCCGGCTTTGCCGATGCCACCGCGCGGCTGTTCGGCTACCGCGTGCTCATCGTCGTCGGCGTGCTCGTGGCGCTCGGCTTTATGGCGAGCATCGCCGCCAACCGGCTCGTCTGGCCGCTCGGGCTTGCGGCGCTGGCGGCGGGGCTGCAGATCGTCCTCGTCTCGCTCGTGCCGTCGCTCGTCCAACAGTACCGCGTCCGGCCCAACGAGCTGGCCCTCGAGCGCGAGTACATCACCCACAACATCGCCTTGACCCGGAAGGCGTGGGGGATCGACGCCGTCACCGAGCGCCCGTTCGCGCCGCAGCCGCGGGTGAGCCGGGCGGCGCTCGACAGCGAGGCCGACACGCTGCGGTCCGTCCGGCTCTGGGACTGGCGGATCATGCAGGCCACGATCGTCCAGCTTCAGGCGCTGCGGAAGTACTACGACTTCCTCGACGTCGACGTCGACCGCTACGCGTTGGGCAGCGCGGGCGGGGTGGCCGCGACCGGTGGAGGGACGACGCGCGAGACGCTCGTCGCGGGGCGCGAGTTGATCAGCGAGGACCTGCCGAACCGGACGTGGGTGAACGTCCACCTGAAGTACACCCACGGCTACGGCGCCGTGCTGAACCCGGTGGACGAGGTCGGCCAGCAAGGTCGGCCGGTGCTCTGGCTGCGCGACATCCCGGTGACCGCGCGTGCGCCGTTCGATCGCCCACTCACCGAGCCGCGGATCTACTTCGGCGAGGCGACCGGCGCGCCGTACGTCATCGTCGGCACGCGCGGCGGCGAGTTCGACGCGACCGCGCCCGAGAACGAGAGCGAGGCGCGCACGACGCGCTACGACGGCGCGGACGGCGTGACGCTCGGCAGCCGCGTCCGCCGCCTGCTGTTCGCGATCCGCTTCGGCGACACCGAGCCGCTCCTCTCGCCCGAGGTGACGGCCGAGACGAAGGTGCTCTTCAAGCGCAACATCCGCGAGCGCGTGGCCGAGCTCGCGCCGTTCCTGGCGTACGACGACGACCCGTACCTCGTCGTGACGACCGAGGGCCGCCTGGTCTGGCTCCTGGACGCCTACACCGTCTCCGACAGCTATCCGTACAGCCGCCCGGTCGCCACCCACCTCTCGCCGACAGGGCGCGCGAACTACGTCCGCAACAGCGTCAAAGTGGCGATCGACGCCTACGACGGGCAGCCGACGTTCTATGTCGTGGACGACGTCGATCCGCTCATCGCGGCGTGGCAGGGCGTGTTCCCGACGCTCTTCAGGCCGGCCGCGGAGATGCCGGCCGATCTGCGCGCGCACTGGCGCTACCCCGAGGGCTTGTTCCGCATGCAGGCCGAGATCTACACCCGCTACCACATCACCCACCCGGGCGAGTTCTACAACGCGAACGACGTCTGGGTGATCCCCGAGGAGAGCACGGAGCAGGGCGGCAGCCGGCAGACGACGCAGCCGTACTACGTCACGCTCAAGCTGCAGGGCGAGGACGCCGCCGAGTTCGTCCTGATGCTGCCGTTCACACCACGCGCCCGGCAGAACATGGTCGGCTGGATGGCGGCCCGCTCCGACGGCGACGGCTACGGCGAGCTCGTCGTCTACCGCTTCAACGAGGGCGAGCAGTTCTACGGGCCGTCCCAGATGGAGAGCGTCATCGACCAGGACACGGAGATCAGCCAGCAGCTGACGCTATGGGACCAGTCGGGCAGCCAGGTGATCCGCGGCAACCTGCTGATCGTCCCGATCGGCGACACGCTCCTCTACGTCGAGCCGGTCTACCTGGCGTCGAGCTCGGGCGACGCGCTGCCGGAGCTGAAGCGCGTGATCGTGGCGGACAACGAGCATGTGGTCATGCGTCCGACGCTCGACGAGGCGCTGGCGGCGCTGGTGGGAGACGGCGGGACGGTGGCGGGCGCGGAGGCAGCGCCCGCCGCCCCTGACGACGATGCCGACACGGACGCTGCGGCCGCGCCGGTGGCCACGGTTGAGCGTGGGTCCGATGCGGACTTCGCCGCCGAGCTGGCGAACGTTCAGACGATCGAACTGGGGTCTCTCGCCGCCACGAGCGAAGCGGCGGCGCGCGCCGCCCTGTCGGCCGGCGACTGGCAGACGTTCGGCCGCGAGATGGCGCGGTTGAAGGCGATCATCGACGCGCTCGCTGCGCGGAACGCCGCGGACGCGGACGCGATCGGCACGGCCGCCGCCGAGGCGGGCGCCCAGCCGGCCCGGACGCCGGAGCCGACGCCGTGACGGTGCTCGGCGCAGCCGTGACGGTCCTCGGCGACGCCGCCCACCGGGCGCCCGGGCACGCGCCCGGTCGTGTGCTCAAGGGCGTCGCCCGCTGGCTCAAGGGGTTCGCCGGCGCCCTCGCTCGCTTCGGCGGCGGCGACGGGCCGGGCGAGACCGTGACGGTCTACGTGGCACGGACGATCGAGGAGGCCTGGGTCGTCCGCGGCCGCTTGGCGGCGCACGACGTACCGTCCGTCCTCGTCGACAACATGCTCAGCTCGGTATATGGGTCGGCGCTACAGGGGGGCGTCGACGTGCGCGTGCCGGCGGCGCTGGCCGAACGGGCAGAGGCGATCCTGAACGGACAGGCGGACTAGTACTCCACCACTGTGGATTCGAGGGGTTCCCTACTCTGGTGGCCGCCACGAGCATGTTCAGTGGTGGAGTACTGGTGCTCCGCCGCTGGACATGCCTGGGGTGCCCGGCCGAGCACGGAGGCCGGAGATTCTGCGGTGGGGGTGGACTGGCCGATCCACCCCATCATCCGATCCGCCCCATCATCCGCCCCACCATCCCCACCGGCAACCCGATCACGTTCGCCTCCGACCCCACAAGCGCCGCCACCGGGTGAAACCCGCGGTGCTGGATCGCGTAGCCGCCCGCTTTGTCCAGTGGGTCGCCGGACACCACATAGGCCGCGATCTCGCCATCGGTGTATGACCGCATCCAGACCGCCGTCGTCGCGCACGCCGTGACGTGCGCGCCCGTGGCCGCGTCGACGACGGCGACGCCGGTGACCACGTCGTGCCGCCGCCCGCGCAGGCGCCGCAGGAAGGCTGTCGCCTCCTCGGCGTCGCGCGGCTTGCCGAGGATCGTCGGGTGCCGCTGCGGATCGGTCTCGGGGCCGCGCGCGTCCGCCCCGGCGCCGAACCCGGTGCCGCCACCGTCGCGCGCCACGACGATCGTGTCGGCGCCGATGATCAACGCACTGCGCCCGCCCGCGGACGTCGCAACGGCCAGCGCTTTGGCGAGCGCGAGGCGGACGGCCGCCGCCGCCGGGGCCTCGCCGGGCGGGATCGACTCGTCGACGTCGACCGCGACGACGGTCAACGGCTGGCCGCGGTCGGCCAGCAGCGCGCCGAGGAGGGCCCGCCGGCGGGGCGATGCGCTGGCGAGGAGGATCGTGGCACGGTTCAACGGCGCGTCACCGGCGGCCCCAGAACGTGTCGGCCGGGCACGGGATCGCGCCGGCGATGCGGGTGAAGATGCCGCCGAGGGCGGCGCCGTCGACGGCGGTGAAGAAGAAGGCGGGCTCGGATGCGATCGTGCGCAGCGCTTCGGTGTCGACGTCACTGCCCAGCGCCACGGTGAAGAGGACGATGCCCTGCGCCTTGGCGGCCGCCGCGCGCTGGACGGCCCGCGACGGCGGGTCGGGGTTCGCGCGCCCGTCCGTGAGGAGGACGATCGCGCGGGCGTTCTGGGCGCGGTGGCGCGGGCCGTCCAGCTCGCCGAGCGCGACCTCGAGGCCGAGGTGCGGGCGGGTCTGGGTGTTCAGCACGAGACCTTCGAGGCTGCGGTCGATCGCGGCGCTGTCGCTCGTGAGGCTGCGGACGAGCGCGGCGCTGTTGTTGAAAGTGACGACGGCGGCCTGATCGCCCAGCTGGAGCCGCAGCGCGCCGACGAAGCGCCGCGCCGCGGCCGTGGCGGCGTCCAGCTTGGTGCCCGGCGCGCCGCCGCCGGCCGGCTCGCCCATGCTCGTCGAGGTGTCGAGGACGAGCGCGACGTCGACGCGGCGCTGGGCGGGCGTGCAGCGCTCCGTCAAGCCGAGCGGCATGTAGGCGCGGGCGGGGGTGGCCGTCGGCGTCGGCGTCGGGGCGACGACCTCGATCTCGGGCACCGGGAAGACGAACGTGCGCGGCACGCCGTCGGCATCCGTGTAGCGGGCGACGGCGTCGCGGTTCGTCGGCAGGCGGCCGACCTTCAGTGGGCGCACCCGGTACGTCAGCGTGATGCCGGCGGGGGAGAGGATCGATCGGCCCCAGCTCAGCTGCTCGCCGCCGTTCACGTCGCCGTTCAGGATGGCCGGCGGCAGGCTCGATCCGATCTCGTAACGGACGTCCGGCCCCACGCGATCGTCGATCATGACGTTGCCGCTCAGGCTTGTGCTGACGAGCCGCAGCACCTCGCGGTAGATCGGGAACAGCTCGGCCGTCGTCGGAGCCGGGAAGTAGCGACCGGCGGCCATCGCGGCCAGCACGTCGTGGTCGGCGTCGTCGCCGAGGCCGATCGTGTAGATTCGGACGCCGCGGTTGCGCGCCGCGCGAGAAGCCGCAAGCGCCGCATCGCGGTCCGACCGGCCGTCCGTGAGGAAGACGACGACGGGCAGCGCCTCGACGCGTGCGCCGGCCCTGAGGAGGCTGTCCGCCTCGGTCATCGCCGCGCCGATGTCCGTGCCGCCCGACTGGCCGGTGGCGAGGACGCTTTGGAGGCCGCTCACGACGTCGCCGGCGTTGGCGGTCAGCGGGACGATGACGGACGCCGTCTGGTTGAAGCTGATCAACCCGATCCGGTTCAGGCGCATGTCGAGGAACGAAGTGAACTCCGTTGCGGCAGCCACCGCCGCGTCCAGCTTGCCGAAGTTCATCGAGCCGGAGCGGTCGATGACGAGGACGACATCGGCGCCGTATGCCCGCGTCTGGGGCGGGCAATCGGCCGCCAATGTCAGCGTCACATCGGCCGTGTTGCCGAGGACGACGACTGGCGGCCCGGCCGTCTTGTCGCCGTTGAGGAGGCACGTCGCGCGCCGCGGGGTCGGCGTCGGCGCCGGCGTGGGTGATTCGGCGGGCGGCGGGACGCGTGCGAAGATGCGGAGAGCGGCGGCGTCCTCGTCGACGATGGCGATCCGGCCGCTCGACCCGACGGCGAGCCCGCCGGCGTCGAACGATCCGCCGGCCTGTGGATCGAACAAGGCCACGGTGTTGCCGTCGACGTGGTGCAGCTCGACGATGCCGTCGGCGAGCTGCACAGCGACGAGCGACGTGCCGTCGGCCTGCGCGCCGGCCGCCAGGCGCCACGGGCTGGCGAGGAAGCCGGCCGGCCAGCGCACCGTCGGGCGGTTCGCGTCCGACGGCCAACCCTGCACCTCGGCGTTCGGCGCATCGGCGGTCCAGAGCGTGCCGTCGGCGGTGACGGCGACGTCGCTCGGCCAGAGGCCGGAATCCGTCGGGACGACGAGCTCGCCCTGGGGTTCGCCGGTCGCCACGCTGAAGAGGCCGATGCGCTTGGCGGTCGGCCGCGCCAGGAACACCTGCAGCCCGTCGCCGGCGAGCTGCGGGCCGAACGGGCAGTCGCACGGCACCCGCCAGGCCGGCGAGGGGCGTCCGCCGACGAGGTCCTCGGGGCGGAAGCGGATCACTTCGGCGCCGGCGATGGCGGCACCGACCGTCGCCGTCGTCGGGCGCACGACCATCACGACGCCGCCGGCGCCGTCGGCGGCGACCTCGAGCACGTCGTCCTCGATCGCGGCCAGCAGCTGCGACCGGCCGTCGGAATCGAGCGCGACGAGCTGGCCGCTCTGGGAAAGGAAGACCAGCACGCCGCCGGCCGTCCATCCGGCGATGTGCGGCTGCAGGTCGCCGGGAGAGGACGGCAACTGCGGTCGCCCCTGGGCCATGACTGCCGCGGAGATCACGTGCGGCGGGTCGCACTTGCCCGGTGCCATGGGACAGCCCCGCTGTACGTGGACGCGCATGCGGCTGTCCGTCACGGCGAAGACGATCGTCGAGCTGCTATCGGACGCGGTGGCGACGTCGAGCCCCGGCGTCGCCAGCCAGGCGTTGGGGAACAGGCTGAGGTCGCGTTCGGACCACGTGGCCGTTTGCGCGCCGAGCCCATCGAAGCGGGTGAGGTCGATGCCGATCCGCGGCAGCTGGGCATGGCTGAGCATCCAAAATCCCGCGCCGTCGGCAGCGATCTGAATCGGCTGGCCGCCGTCGGCGGGGGCGAGGAAGACGCGCGGGCGGCCGGTCGCCGCTTCGAGCACGCGCACGACGCTGTCGCGCATGACCGCGATCCTGTCGCCCGCCATCGCCAGCCCACCGACGATCGGTTCGCCCTGGGCGTTGAAGACGGACTTCACCTCGAGCGACGGCCACGCGCGGCGCTCGACGGTGCCGCCGACCTGCCAGAACAGGACGTCGCCGCTCAGCCGGTCCTCGACGACCTCGACGGCTTCGAACGGCAACCGGCGGACGACGCCGCCCGCGGCGTCGCGCTCCTCGACGACGTTCGACACCGTGCGGTCGGCGACCTCGCGCGTCCAGACGACGATCGCGCCCGGCGAGCGGTGCAACGCGACGACGGCCGTCGGGGTCGTTCGCTCGGACGGCTGCTCGGGCTCGGCGCGCGGCCAGGACAACGTGCTGCCGTCGGCCGGGTCGATGGCGATGACCGTGTTCGACGCCAAGTCGGCCACGAGCAGCCGACCGTCCGGCGCGAGGGCCAGGTCGTTGACGACGAAGCGCTGGCTGGCCGGTCCGGGGAGCGAGGCCAGCGGCCACGTCGCCACGTGCGCGTACGGCCCGTCGAGCGTCTCGCTCAGCGCGCGGCGGGCGATCTCGCGTTCGCCGCGCCCACCAGGAACGGCGGCGCCGCGGGCGGCGGGCAGCGAGGCGAGCGCGGCCAGGGCGCACGCGGCCAGCGCGGCGGCGCGGACGAGGCGGTTCGGGCGGGCCTGCGGCGTCGGCATCGGTGACCTCCTGGCGTCGGGCGTTGGATGCGAGCTTCGGTGTCCAACAGGAACGCGCGCGACGCTTTCGGCTGGAGACACGCGCGGGCCGTGTATCCGTTCCGCTCGCGCACCCGCTCCGGTGGTCGTCAGGGCAACGCGATCACCCAGATGTTCCGGTCCGCCGCGCTCACGAACGCCGCGTGCGACCCGTCCGGGCTGATCGACCAGTCGCCGTTGGCGATGCGCAGCGGCTGCGTGGCCGGGTCGGTCAGCGGGCGGGCGGCGAGCGTCGTCGGATCGACCTCCACGAGCCGCATGCTCGGCGCGCCCATGTCGAACGGGACAATGACGAGCTGCGCAGCCCGCCAGCGGTAGGCGCCGAAGAGCCCTTCCAGCTTGCGCGGCGGCGCAGCGCCGTCGACGGCGGCGAGCCAGAGGCCGTTCGCGTCGACGTCGGTGGCGCCGGAAACGGTGTAGGCCAGCCAGCGCTTGTCCGGCGAGAGGAGCAGGTTGCGGAGCCGCTGCGTGCGCAGGATCTCGGTGCGCTCGCCGCCGTCCAACGGCTGGCGCCACAGCACCTCGATGTCGGATTCGGCCGTCTCCCGCGCGCGGACGAGAAGCGCGTCGGCGCCGAGCCAGTCCACGAGCGAGCCGCGCGCCAGCTGCGCGACCTCGGCAGCGCCCGTGCCGTCGGGCGCGGCGACGTTGATCCGCGCCACCTGCCGCTCGAGCGATGCGTTCGGGTTGCTGCCCTGCCACGCGATCCGCGTGCCGTCCGGGCTGAACGACACGCTCCGGCCACCGGCCGGTACTTCGAACGCGGCGCCGTCGGCCAGGCGATGCAGCGTCGTACGGCCGCTGGCGAGGTCGACCCGCCAGCGCTGGTCCGGGCTGAACGTGCCGATCGTCGTCGTCACGAGCGCCGTCGGCGCGCCGGGCGCGTCGAGGCTGGCGGCGTAGAGGCCGGTCACGCCCTGGGGCGAGCGATCGATGAACCACAGCGCGCGGCTGTCGGCGCGCCAGAGCGGGCGGACGCAGCAGCCGGCGTCGGTGAGGCGGATGGGGAGGCCGGGCGGGCCGACGGGCGCGCCACGGGAAACCGCGCTGCCACCGGTTGTCGCGAGACCCGTCGGCAGGGGCACGGCATGCGGTGCCCCTGCACGGTCGGGGGGCGTGGTGCCGTTGGGGAATGGTGCCGTTGGGGGACGCGGCTTCGTCGGCGCTCGACGGCATCTCCGAGGCATCGCCCGGCCCGCCGAAATCGTCGGGCGCGGCCGGATCGGCGCCGCACGCCGCGACGAGCATCGCTGTCGTGAGCATGGCGAGGACAGCGTGCACGGCCGCGCGTGCGGCCGCTGCCACACCGCTCATCGGACGTCCGGCGGCCACGGCCGGGCGAAATCGTTCAGGATCGGGCCGCCGACGCGGGCCTCGGGCTGGTCGTCCAGGTGCTGCCACTTCCGCGGGTCATCGAGGTCGCGCTCGAAGCCGGTGCCGAGCGAGCTGGCGAGGGCGAGCGTGTCCCAGTCCGCCTCGATCAGCGTGACCGGGTTGAACTTGCGGGCGTGGGCCAGGTCGCGCAACTCGAGGTGGAGGTGCGGGCGCGAACGACACGTCAGGCCGGGATCGCCGACGACGCCCACCGGGTCGCCGCGTCGAACGGCCTGGCCGGCCGTGAGCGGCGAGCGGTCGCGCAGGTGGCCGTAGAACGAGGCGACGCTCAGATCGGCGTGATCGATCATGACGTTGTGGGGCGCCGAGCCGAAGTTCATCGCGTCGACGCTGAAGACGACGCCGTCGGCGACGGCCACGATCGGTGTGCCGCACGGCGCCGTCAGGTCGACGCCGAAGTGGATGCCGCCGCTGGCGCCGTACGTCGTGCGCCGCTGCCGGAAGGCGCCGGTGGTGTTGCCGTACGGCTGGCCGAGAAGCCACGTCGCCGGTCCGGGCGGCAGCGCGAAGGGCAGGCCGAGCGGGCGCTCGGCGGCGGCGGCGCTCGGCGCGACGGCCGAGCGGATGGCCGTGGCGACGGCCAGCAGGACCACCGCGCGGGCGAGGTGCCGGGGGGAACCCATGGGCGAACGTCCTTTGGGTTGGGGCGGCGGGAGAATGATAGGCGAGTCCGGGGCGTGCAAGCCACTCGATTCAAGGACATGCCGTTGTCGGCCGGGCGGCCATGGCGCCCGGCCGCGCCGCCATCGGCGCCGTGCTCCACACGTCGTCGACGCCATCTGCATCCGCTCTGCAAATGAAGACCCCGCGGTTCAGACTCGTCCGCAAGCGGCGTGCGGCATCTCCGACAGAGGTAGAGCGGCCCGAGGGGCGCCCCGAAACGGCTTCCGGCACGAGACGGCAAGCGTGTCTGCGTGCGATGGGGCTAACCAAGCGGCCGTTGTCGGCATTGGACTCCATACGCATCGTGCGGTCAACCGCCGCGATGGGATGGCGCAATGCGCGGCCGAAGGGGGCCGTGCGCGCGATCCGGGGGGGTTCTGAATAGTCCCATGGAGGCTGACGTGGGATGTGTCGAGGGGGACAAGTCGTGCTCCCGTGCGCGCCGTGGCGCGGCGTGGCGGAGCGATCGACCGGTCCGGAGGCTGTCTGGCATGTGCTCCGGAGTGCACTATCGTGACGGGACGACCGGCTGGGCCGATGGCCCCGTCGGCTCCGTGCGCGGCGGCGCGCGATGAACGGGCCGGCGCCGGCCATCCTGATCGCGGATGCCGATCGTACCGCGGCGAGCCTTGTGCACGCCGGACTGGTCGGCAACGGCTTCCGGATCATCGAGGCGTATGATGGCGAGACGGCGCTGCAGATCATGCGCGAAGAGCGGCCGGTGTTGGCCGTGCTCGCGACGCAACTGCCGTCGCGCAGCGGCCTCGACCTCGTCCGGCTGATCCGCGCGGACGCGCAGCTCGCGGCACTGCCGATCATCCTGGTCAGCGCGCGTGCGGATGCGATGGATCGGATCAACGGGCTCGATCTCGGCGCCGACGACTTCATCGCCAAGCCGTTTCACCCGCGCGAGGTCGCAGCGCGCGTCAAGGCGCTGCTGCGGCGCCAGGCGATCTACGCCGAAGCCCGGCCGAGCGAGGTGCGCCGCGCCGGCGACCTCTCGATCGACGACCAGGAGCACGAAGCGCGCCTCGGTGGCGTGCCGCTGCCGTTGACGCCGACCGAGTACCGCTTGCTCTACGTGCTGATGAGCCAGCCGGGTCGCGCATTTTCACGCACGGAGCTGATCGAGCACGGTCTGGGTCCGGACTTCAACGGCAAGGCGCGGACGCTGGACAGCCACATCCGCAACTTGCGGGCCAAGATCGAGCACTCCCACGCGCGCTCGCACAAGGTGCGCACCGTTTTCGGCGTCGGCTATCGGCTGGTCGTGCCGCGCGACGAACCGCACGAGACGAACGCGGATGGTGCCGCCGGTCATTGACCGTCGCCGGCCTTCCACCTACCATCGCGCCGTTCCCGCCGCCACGACCGTTTGGCGGTCCGCCCTGCCACGGAGTGCGGCTGCCGCATGCTGGAGATCGCATTCCTCGGCACCTCCGCCTCCGCGCCGAGTGTCCGGCGCGGGCTGCCGTCGACGATGGTGTTGTACCGCGACCGTCGCTGGCTGATCGACTGCGGGGAGGGGACGCAGCGCCAGATCCTGCGCAGCGGGCTCGGGTTCAAGCGCCTCGACACCGTGCTGCTGACGCACGGCCACCTGGACCACATCCTCGGCCTCGGCGGCTTGGTGAGCACGTTCGCCCGCTGGGAGTCGATCGACCGGATGGCGATCTACGGCGGCCGATCGGCCCTCGACCGCGTGCGCGACCTGATGGGCGTCGTCCTGCGCGGCGACGAGATCGCGGTGACCGTCGAGTACATCGAGCTCCAGCCCGGGCCGCTGTTGCGCGCCGGCGACCTCGACGTCGTCGCGTTCCCGGTCAAGCACCGCGGCAGCGGCAACTTCGGCTTCCTGTTCCACGAGCGCTCCCATCGCCCGTTCCTCGTCGAACGGGCCGAGGCGCTGGGCGTTCCGCTCGGACCCGAGCGGCGCCAGCTGGTGCAGGGGGTGCCGGTGACGCTGGCGGACGGGCGCGTCGTCCAGCCGGACGAAGTGCTCGGCGAGGCGACGCCGGGCGTGAAGCTCGTCGTGCTCGGCGACGTCGCCCGCGTCGACGATCTCGTCGGGATCGCCCGGAACGCCGACGCGCTGATCTGCGAGAGCACCTACCTCTGGGAGGATCGGGCGGCGGCCAAGCAGTTCGGCCACCTGACGGCCCGCCAGGCGGCCGAACTGGCCCGCGACGCCGGCGTCGGCACGCTCTTCCTGACCCACGTCTCCCGCCGCTACGCCGCCCACCAGATCCGGCACGAGGCCAGCGCGATCTTCCCGCGCACGATCCTGGCCGACGACCTCGAGGTCTGGCGGATCAAGCGGGGGTCGGTGGAGCGGGTGCGGGATGTCGGGGAAGGCGACGACTGAGGGCGATTGAGGCGGCGCAATCTGCGCGGAACACAGCCCCTCCAACGGGTGTATATTGCCTGAACCCCGACGCGCAACGCTGGAGGAGAAGGTGATCATGAAGCGACATGCCCCGTGGTGGACACTCGTGTGTTCCGCGGCCCTCGTGGCCGGAACCGCAGCCTGCGCCACGCAGAGCGGCGGTCTCGGCGGCGCCGCCGTACCGCCGGCCAGCTCAGACACGCAGGCTCAGCCGCAGCAAGACGGGGCGGCCGCCGACAGCCAGTCGGCGGCGCCGGCCGCGCCGGCGGAGCAACAGGCGGCGGCCCTGGGGACCGGCGCCAACGCCGAGAGCGCGTCGATGGGCGCGACGGGCGCGGGTCAGGTGGACGGCGGCGTGCCGGTCAGCGATGATCTGGCCGCTGGGGAACCGGCGCCGATCGACGCCTCCGCCGCCGCCGCTGACCCGCTCGCCGCACCGCCGGTCGTCAGTGGGACGGTCGCGGCGCCGCCGAGCGGCCTGCAGCTCGCCGGCTTCATCCCCGGTCCGGGATGCCCGCCGGGGACGACGACCGCCGCCATCAGCTACGGTCGGATCTCGATCGAGTTCCTCGACAAGTTCAGCGTGTTGCCCAACCAGGGCAGGATCCAGTGCACAGCCCAGGTGCTGGTAAAGGTGCCGGCCGGATTCCAGTTCACCCTCGGGGACTACAAGCAGAACTACGCGCCACCCGTGCCGCTCCAGGCGGGTCAGGCGATGTTCAGCGGTCGCCTGAACGGGACGGCCTCCAAGGCGTTGGTGGACTTCTCGTGGACGATTCCGGCCACCCCGCCCGTGACGCTCAACCGCTCGCACAATTACGCCGGCGGGAGCGTGGTGTGGAACAACTCGCTGGGCGATTTCGTCTTCCCGGCCAACACCGTCCTCCCGTTCAGTGCGTGCTCCAGCCAGGCGACGACCCAGACCATCGCCCTCACGATCGACCTAGCGGCGGCATCGAACTACACCCTGCCCTGGCCGCCGCCGCCGTTCGCGCAGAGCGAGCGGTTGTTCCTGAATGCGATCCGGTTCGCGCCGAAGTGGCAGGGGTGCTAGAGGTCTAGGGATCGTTCAAGGCATGCCCGCCCTGATCGATCCCTAGCCGAGTTCTAGGTGCGTCTCGCATCACGACATCACCCATGCTATGCTGCGATGCATGAGGACGACCATTACGCTGGACGACGATGTCGCGGCTCAGCTCAAGCGTTTGCAGGCGGAGCAAGATGGCCGGCTGCGCGACATCGTCAACCGGCTGCTCAGGCTTGGATTGGCGCAGGATCAGACGGCCAAGCGTTCCACCGTCGTGAGCTACACCCAACCTATGACGCTCGGTCGGTGCCTGTTGTCCAACATCGACAGCGTCGCCGATGTGCTCGCCTTGGTCGATGGTGAGGCGCACGGTTGATGATCCTCGTCGACGCGAACCTGTTGATCTATGCGTTCGCGGACAGTTTCCCACAGCATGCCGCGGCAAGAGCCTGGCTGCATGACCGGCTCAACGGTTCGGTCGGTCATTCTTGATCGCGTCCACGTGACACGGTTGTTCAACGATGTCGACTCCCATGTCCACGTGCTGCCCGGCAGGAGCGGGTACGCCGTCAGCACCTCGTGCATCGCTGGAGGCACGCTGGCCGCCTCGACCGTCGGGCCGATCGGCGTCGGTATCGTCGTCGCACTGGGCATCGGCATCGACGTCGCACGATCCGCCGTGGCGGTTGCCTGAAGGACGGTGGCCTGGAACGTGAACGGCACGGTCGGAGCGGCGAGCGTGGTTTCGAGGACATCGACTTGGCGTGTCTCGGCCGACATCAGCGCCAGACGCGCGCCCGTCGTCGCGTCGAACATCGCCACCCGTCTTGCCGGGACGACGCTCCTCGGCTCACCGACGCCACGAAGGTCGTCGATCTGCCTGTACAGCGGCGCATCTAGCGGCGCGAACTCGGCGACAACACGCACGACCGTCGTCGGCAGCCGACGGCCGGCGAGAAGTTCTGCGAAGTCCATGTCAACCTGGCTGTCGAAGACGAGCGGTTGTCGCGTCATGAATCGATCCGTCTCCACCGCCGCCCCCGCCACGTAGTCCACCGACACGATCCGCGGCGCGTACGCCGGATCCAGCCACGACCACACCTCCGCCCGCGCCTCCTCAAACGTCATCGCCACCGGCAGCGGCACGGCGGCGTCCACCGTGGGCCGAGGGGTCCAGGTGGGACGCGGCGTCGGCGTCGAGGTGGCGGCATCGGTCGGCGTCGTCGGCGTCGTCGGTGACGTCGGCTGCAAGGGCGTCGGCACGTGCGTCAGGTCGGTGACGCGGCGGCAGCCGGCGAGGACGGGGATGAGGACGAGCGCGAGCCAGACGGCGGCGACGAAGGGGTGGGCGCGGTGGGATGGGCGTGGGACGAGGGGGTAACGCGGCATGGGTAATCTTCCTGCGCAGCGAGCGGCGGCGGTCGTCGACTCGCTGGCCATCGTACAGGACGACCGACGGCGTATGACTTGCGCCTGGCCGTCCGATCCCGGACTCGGACCGCCCGGCAGCCAAGTCGGTCCTTCGATGCGCCGCCCAACCGCGACGGCCGACTACGCGTACAGCAGCCGACCCTTGGGCTCCGGTATCGCACGTCCCAGTTCCCGCGCCGTTTCGATCCATTCATGGACGATGACTTCGACGTTGGCGAGTGCCTGCTGGTAGGTTGCGCCGTCGGCGGCACAGCCCGGTAGCTCAGGGACCTCGGCGACATAGGACTGGTCGTCCTCACTCCAATAGATGATGACCTCATACTTCCATTCAGTCTGCATGATCGTCTCCTGACATCTTGTACTTCACGATGACGCCCCGGACTTGCTTGACCTGATAGGGCTTGGCCTGAGCGCCTTTGGGCTGCAGGTTCAGGATTTCCGCAACGCCCACTTTACTGTAGATGAAGTGGTCCCCACGCACGCGCTCGTCGAACCCGAGCCGAATCAAGAGGCGACGCAGGTCACCGAAGGAGATGTTCGTGTCCGAAGTGCCGTGCAGGACGCGATGGAGGACATCTCGGTGTCGTGGCACGTGGCTCGTCGCGTTATCGGCCGTTGGGCACGGCTGCAAAGCACCCCGTCCGGGCATGTCGGATCATAGGCAGGACCCGACCAGCCGCCAAATGCACTGGCGCCCATCCGCTACGTCGGCGTTATCCCGCCCCCTCCCCGCGCCGCCACCGCGCCTCAACCCCGTAGCCGTACGCCAGCACGCCCACCGCCGCGAGCCCGCCAAGGACGATCGCCCACATCGGCACGGCGGACGCGGGCGCCAGCGGCAGGGTGGGCAGGGTGCGGAGGTAGCGGATGTCGTCGGCGGCGTCCACCAACGGTCGCGTGCGAGAGCACAGGTACGACGACAAGGGCTCGCTGCCGTTGCTGTGCCCGTAGATCACGTACGTCTCGCCGACGTCGAGAGGCATGCTGCAATCGCCGCCGCCATCTCCGGAGACGATGTACGCCGTGCGCGAGGCCATTCCCTTCCATGACTCGATGACCTCCAGGTCGTAACCATTGACGAACCCGTTGCCCGAGCCGAACGCCGCGAGTGAACGGTGGCCGGTCACGCGGGCGACGAACACGGCTCGCGCGGAGTCCATCGCCTCGGAGGGGGTGCCCTCGGCGCAGGAACACGCCACGGCCGATGCAGGGCGGAGGGCGAATACCGCGCCGAGCAGAAGGGGGGCTATTCTCCATCGCATCAGAGACCTCCTCGTCGCGGACTGGGATGGCGCTTTGCAGTCGCGCTCACCGTCCTTAGGGCAGCGGGCCGATCGATGGGGCGGCTGCCGGGCGAGCGAATCGCGCGGACCATGGGAGATAGGCGTGGGCGCCACTCACGACGTCCGCGGTCGGCTGCCCCGTTGGCGGGGGCGCGGGCGTAGGCGGTAGCGTCGCCGTTAGCGTTGCCGTCGCCGTTGCCGTCGCCGTCGCCGTGCCCGTCCCAGCCCCACGCCACGCCCCCCCGACGCACACGCCGTCCGCAACCACGTTGTCCGCCCGCTCCGCATCCGCCGCCCCCCCGCACACGCACGGCGCCGTGATCGCTGCGCCGTCCTCGCACAGCGCCGGGCCGATGTAGCTCCGGCTGAAGAGCACGTTGTCGACGTCGAGGATGTTCGTCGTGCGGGCCGGATTGTTGTGGATGTAGAGGTAGACGCCGGCCTCGTTTACGCGCAGCTCGCGCGTCGTCCGCCAGGCGATGCCGCCTTGCGTGAACGCCTTGCGGCCGTCGAGCCAGAACGTCTGGCTGCCGTCCGCCTGCCCGGGCGTGCCGGCGTCGATGGCCATCTCCAGGACGTGCCACGCGCCGCGCGTCAGGAAGACGTCGCCCTCGGGCGCGAACAGGTCGCCGTAGCAGTTGTCGGGTCCCGGATGGCCGCAGTCCTTGAACATCTGGTGGTAGTAGCTGTAGAAGCCCCACTTGCCGGGCCACGGCAGCCGCTGGTAGTTGGACCACGGCTCGAGGTTGGACGTGAAGCGCTCGTTGCCCTTGGGCCGTTCGCCGGCGTGGCCGAGGCAGCCCCACGGATAGAGGGCGGCGCTGCAGGCGATCAGGCCGCCCAGGTGCATGAAGTTGCCCTGGTGGAAGTCGGCGTTGAAGCGCAGGTAGCGGCGATAGTGGATCACGTCCCAGTCGACGTCGCGGCCGAGGAACTTGGACGGGCCGGACGTCACGCCGTTGGCCAGCGCCGTGTCGCCCTCGTTCACGACCTGCAGGCGCATGCTTCGGCGTCCGGGCACGCCGCCGGGGTTGTCGCCCGTGAGGAAGGTGCGGCCGGGCGCGCCGTATACATCGTCCCAGTAGCGGTCGAAGTTGGCGGCGTCGGCGGCTTCGAAGTCGTGGCAGAAGATCCACTCGGGGTGGGCGGGCGCGTCGGCGCACTCTTGGGCGTGGGCGACGTGGGGCGCGGCGGCGAGGTGGAGCGACGCGGCGACGAACGCGATGGCCGCCGCGGCCGTCGTGGCTAGCCGTGGACGTAGGCGGTGATGGAATGTGCCATGCATCGACGTCTCCCGCTATCGCACGACGAACGTCTTCCACGCCTCGAGCGCCGGCGCATCGCCCCCGTCCAACCGCGCCCGCCACTGCTCGTCCGTCAGCCGGTTGCCGGACGGCTGGACGAACTCGTACTGACTGTAGATCCCGCCGCGCGTCAGCACCAACCGGCCTTCGATGGGCACGACGACATAGAGTTCCATGAAGCGGCCGGTGCCCACGGTCAGCGCCGTGTCTTCGAAGGGGGAGCCGGGGGCGCCGGTGGCGACGTCGGCGACGACGGCGGCGTCCTGTTCGTCGATGTCCAGGATGTCGCCATCGGGATCGCCGTCGGGACCGACATCGGAGGCCAGAGCGGTGAAGTACTCCAGGGTACTGCCATAAAAGGCGATCAGCCTGTACTCGTCCTCGCCGAGCGGCGTGCCGGCAAGCTCCTTCTCGCTGATCGCCTTCAGCTCGAGCGCGAGTTCCGCGAGGTAGTCGAGGGTCTCGGTCAGGCCCGGCATGCCGCTGGCGTCCGGCGCCGGCGGGGGAAGGAGACCGCGCGCGACCAGCCCGTCCCGGGTCATGGCCACGAGGGCGGCGATGCGGGCGTAGAACTCAGGCTCCGGTTCGACATAGCCCTTCGGCAGCTCAGGATCGTAGCCGGATACGGCCTCCGCCTGCTTGGCGTAGAGGTTCGTGTCGTGCTTCAGCTCCGTCCAACTGCCGAGCACGGTGTTCGCGTTCTTGCGGGCCTAGGCGTCGCTGATCATGAAGCTGGGGTAGCCGCTGTCGGCGGGCTTCGCCGCGAGGAGCGGGCGGATGGGCCGGCAGCGGGGGGATGTCGCGGGTCGACGGGGCAGTGCGGCAGGCGGTGACGGCGAGCACGAGGGCGATGGCCAAGGCGAGAGAGCGGCGGGGAGGGCGATGGCGTGCGGTCATGGGCGGTGTCCTTGGGTGGAGGCGGCGGGTGGCGGCGGGGGCGATGTTCGGTGCGGGGGCGACAGCGTGGGCGGCAAGGTATAGACGATGAGGGGGGAGGGTCCCATAGGCGGTTGGCTGATCAAGGGGAGGCTGGCTGCCCACTGGACGGACGTGTCGCCCGCCGCGCGGTGTACTGACCTTCGGGATCGTCGAGCGGCCGCATGGCATAGCCGTTCGGGCGGGATTCGATCGCCAGCGGGATCAGCCTGGCCCACCGAACGCCGCCGGAATCTACGCCGACTTCCAACGCCGCGCCGCGCCGCGTCGCTGCGTCGCCGCCTTGGTCGAACAGGGCGTTGCCGAGGGAGTAGGCGACGATCGTCGGGCGGGCGGTGGCTGGCTGGGGCGGTGCGCCGCTCAGGGGCGCATGACGGAGGGGTTCGACATCCAGTGCCCCGACGACACCCAACGCCTCGACGCCCTGCACGACGTGCGGGTGGGCGCCGACGACGAGGTCGGCGCCGGCAGCGGCCAGCGCGCGGGCGATGCGCTGCTGGCCGGCGCTCGGGCGGGCGGCGTACTCGATGCCCCAGTGCAGGACCACGGCGACGAGGTCGGCGTTGGCGTCCGCGTCGGCGTCCGCGTCGACAGCTGCGGCGCTGCCGCTGCGCGCCCGCTTCACTTCGCTCGCGGCGCGGGCGATGTCGGCCGGGACTGCGGGGTCGATGTACGCGATCGCGGCGGCGGCGCGGCTGGGCGGCGTGGTTGGGTTGAGGACGAGGGTGTAGGCGAGGAAGGCGATGCGAATGCCGCGAACGTCCTCGATCACCGGCATCTGACCGACAGCGCCGTCAACGCCGACGCCGTCCGCGCCGCCAGCCCGCAGCCCGACGGGCGCGATGCCGACGCCCGTGAGCGCGCGGCGGGTGTGCCGCAGGCCCGGCTCGCCGGCGTCCAGGCTGTGGTTGTTCGCCACCGACAGCACGTCGAAGCCCGCGCGGGCGAGCGCGCCGGCTGAGGCCGTGCTGCCGGTGAGGTTCAGCAGGCCGGGCGACGGCGGCGGAACGGCCAAGGCGCCCGGCGGCACGAGCGGCCCCTCGAGGTTGGCGACGGTGACGTCGGCTGCCGACAGCCAAGTGCGGGCGCGGTCGAAGGGGGCGTCCGCGCCGTGGGCGGTGATGGCGGCGCCGACGTAGCGGCCGAGCATGACGTCGCCGAGGAAGAGGAGGCGGGCTTCGTCCGTTCGCGGCGACGGGAACGGTGCGTCGGAGGCCGATGCTGGATTGGCGGCCGCGGCGGCAGTCGATACCGCTTGGCCTAGGGCCAGCGCGAGGCAAACGGACTGCGCGGCGATGCCGGCCGAGCGCGCGCACCGCCAGAGGGTATGGCGCATCGGTGCAAATCGGTCGGAATCTGGGTGGATACCGTTGCGGACGCCTTTTGCGAGCGACCGCTCATTCGCCCGGGGGACGATAATGAATCGTCTCGACCCGCCCCAGCGCCGCCAGTGTCTCCTCAACCGTGAGCAAGACCGTCGTCTCGATCTTCGAGAGGCCCCCGCCTCCGCCGATCGCAATCGCCACGGCTGCCATCGACACGTTGTCCGGAGCCTCCCACAGGTTATAGCCGTCGTACTCGCCGAACGCGTACCAAAAGCCGTGGAGCTTGCCTCCCACCGACTCGATGTAGGCCCGGGCCGCGTCTCGTCGGTCCTCCGGATGCTTGGCCAGTCGATCCCACGTTTCGGGGGTGTAGCTGAAGCGCGTCAGGAACATCGGCACGGTGCGGCTCCTTGGGGGACAAGGGGGCTGTGCCGCTCATTGTAGTCGCGGCGCGCCGGCAACGGTGCGCACACCGCCGCAGGCGTTGGGCTGCGGGAGCGGGATGACCTGTTCGCGGCGGCTCAGAGAGCGGCATGAGGCCGGCGTTTGGGATCGAACCCACTCGCCGTGTTCAACCGTCATCTCGCAACGCCGACGGGAAGTACAGCCGGTGCACCTTGCCCTCGTCCAGCCGCAACATCGGATGCGCCGCGCGGGCAGCAAAGTCGATCCGCAGCCAGTCGTCCGCGCGCAGGTGCGTGCCCGCCGCGCGCACGGCCGGGTCGCCCGCGACGACGAGCGGGGCGCGCCCGAACGGCGCGAACAGCGCGGCGCCGCCCCGCAGCGCGAGCGTGAGCAACCGATCCCCGTCCGGAAGCCCCGCCGGCCGTTCGGTGCGCAGCCCGAAACCGGTCGCGGGCAAGCCGGCAGCGGGCGGAGCGCCACCCCAGTCCAGATCGAGGCCCGCAGCGCTCTCGATGAACACCGGTCCGTCCATCAGACCATCGTCGCGATAGTACCGCACGTGCCACGCGGTGGGCGGCGCCGCGGCGAAGGCCACGACGCGGTTCGCCTCCCGGTCGGCGACCCACAACGTGCCGTCCTCCTGGGCCAGCGCCAGGCCGACGGGCTCGCGCAAGCGGGTGCCGGGCGCGTCGCCGCCGTCCCACGCGGCCACGAGGGTGCCGTCCGCGCCGTAGGCCTGCAGCCGGCCATGGCCGGTGTCGGCGACGATAATCGTTCCGTCCGCCGTCACGGCGACACCCGTCGGTTCGAGGAGTCCGTCCGCGGCGTCTGCGCCAATCGCGGCGGCGCCGATCGCGCCGAGCGGCACGCCATCCGCCGTGAAGTGCGCGACGCGGTCGTGGTCCGGGTCCGCCACCCAGACGCTGCCGTCCGGCGCGACGGCCAGCTGCGCCACGGCGCCCAGCGGCACTCCGTCCGGGCCGGCGGTCCACTCAACTTCGAATGTGCCGTCCCACGCAAACCGGGCGACGCGGCCGCCGTCGGCGTCCGCCACCCAGAGGTGGGCGACGCCGTCCGGGCCGGTGCCGGCAGCGATGCCGGTGGGCCGATCGAGGCTTCCCGGGCCGCTGCGGGTGGAGCGCCACGTCCGCCGCAGCGCACCGTCGGGTGCAACCTCAGCCACCGGCCCGGTTCGCCCACCTCCGATCACCAACAGCGATCCGCCGGCACGCGGCGCGATCCCGACGTGGTTGTACACCCCAGGGTTCATCTTCACGCTGGAGAGGATGTTGCCGTCGTTGTCGAGTCGGAGCATCGTATTGTTTTCGAGGGCCAACACTTCGCCGTTGTCCAGCACGAGGAGATCTTTGATGCCGAATTCGTCCCCGGCGACCTTCCCAAGCCACGGGCGGGCCGCCGTCCCGTCCGCTTCCATCACGACGACGCGGCCGCTCTGAAAGCGTGCCCTCCAGCCCGGATCCGAGACGAGGATGCGCCCTGCTGCGGTCACCGCCACGGCCGTCGGGAAGGCGAGCCCGGCGTCGGCGCCGATCGCGCCAAGCCACGCGCCGTCCGGCGTGAAGCGGCCGACGTGGTCGGCCTCACTGTCCGTGACGTACACTGTGCCGTCCGGGCCAATGCCGAGTCCGTTCGCGCGCAGGATATGCGGTGCGACGCTCCAGGCCTGCACGATGCGCCCATCCTGGCCGAAGCGTACGATGCGGCGCGCGGGCACGTCGAGCGCGACGACCGTTCCGCCGGGCGCCGGGGCGAGGTCGATCGGCTCGTTTGTCGGTAAGCCGAGGGCATTCCGCAGCGGCCGAGCCGCGAACTCGCCGGCCCCCCACTCGCCGCGCCACGCGCCGTCGGGGCCGAACGCGAAGAGCCGGCCGTTCTCGGGGTCGGCGACGAGGAATCCGTCGTCCGCCAGCTCGGCGACGGCTGAAAGCGGGCCGAAGGCGTGCGGCGCGGCGCCCGCTCGGCCCCATGTCCGGCCGGGCACGCCGTCGGCCGACAGGAACTGTATGCAGCCCTCGGCTTCGAACGCGGCCAGCAGGCCACCGTCCGGCGCGGGCGCGAGTGCCGATGCGACGCCCCGTTGCGCGCCGCCGTTGCACGGGTTCGTCGGCTGCCGGCGGCCGAGCTCGCCGCGCGGTCCGAGCCATTGCAGCGCCCCGGCGCCGGCATCGGACATGACGGCGCCGCCCGCCACCGGCGCCACGGCGACCGGATCGAAGAACGCGCCGCTCGGCCCGTCGGGCGGTGGGCTGAGGAGCGGCGGGTCGAGCGTCCACGTCGGGCCCGGCGTGCCGTCCGCGGACCATGCGAAGAGCTGCGCGTCATAGGCCACGACGATCGTCCCGTCGGGGCCGACGGCCAAAGTTTGCAGGCCCGTGCGAAGGGCTTCGACGGCGCGACCGTCGGGCAGGAAGCGGGTGATGCGCTCGCCGGCGATGTTCACATAGATGCTGTCATCCGGGCCGATCGCCAGGTCCCGCGGATTGCATTCCCAGCTGGGTTCGCAACCACCGAACGGAGCGCACGAACCGTGACACAGGTCGAACGTCCCGGGGTCCGTCGGCTTTCCATCCCCAGCGCGTCGGCCGTGCGTGGCCAGCAGCGTGCCGTCCGGATCGAAGACCTCGACGCGTGAGGCCGACGGCTCCGCCGCGACGATCCGGCCACGGCTGTCGCTTTCGAGCGCGTGGATGCCGACGGTGGTCCACGTGCGCTCGAGCGCGCCGTCCGGGCGATACACGGTGAGGTCGCCGCCGACATCGCGGCCGTCCGCGACCTTCCGGGTGCCGACGACGAACCGTCCGTCCGGCAGGACGGCCATTGCGGTGCGGTTGCTCAGGTCCGGTGCGCACGTCCCGTCCACTGCCCGGCCGCCGAGACAGACGTCCGCCACGAAGGCGCCCCAAGCCGTGAATTGCTGGACGCGGCCGTTCGCGGGATCGCCCACGAACACGTCGCCCGTCGGACCGATGTCGATGCTCGTCCGGTCGTCGCCGAACTCGCCCGGCCCGTTCCCCGGCCAGCCCCAGGCGTTGATCAGTCGGCCGTCCACGGCATAGCGCAGCACGCGCCGACTCCCGCGATCGAGCGCGTAGCGCGTGCCGTCCGGACCGACCTCGAGGTCCAGGTAGGGAGCGTTCCACCGGAAAGGCATCCGGACGGGCACATCCATCCCAACGTGGAACTGGTAGCGCAGCGGGAGCGGCGGCGCCGCGGCGGCAGGAGCGGCAGCGCCGCAGACCCACGTCAGCACGGCGGCGGCGAGAGCGATGGCGACGGATGCGGGGGCGACGACGCGGTGCGGCATGCGGATCTCCTGATTCGGATGGCAGCGTTGAGGGCGATGACGTGCATCGGAAGAGCGCGGGCGACATCGGGCCCGTACGCACTGGACACGGTTGCGCGCGACAGGGTTCCGTGACAGGGTTCCGTGACAGGCTTCGGCACAGGCTTCGGCGACAGGGTTCGGCGACAGAGCGCGGTCGAATCGACCGACAGGTGCCAGCGCGACCACGGCAGCGCGACCACGGCAGCGCGACGCCCGGACGACCGCTGCATCCCCTCGATCACAGCCCATCGATCACAGCACGTCGATCACAACACGTCGATCGCATCCACATCCACCCGCCACCCCGGCGGCGGGGGCGCCTCGGCCAGCAGCGCGTGGCCATCCGGCGAGCTGAGGACGATCTGCCAGCGGTACTTGCCGCGCTGCCGGTGGAAGAACGCCGGCGCCGGACCGCGCACCATCGTGTAGGGCAGGCCGAGGCGGGCGGCGGCGGCCTCGAGCTGGTGCGCGTATGCCCGCGCCGCCGGCTCGGCCGCGGCGTCGTTCAGGTCCGTGACCCACAGCAGGCGCCACAGCGGCCGCCACGGCGGGTAGCCGTGCTGGGCACGGAACGCGATCTCGCGGGTGTAGTAGCCGGCGAAGTCGTGCTGCGCAGCGAACGTGATCGCCGGGTGGTCGGGGTTGTACGTTTGGAAGATCACGTGGCCGCCGGCGGCCGATCGACCGGCCCGGCCCGCCACCTGCGCCAGGAGCTGGAACGCGCGCTCGCCGGCGCGGTAGTCCGGGAAGTGCAGCGCGGTGTCGGCCGAGACGACGCCGACGAGCGTGACGAGCGGCAGGTCGAGGCCCTTCGTGATCATCTGCGTGCCGATCAGCACGTCCGCCTGCCCGCTGCTGAAGCGCGCCATCAGCGCGGCGTGCGCACCGCGCGCCTCGGTCGTGTCGGCATCCCAGCGGAGCGTCCGGACGCCCGGGAAGGCGGCCAGCGTCTCGCGCTCCAGCCGCTCCGTGCCGAGGCCGACGTAGCGGATCCGGTGGCTCGTGCATGCCGGGCAGAGCATGGGCGGCGGCTCGGTGTGGCCGCATGCGTGGCACACCAGCCGCGCCGTCGCCCGGCCCGGACGGGCCGCATCGAGCCCGGCCACGTGCTGCGTGAGCGGCGCATCGCAGCGCGGGCAGACCTGGACGTGGCCGCAGTCCCGGCACTGGACGAACGTCGCGCTGCCCCGCCGGTTCAGGAACAGGATCGCCTGCTCGCCGGCCACGAGCGCGTGTTGCAGCGCCGCCAGCAGCGGCCGGCTGAAGATGGACGTGTTTCCGGCCCGCAGCTCGGCCCGCATATCGACGATGCGGACCGGCGGCAGATCGCCGTGGCCCGGCGCCGTCATCGCCGCCCCGCCGTCCAACGCGGCCCGCGGGTCCGCCGTCCTCACGCGCCGCGGCAGCTCGATCAGCGTCCAGACCCCGCGCCGGGCGTGCCAGTACGACGTCACGGCCGGCGTCGCGCTGCCGAGCACGACGGCCGCGCCGACCCGGCGGGCGCGCTCGATCGCGACGTCGCGCGCGTGGTAGCGCGGCGTGCGGTCCTGCTTGTACGCGTCGGCGTGCTCTTCGTCGACGATCATCAGGCCAAGGCGCGGCAGCGGGCTGAACACGGCGGATCGCGAGCCGACGACGACGGTGACCGCGCCGGAGCGGGCGCGCTGCCACGCTTCGCGGCGCTCGGCGGGCGACATCTCGGAGTGCCAGAGTCCGACCTTGCCCGGGAAGCGGGCTTCGAATCGATCCACCATCTGCGGCGTGAGCGCGATCTCCGGCACGAGGACGATCGCCTGCCGGCCGCGTGCGGCCACGTGCGCGATCGCCCGCAGGTAGAGCTCGGTCTTCCCGCTGCCGGTCACGCCGTGGAGGAGGGCCACGGGCGGATCGACGGGCGGTCCGCCGGCGTCCGGGCCGTCGGCGCCGTCCAGCAGCGGCACCAGCTGTGCCCAGGCGCGCGTCTGGTCGGCCGTCATCGGCGGAACGGCCTCACCGCGCCCGTCTCCGTCGCCCGCACTCGACACGCCCAACGATGCGCCCAACGATGCGGGCGGCAATCCCGCGGATGCCTCCGCCCGCACGACCGCGATCAGGCCGGCCCGTTCGAGCGCCGCCAGCGTCGCCGCCGTGGCCGCCGTCCGGCGGACGACGTCGGCCGTCGGCGCGGCGCCGCCCGATGCGGCCAGGTACTCCATGGCCTCGACGTGCGCCGTCACCCGCCGCAGCGCATGCTCGGCGGCGCGGGCGCGGGCGCCGTGGACCTGCAACACCACGACGTCCACCGCGTGCACGCTGTCCACCTTGTCCACCGACTCCGCCGACTCCACCGACTTCGCCGACTTCGCCGCGTCCGCCGACTTCGCCGCGTCCGCCACGTTCACCTCGCCTGCCGGCGCGACGAGCACGAGGCCGTCCGCCGCCAGCCGGGCGAGCGTACGCGCACCGCCGCCCGGCGCGGCACCGCCCGTCGCCGCGGCAAGCTCGGCCGCCGTCGGCAGCACGACTTCCGGCCGGCGCAGCCACGCCAGCGCGTCCGCCGCGGCGTGCGGGCGGACCTTGGCGAGGGCGGCGTCCACGGCCGCCCCGTCGGCGACGAGGCGGCGGGCGAAAGCGGTCGTCCGGGCGCGCGGCGCGAGGTCCGGATCGTCCAGCGGCTCGATCAGCCCGGCGGCCAGCGCGGCGGCCAGCGCGGCGGCGAACTTGCGCGGGCCGACGGCCTTGCGGAGGGTGGACTCCGTCCGGCGGCGCTGCCGACCGAACGCGCCGACGAGGGCGAGGACGTCCGCATCCGATCCGAACGCAGCCACCGGCGCATCCGTGCGGCGGTAGCGGCGCGGGGCGGCGGTGTCCGTGCCGGGCGGCAGGAAGGGCTGGAGGCAGCTGAAAAGGGGCGCTCGGTAGTGCTTGGCGACCCACCGCGCCAGCGCGACGCTTTCGGGCGTCAGCCACGGGTCCCCGTCCACGACGGCCTCGATGTCGCGGACGCGGCCGAGGTCCGTGCGCGCGGCCAGGCCGACGACGATGCCGATGAGGCGCTGGCGGCCGAACGGCACGCGGACGCCGCTGCCGATGTGAACGGCGTCGGCGAGCGGGCCGGGGATGGCGTACGTGAAGGCGTCGGGAGACGGCGCATCCGGCGCGGCCGGGCGCGGTCGGCCGAGGTCGGTCGGAAGGGCGACGGCGACCTCGGCGAACGGCCAGCCGCCCATCACAAGACGATGGGCGCCCCGCGTGCGACGCGGGCGACACGGTGCTTCTCGGCGCGGATGATCGCGGTGATCGTGTCGACGGTCACGTTCAGCTGGTCGCGCCGATTCACGACGACGTAATCGAAGTCGACGGCCAGGCGCATCTCTTCGCGGGCTGTGGCGATCCGGATCTTCAGCAGGTCGGCCGGCTCGCTCTTGCGCTCGCGCAGCCGCCGCTCGAGCTCGGCCACGCTCTCGGCGACCATGAAGATCAGGATGGCGTCAGGCACCAGCTTGCGGATCGTCCGCGCGCCCTGCACGTCGATCCGCAGCACGACGTCCTGGCCGCTGGCGAGGGCTGCGCGGACCTGCTGCTTCGGGATGCCTTTGTAATCGCCGTAGACGAGCGCGTATTCCAGCAGCTCGCCCTGGTCGATCATCTCGGCGAACGCCGCAACGTTGATGAAATGGTAGTCCGCGCCGTCGATCTCGGTCGTCCGCCGCGGCCGCGTCGTGGCCGTCACGACGAAGTGGAACGGGAAGCCGATCGACTTCATCGCCTTGAGCGCCTCGTCCTTGCCGACGCCCGAGGGGCCGGAGATGACGATCAGCAGCGGCGGCGGGTCCTGGAACCGTTCGACGAACTCGTCGCGCGCGTCGATCGCAGCGTCGTCGGCGCTGAACATCGACGTGACGCCATCGGCACGCGTAATGCCGTCGATGGCGCGATCGATTTCGGGGGGAGCGGGCGCTTGGGGATCAGCATCCAACGATCAAGCGATCCTTGCCGGCGGTCGGGTGAAGCCGTGATTGTTCCAGAGCGGGTCGGTCGTGTCCAGCGCGCGTCGCGGCCGAGCATGGCGCGCCGTGCGACGACTGCGCAACGCCCGTCCGGTACCCTCCCCGGCGCCCCCCCGATCACCGCGGCCCGTCGCCCCCAATCGACGGCCGCTCTCGTTCAGGAGAATTCCAATGGTGTCGATCGGGTCATACGCGTCGTCCTCTCCGCCGAAAACGCGGCGTCGCGGCGCGGCTGGCAGGCGTTGGGCGCTCACGTGTTGGGTCGTGGGCGTGGTGTGGCTGGTCGCCGTCGGCCGGGCCGAGGCGCAGAGCGACCATCCGGCGCCGGACTGGGACCCGCCCTACTGCAGCGAGCAGCCTCGGATCACGGCGGTGTACGACAACGATGTCCCGTTGTACGGCCGAAACG